>CAYGMG010000124.1:0-11684 GCA_964350895.1 uncultured Lysobacter sp.
TGACTCGGGCTGCCCGCAGGGCAGATCGAAACGCTGTTGATCTTGCTTGCAAGAAGAAAGGTCCCATTCGCCGGCCAGGGCGAACGCACACTTTGCGGCCCAAACAGGTCGCCGAGTTCCCGCGACCGAAGGTCAGCCCTCGCCGCTGCCCGCGGCCGCTCGCCGCAGGCGATCACGCAGGGCGTCCCAGGCCGGATCATCGGGCAGCTGCTCGACGCGGATCTCGCGGCCGTCCTCGCCATCCAGCTCGCGCAGCGAGGCATACAGCGCATGCGCGTAGGCCGGCGGATCGGGCGGCAGGGCGATGCCTTCGCAATCCGCGGGAAGCGCGCCAAGCGCCAGCACCCGCGCCGCACCGGGTGCCGCCAGTAGCGACCTTGGCAGCAGGCGCAGCGGCGCGCGCGGCGCGTAGTGCTTGTCCAGCGCGCCGGAGACCCGCGGGGCTGGCTTGGCCGGGTCGTCGTCCAGCGGCCCGATCACCGATTCGATCGCGCTCCGGCTGATCATCCCCGGGCGCAGGATGCGTGGCGCGCCATGGGCTAGATCGATAATGGTGCTTTCGATGCCGACCTCGCTGTCGCCGCCGTCGAGCACGATCGGCAGGGCGGCGCCGAACTCGGCCCGCACATGTTCGGCGCGGGTCGGGCTGATCCGTCCGAAGCGGTTGGCCGAGGGCGCGGCAAGGCCATGGCCGAACTGCTGGAGCACTGCCTGGGCCACGGGATGTGCGGGCATCCGCAGACCGACCGTATTCTGCCCGCCAGTGATGATGTCGGTGACCCAGTCGGCGCGGCGCAGGATCAAGGTCAGCGGCCCGGGCCAGAAAGCGCGGGCTAGGGCGCGGGCGATTTCCGGCACCTCGGCGGCGTACTCGGAAAGCCGCGCGCCAAGCGGCAGATGGACGATCACCGGGTGGTCGGCAGGGCGCTTCTTGAGCGCGAAGATCCTCGCGACCGCCCGCGGGTCGCGGGCGTCCGCGGCCAGCCCGTAGACGGTTTCGGTGGGCAGTCCGATGCACTCGCCGCGGCGCAGGGCGGCCACGGCGGCCCCGATTTTGGCAGCTTGGTCGGCGGGAGGGTCTGCAGGTGTGCTCATGGCCGCGCATGGTAGCGTTTGCCGGGTGGGCGCCGCAGGGTGGGGAATCTGCTTGCTACAATTCCGGGTCTGCCCCGCCGCCACGCACGCCGCGCTGCGCGGGCCCACCGGTTCCCCAGCGAAGGAGTTTTCCGCCCATGGCAATCAAGGTCGCCATCAATGGCTACGGCCGCATCGGTCGCAACGTGCTGCGCGCGCTCTACGAATCCGGCCGCAACGGCGCCATCGAGGTGGTCGCGGTGAATGATCTCGGCGATGCCGAGACCAATGCCCACCTGACCCAGTACGACACCGCCCACGGCAGGTTCCCGCACGAGGTGTCGGTGGACGGCGGCGACCTGGTGGTCAAGGGTGACCGGATCAAGGTGTTCGCCGAGCGCGACCCGGCCAAGCTGCCCTGGGGATCGCTCGGCGTCGACGTGGTCCTCGAGTGCACCGGGCTGTTTACCTCCAAGGCCAAGGCCGGTGCGCACATCGCCGGCGGCGCCAAGAAGGTGATCATCTCCGCCCCGGGCGGCAGCGATGTCGACGGCACCTTCGTCTACGGGGTCAACCACGACCAGCTGAGCGCCAGACACGAGGTGATTTCCAATGCCTCTTGCACCACCAACTGCCTGGCGCCGCTGGCCAAGGTGCTGCACGAGAAGGTCGGCATCGTCCACGGCCTGATGACCACCATCCACGCCTACACCAACGACCAGGTCCTGACCGACGTCTTCCACAGCGACCTGCGCCGGGCGCGTTCGGCAACCATGAGCCAGATCCCGACCAAGACCGGCGCCGCCGCTGCGGTCGGCCTCGTCCTGCCCGAGCTGAACGGCAAGCTGGATGGCTTTGCCATGCGCGTGCCGACCATCAACGTGTCGGTCGTCGACCTGTGCTTCACCGCGGCGCGCGCGACCAGCAAGGAAGAGATCGACGCCGCGGTCACCGAGGCCGCCAACGGCTCGCTCAAGGGCATCCTCGGCATCAACAGCAAGCCGCTGGTGTCCTGCGACTTCAACCACGACGCCCGCAGCTCGATCTACGACAGCACCCTGACCAAGGTCACCGGTGGCACCTTCGTCAAGGTGCTGAGTTGGTATGACAACGAGTGGGGCTTCTCCAACCGCATGCTGGACATGACCGAGGCCCTGCTCGCCGCCAAGTAGGCGCGCGGGCGGCCAGCGGGCGCCCTGTCCAACGCATCCGAAAAGGGCGCCGCAAGGCGCCCTTTTCGCTGGCTTACTCCGGTTGCCGCGCCTTCAGCAGATCGCGGATCTCGGCAAGCAGCTTCTCTTCGTTGCTCGGCGCGGGCGGTGCCGCCGGCTTGGCCTCTTCCTTGCGCTTGAGCGAGTTCATGCCCTTGATCACCATGAAAATCGCGAAGGCGATGATCAGGAAGTCGAAGCAGGTCTGCAGGAAGGCGCCGTAGTTCAGGGTCACTGCGGCCTGGGCGATGCTGCCGTCGGCGGCCAGCTGGGCCTCCTTCAAGGTGACCGCCAGATCTGAAAAATTGACGCCACCGATCAGCAGGCCAATCGGCGGCATCACGATGCCGTCGACCAGGGCCGAGACGATCTTGCCGAATGCCGCGCCGATCACCACGCCGACCGCCAGGTCGACGACATTGCCACGCATGGCGAAGGTCTTGAACTCGCTGAGGAAACTCATGGCCACTCCGGAAGGTAGGGGGTCGCCGCCTGGGCGGCGAGCACACCCTACACGGGCATCGGAGGAAACGGCAGGGGGATGTGCAGGCTGGCCGGCGCCGCGCCGGTCAGCGGGCCGCCGTCAGCGCGGGAGCAGCTCCGAGCGCTGGCGGACGACTCGGTACTCGCCTTCGAGCACGTCGGCGGAAGGTTGGCGGGGCGCCGCGCTTGCCGGGCGCGAGCCGCTCAGGCGCAGATAGGCGCGGCGGACCAGCCAGCCGAGCAGGATCGCGCCCGCCATCGCCATCACGAACACCGAGGCCAGCGCCAGCAGGCTCAGGGCAACCGCGCCCAGCGCGATGCGCAGCAGGGGGTGTCGGGGACGTCCCATCCGAAATAACAGGCTTGCTTTCAATCCAGTCTCCTCGTGGCACACTTTCCGGCGATTTGGCACCGGATTCCCAGTATCGGGACCCTGACGGAGTATCACAAGTGACCTCGCCATCCGCCTCGCCGCTCTGTCGGCTCGACGCATTGCCCGCTACGGGCGTGACCGAAATCGTTGCCCAGCTTGACGATGGGCCGGCTTCGCTGATCGTCGGACGGCAGGCCGAGGGAGCTGTCGCCTACCTGAACATCTGTCCCCACGCGGGTCGCTCGTTGAGCTGGGCGCCGGGTCGCTTCCTGATCGAGAACGAGCTGCTGATCTGCGCCGCGCATGGCGCCAGTTTCGCGCTGGACGATGGCCGCTGCGTGCTCGGCCCCTGTCGCGGTGCCAGTCTCAAGGCGGTGCCTGTTGAAGTGCGTGACGGCCAGGTCTGGCTTCAGGGATAGAGCAGGCCGATCACCGTCACCACCACGGCGATGTAGAGCAGGCACAGCGGGCCGCCGATGCGCAGCAGGTCCAGCCCGCGATAGCCGCCGGGCCCGGTGACCATCGACAGCACCGGATTCGAGGCGCTGATGAAGTTGTTGGAGGCGCACAGGGCGACGATCAGCGCATAACTCAACGGTGCGTCGCCATGCGAGATGGCCAGGTTGATTGCCATCGGCACCATGATAACGGTGGCCCCGACATTGCTGACCACCAGGCCGAACAGGGTGGTAAGTATGCCGATCACCAGGTGCAGGACCCAGCGCGGCAGATCGCCGAAGCGCTCGAACAGCTCGGCGGCAATCCAGCCGGCGGCGCCCGACGAGTCCATCGCCCAGCCCAGCGGGATCAGGGCGGCCATGATGAACACGGTCTTCCAGCTGACCGCCGAGTAGGCCTCGTCCATGGTCAGCACGCCGGCCAGCAGCATGGCGACGACGCCGGTCATCAGGGCCACCGGCACAGCGACCTCGCCGGACAGGGTCAAAAGCACCGCGCCGGCGAAGATGATCGCCGCGTGCAGCAGTTTGTGCGGGCGCTGCTCCTCCTTGGGGTAGTCGGTCACCACCACGAAGTCGCGGCTTTCCGCGGCCAGAGCCAGGTCGCGCCAGATGCTGTGGAAGACCAGCAGGTCGCCGGCGCGGATATCGACGTCGCGGACCTCTTCGCGGAACACCTCGGAGCCGCGGTTGATGGCCAGCAGGGACACGCCGAGGCGTTTGCGCAGCTGCAGCTCGCTGGAGGACTGGCCTATCCAGGGTGAAGTCGGTGGCACCACGGCTTCTGAGATGCCGGCGCGTGCCGGGTTGAACAGGTCGCCGAAGTGGCGCAGCCGCGGGCTCATGCGCAACAGGTTGTTCTGCGCGTAGTCGGCAACGTCCTCGCGGCGGCCCATCACGCCGAGCACGCTGCCGACCCAGACCATGCTGTCGACCGGCGGCGACAGCCGCGACTCGTTGCCCGACTTCAGCGCCAGCAGCAGGGGCGCCGCAGGGTTGGCCTCCGCCTCGCCGACCGACATGCCGACCAGCGGGCTCTCGGCGGTGACGGTCAGTTCGAACACTTCGCCCTCGATGCCATAGGTGCGGGCGAAGTAGCTCTCGGTGCGGCCTGGCGCCACTGACTTGTCCTCGGCGCCGCCGAAAAAGCGTCGGCCGAACAGGGCGAAGTAGATCAGGCCCAGGGCGAGCAGGGCGATGCCCACCGGCAGCGGCGCGAACATCTCCAGCGGGCGCAGGGTGGCCACGCCCGAGGGCAGGTTGCGGTTGGCTGACTCGATCAGGTCGTTGAGCAGGATCAGCGGCGAGTTGCCGACCATCGACAGGCCGCCGCCCATGATCACGCAGGCGGCGATCGGCAACAGCATACGGCTCAGCGGCACGCCGGTGCGGGTCGACAGACGCGAGGCGACCGGCAGGAACAGCGCGGTCACCGCCGGGTTCTGCATGAAGCCGGAAAGCAGGCCGGCGAGCGCCGAACTGCTCAGCACCAGGCGGCGCTCGACGCCGCCGGAGATGCGCAACAGGAAGATCGCCATGCGATTGAGGACGCCAGCGCGATCAAGGCCGGCGCCGAGGATCATCGTCGCCATCACGCTGATCACCGCGTTGCCGGAAAAGCCGTTGAACAGCTGGTCGGCGGGTACCAGTCCGGACAGGCCGAGGATCACCAGGACCAGCAGGGCGGTGACGTCGGCGCGCAGCTTCTCCCAGGTGAACATGACCATGGTGAAGACCACCAGGCCCAGCACCATCAGCATGTCGACGGAGAGGCCGAACGCGCCGTCCATGGCTCAGCTGCGGTCTTGCTTGCGGTAAAGAAGATCCCAGACTCCGTGTCCGAGCCGCTGGCCGCGGGTCTCGAAATGGGTCTGCGGGCGGGTCTCCGGGCGCGGCGATGCCTGACCGGCCCCGGCTTCGTTGCTGAAGTCCGGGCTGGCATCCATCACTTCGTGCATGTGCTCGGCGTACGCCTGCCAGTCGGTGGCCAGATGCAGGCGGCCGCCGGCGCGGATCCGGCTGCCGAGCAGGGCGATGAAGTCCGGCTGCACGAGTCGCCGCTTGTTGTGGCGTTTCTTGTGCCAAGGGTCGGGAAACCAGATCCGCACTTCGTCGAGGCTGCCGGGCGCGATGTCCTGCTGCAGCACCTCAACCGCATCATGGCAGTACAGGCGGGCATTGTCGCGGCCGTCCTCGGCCAGCCCGTTGAGCAGGCGACCGACGCCCGGGCGGTGCACCTCGATGCCGATGAAGTCCCAGTCCGGATGGCGGTTGGCTGCCCAGCGCAGGGCCTCGCCGTTGCCGAAGCCGATCTCCAGCACGCGCGGCGCCTCACGGCCGAACACATCGTTCCAGCAAAGCGGGGCGCCGGCCAGCTCGCGGCCGTAGCGTGCCCAGTGCTCATCGAAGGCGCGCTGCTGGGCCGGGGTCAGCCGGCCTTGGCGGAGCACGAAGCTGCGGATCGGGCGGTGGCGCGGCGCGTCCTTGCTGGCTGTGTGCTCCGGCGCTTCGCTCATCCGATCACGCCCTCGACCGGCGACGAGGCGCTGGCGTAGCGCTTGCGCGGAATGCGGCCGGCAAGAAAGGCCTCGCGGCCGGCTTCGATCGCCTTGCGCATGGCGCTGGCCATCAGCACTGGATCGCGCGCGCCGGCAATCGCCGTGTTCATCAGCACGCCGTCGCAGCCCAGCTCCATGGCGATGGCCGCGTCCGAGGCGGTGCCGACGCCGGCATCGACCAGGATCGGAACCTTGGCGTTCTCGACGATCTCCAGCAGGTTGTAGCGGTTCTGGATGCCGAGACCGGAGCCGATCGGCGCGGCCAGCGGCATCACCGCCACGCAGCCGATCTCTTCGAGGCGCTTGGCCAGGATGGGGTCGTCCGAGGTGTAGACCATGACCTCGAAGCCTTCCTTGACCAGTACTTCGGCGGCGCTCAGGGTCTGCACCACGTCCGGGAACAGGGTGCGCGCATCGCCCAATACTTCGAGTTTCACCAGCTTGTGGCCATCGAGCAGCTCGCGGGCCAAGCGGCAGGTGCGGATGGCGTCGTCGGCGGTATAGCAGCCAGCGGTGTTCGGCAGCAGGGTGAAGCGATCCGGCGGCAGGGCGTCGAGCAGGTTCGGCTCGCCTGGCTCCTGGCCGATATTGGTGCGGCGGATGGCCACGGTGACGATCTCGGCGCCGGCGGCGTCGGTGGCCCGGCGGGTTTCCTCGAAATCCTTGAACTTGCCGGTTCCGGTCAGAAGGCGCGAGCGGTAGCTGCGCCCGGCGATGACGAGCGGGTCGTGGAGGGGGCTAGAAGTATTCATTCCTTGATTATGGACCGAGCAGGCCATGCGGGGCACGGATCGGGCCGAGCAACCCTGCGCTATGCTGCGCCATCGCCCTTAGCCGACCTGCCCCCAGCACGTGAACCCCAGCTCCGCCATTCGCCTGCTGTGCGCCGTCGGCCTGCTGCTTGTCGCCGGCACCGGCGCGGCGGTCGATCCCCCGGAATCACCCTTGCTGGAGAACGTCGGACGCCTGCAGGAGGCCGATCCGCAGGGCCGGCTGGCCTCGCGGCTGGCCGAAGCCGAGCGGCTCGCCGCCAGCGGTGACTACCAGACCGTCGACCTGGTGCTCGCCGAGGCCGAGGTGCTGGCGGTAGGCGCCGGCGCTGGCGCGATCGACGCTGTGGACCGGGTGCGTGCCCAGATCGCCTTCCGGCGCGGGCGCTACGAGGACGCGCGACGCCACTACCAGAACATCCTGTCCCGCGCGGCAAAGGCCGAGGACCTGCCGGCGGTAGCCGGCGCCGAGCAGGACATCGCCCTGCTCGACCGTCGCCAGGGTGACTTCAGCAGCGCGCAGACCGGGCTCGAGCGCGCGCTCAAGCTGTACCGCCAGATGCAGGACCAGGAGGGCATCGCCCGCGCGCTCACCCACATCGGCCTGGTCCGGCTCAATCAGGGCGAGTATTCGGCCTCGCTGGAAGCGCTGAACGAAAGCCTGCGCCTGCAGCAGGCCGGCGCGCCGGGCGAGATCGACCGCACCTACCACTACCTCGGCCTGCTGTACGCCGGGCTGCGCGACTACCGCAGCGCGCGCAGGTTCCTTGGCGCTGGGCTTGCCGAGGCGCATCGGCTGGCCGATCCCTCGCGCGAGGCGCCCTTGCTTGGCAGCCTGTCGCGGGTGGTGAACCTGTCCGGCGCGCACGGCGAGGCGCTGGCCATCGCCATGCAAAGCGAGCAGCTGGCCGAGCGCATGGACAGCGATCCGGGTCGGGTCTACGCGGGGCTGGAGCGCGGACGCGCCCTGCTCGGACTTGGCCGCCTGGACGAGGCAGCTGAAGTCCTGCTCGCCGGCGAACGCATCGCCGACCGCATCAACCAGCACGGCTCGCTGGCCGACTACCGCAAGATGCTCGCCGAGGTCGCGGTGCGCGAGCGCCGCTTCGACGATGCGATGCGCTACTGGGACGCGATCCTTCCGGTGTATCGCAGCGGCGACAACCAGCCGCAGCTGCTTTCGACCTACCTGAACATGATTCCGGTGCTGCGCGAGATGGGCCAGAAGGAGAACGCCCTGACCCTGGCCCAGGAAAGCCTGGCCGTGCAGGAGCAGATTGCCAGTCTGGAGATGAACCGGCGGCTGGCCGTGGTCGAGTCCGAGTACCGCGCTCAGGAGAGCCAGCGCAAGATCGAGCTGCTCGAGCGTGACAACGAGATCCAGACCCTGCGCCTGTCGGAGGAGGTCACCCGGCGCTGGCGTGCGGTGACGGTGATCGGCGCACTGGCGGTGATCATCGCCTTGCTCGCCTTCCGCTATCGCGAGAGCCGACGCATGCAGCGTCGGCTGACCGAGGTCAATCGCGACCTGATCGCCAGCCGCGAGGCGCTGTCGCGGGCGCACGAGGAACTCGCCGAGCGCGCCGAGCAGCTGGCCCGCGCCGCCGCAACCGACCCGCTCACCGGAATCTCAAACCGTCGCGACTTCATGCAGCGCTTTGAACAGCACTGGCAGGACGCGCGCCGCCGGCGCAGCCTGCTGGCCCTGCTGCTGGTCGACATCGATCACTTCAAGCGGACCAATGACGAGCATGGCCACGCCGTCGGTGATGCCGCCCTGGTCGCCGTGGCCGGTGCGCTGCAGACCACCTTGCGTGCCGGCACCCTGCTTTCGCGCTGGGGTGGCGAGGAGTTCGCCGTGCTGCTGCCGGAGGCCGATGGCCCGGCGGCGCTCGGGCTGGGCCAGCGCCTGCGTCAGGCGGTCGCCACGATCAGCCGCGAGGACGTGCCGGCGCTGACCGTGAGCATCGGTGTGGCCTCGGTGCGCGGCGGCGAGATCAGCCGTATCGAGCAGCTCTTCGAGCTTGCCGACGCGGCGCTCTATGAAGCCAAGTCGAGCGGTCGCGACCAGGTCAGGCTGGCGGCGCGCTCTGCCAGCGCCGCCAAGGAGTGATCGGTGCTCCGCCGTCGCGCAGCTGACGAAGCCGATCGCCGCGCTAACATGATGTTTCCCCGCAGGCCAGCGCTTTCGCCGCCGGCCGCGCAGCAAAGCGCACCCTCAGCCGCCGCCCATCGCATGCACCAGTTCGACCCGGTCCCCCGGGCTGAGCTGGAAGCTGGCGTGCTGGCTGCGCGGCACGATCTCCCTGTTGACCTCGACCGCGACCCGACGCTCGGCATGCCCGAGCAGGTCGAGCAGGGCATGCAGGGTGGCGGGCTGTTCAAGCTCGACCGGACGGCCGTTGACGATGACTTCCATGTGGGCGCTCCTTGATTGCGGGCGGGCAGCGGGCTGGCTATCATCGCGCCAGCCATGCGGGTGTAGTTCAATGGTAGAACTGCAGCTTCCCAAGCTGCTAGCGTGGGTTCGATTCCCATCACCCGCTCCACTTCCCGGCAGCCGGTGAAGACATCCTCTTCCGCGACAGCGCCGGCCGCCAAGGCCGATCCCGAGACACCCTCCCTGCGCCTCGCCACGCTTGGCTGGCGCGAATGGCTGGCCTTGCCTGATCTGGGCCTGGTGGCGATCCGGGCCAAGGTCGATACCGGGGCGCGCAGCTCGGCTCTACATGTCGAGTACAGCGAGACCGAGACCGAAGACGGCGTCGAGTGGGTGCGCTTCGGCATCCGCCCCAGCCGCCGGGCACGCATGCGTGACTGCCGCGCGCCGGTGGTCGATCGCCGTGAGGTTACCGACAGCGGCGGCAAGCGTTCGCTGCGCATCTTCATCCGTACCGGCGTGCAGATCGGCGGCCAGCGCTATCCTATCGAACTGAATCTGACCCAGCGCCGCGAGATGCTGTTTCCTATGCTGCTGGGGCGCACCGCGGTGGCCGGCCGCTGGGTCGTCGATCCGGCTGGATCCTTCCTCCAGGGCGAGCGCGGCAGGGCGTCGAGGCGGCCGCTGGCTTGATACACTGACGGCCGCGGCGCAGCGGCGCCCGAGCCGCCGGCAGCCGCGCCGGCACCAGCGATCCGGCCCTGCCATGAAGCTCGCGATTCTCTCGCGCAACACCCGTCTCTACTCCACCGAACGTTTGATCGACGCGGCGCGCGCGCGCGGCCATTCGGTCCGCGTGCTCGACCCGCTGCGCTGCTACATGCGCATCGAACCGGGCAACTTCGCCCTGCACTACAAGGGCCGCCCGCTATCCGGCTACGACGCGGTGATTCCGCGCATCGGCGCCTCGGTGACCTTCTATGGCACGGCAGTGCTGCGGCAGATGGAAATGATGGGCGTGTTCACGCCCAATCCGTCCGACGCCATCTTGCGTGCGCGCGACAAGCTGCGCTCGCACCAGATCCTCGCCCGCGAAGGCATCGGCCTGCCGAGCACGGTGTTCGGCGACAACCCGGACGACACCAATGACCTGTTGGCCATGCTCGGCGCGCCGCCGCACGTGATCAAGCTCAACGAAGGCACCCAGGGCACCGGGGTGATCCTTGCCGAGCGCGCCTCATCCTCGCGCAGCGTGATCGAGGCCTTCCGCGGCCTGTACGCCAACTTCCTGGTCCAGGAGTTCATCGGCGAGGCCAAGGGCGCCGACGTCCGCTGCTTCGTGGTCGGCGGCAAGGTGGTCGCCGCGATGCGTCGCCAGGCCAAGAAGGGCGAGTTCCGCTCCAACCTGCATCGCGGCGGCACCGCCAAGGCGGTTTCGCTCAGCGAGGCCGAAGTCGATACCGCGATCCGCGCAGCCCGGGTGCTGGGCCTGAACGTGGCCGGCGTAGACCTGCTGCGCTCGCGGCGCGGCCCGCTGGTGCTCGAGGTCAATTCATCGCCGGGTCTTGAGGGCATCGAAGGCGCAACCGGTGAGGATGTCGCCGGCGCCATCGTCGACTATATCGACGGCGCCCTGCGCCGACAGCGACGCAAGGGCCCAAAGCCCGCCGCGCGCCGGGCGACTCCGCGCTGATCCAGGCCGACGTTCGAGCAAGCGATTGATTCAAAAGCATTTCGGGCCGGGCTCCCGGCCACGGGACGCGTCTTAACGAATCCCAGTCGATGCTTTAACGGGCTCTTAATTCCCGCAGTCGTAGCCTTTCAAGCACCGGAATCCATTGCTCGACACTCCCAAGTCAGTTCGGGGCTTGCAGATTACGGTAATCGGGGCAGTAGCTTGAGCCCCCGGAAGCACGTTCCCCCGAGCTTCCGGGGGCTTTTCTTTTGCGCTTTACGGATTTCAGATCGCGGCCTGCCAGCCGCAGTCGGCCAGCGCTCCCTGCCCGCGCCCGGGTAGACACCTATTGAATCGACTCGACCTCACCGGCGAATGAGGGCGCAAACGTCTGCTTCGCGCCCACGACGCGCCTCCCCACCCCCAAGCACGCCTCGTCTCTGCCTGCGTCCTGATTCGATCAATCGACCTGTTCAGCGGCCGCTGGAAACACTTCGTGCCGAGCCTGACTGGTGTCCTGTTCCGGAAGTAGGTTGTTGAAGTCGCGACGCGGATGCGTCGTCGAGGCAAGGCGCGGGAAGGAGGCATAGCAGCGCTATGGTGACGACGAGGAACGCAGCATCGGCGGCGCAGACCGAGCGAATTCTGCGATGTACTTCCGGGACAGGACACTAGTGGACTGTAACGGACAAATCGAAAGTA
>CAYGMG010000125.1:0-11633 GCA_964350895.1 uncultured Lysobacter sp.
CGCACGAAGCGCGGCGAGGCGCACAGCGCAATCAGCGCATTCACCCGGCTCGCCGGGCGCAGCGCGGCGCGCATGCCAATCAGCCCGCCGAGCGACCAGCCCAGCCAGGCCGCGGGCGGCAGGCGCTCGCCGAGCTGGTCGAGCAGGGCGTCGATGTCCAGCGCGCCCTCTCGCGCCGGGCTGTGACCGTGGCCGGGCAGGTCAACCAGGTACAGGGTGTGCTGCGTGGCCAGGCGATCGGCAAGGCCAGCGAAGATGCCGCCGTGCATCGCCCAGCCGTGCAGCATGACCAGCGCTGGGCCGTCTCCGCGGACTTCGATGTACAGCGAATCGCTCATCGATGCAGCCCACCGCAGGTCACCGCCAGCGCCTCCAACAACGCATCAACCTGTTCAGTCGAATGCGCCGCGGAAAGCGCGATGCGCAGTCGCGCGCCGCCCTCCGGCACGGTCGGCGGGCGGATCGCCACCACGCCAAAGCCGCGCGCGGCCAGCGCCTCGGAGGCCGCCAGCGCGGCCGCGTCCTCGCCCAGCAGCAGGGGCTGGATTGCGGTGGGACTTGCCAGCATCGGCAGGCCCAGCTCGGCGGCGCCCCGGGTGAAGCGCGCAATCAGCCCGGCCAGCCGCTCGCGTCGGGTCGCGCCTTCCTCACCGCGGACCAGCCGCAGTGCCGCGCGCGCCGCAGCGGCGATGGCCGGCGGCAGGGCGGTCGCGAACAGGTAGCTCCGCGCGCGCTGCAGCAGGGCGTCGATCAGCTCGGCATCGCCGGCGACCAGGGCGCCGTGGCAGCCGAAAGCCTTGCCCAGGGTCAGCATGTGCAGGTCGACCGCAGCGGCCGGCAGCCCGCAGTGGCTGGCGCTGCCGCGGCCCTGCTCGCCGAGCACGCCGGCGGCATGCGCATCGTCGACCAGGAGCAGGGCGCCCTCGCGCTGGCACAGGGCGGACAGCGCGGGCAGCGGGGCCAGGTCACCGTCCATGCTGAACACGCCGTCGGTGGCGAGAAGGGCCGGGGCCTCGGCGCTGGCCGCCAGCTGGCGCGCGGCGGCCTCGCTGTCGGCATGCGGATAGCGTCGCAGCAGGGCCCCCGAAAGCCGCGCGCCGTCCAGCAGGCAGGCATGGTTGAGCTTGTCCTGGACGCAGACGTCGCCGGCCCCGAGCAGGCCCTGCAGGATGCCGAGGTTGGCCAGATAGCCGGAACCGAACAGCAGGGCGCGCTCACGCCCCAGCCAGTCGGCGATCTCCTCCTCCAGCGCTGCGTGTTCGGGATGATGGCCGGCGATCAGATGCGCCGAGCGGGCGCCGACGCCATCGGCCTGAATGCAGGCGATGGCTGCCTCGCGCAGGGCCTGGTGGCCGGCAAGGCCCAGGTAGTCGTTCTCGCAGAACAGGGTCAGCGGCTGGCCGTCGCGCAAGGCCCGGGGCGATGACAGCGGCTGCCAGCGGCGCAGCGCGCGCCAGCGCGAGGCCGTGCGCAGCGCGGCGTCTTCGGCGGCCAGCCGCTGGCGCAGCGCCGGCCGCTCGCTCACGCTGCGACCGGGCTGTCGCGCTCGATGCTGGCGTGGACGGTCTTCGACTCTTCGACCAGGGCCATCGGGCGCAGCCCGAGGCGGGCGAACAGGGCGAGGTCCTTCTCGGTGTCCGGGTTGCCGGTGGTGAGCAGCTTCTCGCCGTAGAAGATCGAGTTGGCGCCGGCCGAGAAACACAGCGCCTGCAGCTCGTCGCTCATCGTCTCGCGGCCGGCCGACAGACGCACCATCGAGGCCGGCATCAGGATCCTCGCGACGGCGACAGTGCGCACGAACTCGATCGGGTCCAGCTCGGCGGTTCCGTGCAGCGGCGTGCCCTCAACTTGAACCAGACGATTGATCGGCACCGACTGTGGGTGCTCGGGCAGGCAGGCCAGGGTCTGCAGCAGGCCGGCGCGCTGCGCGCGGCTCTCGCCCATGCCGACAATGCCGCCGCAGCAGGTCTTCATCCCGGCGCTGCGCACGTTGCCAAGGGTGTCGAGGCGATCCTGGTAGTCGCGGGTATGGATGACCTCGCCGTAGAACTCCGGCGCGGTGTCCAGATTGTGGTTGTAGTAGGCAAGGCCGGCATCCTTCAGGGTAACGGCCTGTTCAGGACTGAGCATGCCGAGGGTGGCGCAGGTCTCAAGGCCCAGCGCGTTCACCGCGCGGACCAGTTCGGCGACCTTCTCGACATCGCGATCCTTGGGCGCGCGCCACGCCGCGCCCATGCAGAAGCGCGTCGCACCAGCCGCCTTGGCCGCGCTGGCGCGCTCGGTGACTTCCTCGACGCTGAGCAGCTTGTGCGCCTTCAGCCCGGTGTCATAGCGCGCCGCCTGCGGACAGTAGGCGCAGTCCTCGGGGCAGCCGCCGGTCTTGATCGAGAGCAGGGTGGAGACCTGCACCTCGGCCGGATCGAAATGCTCGCGATGGGCGATCTGGGCGCGGAACAGCAGCTCAGGCAGGGGCAGGTCGAACAGCGCCTGCACTTCGGTGCGGCTCCAGTCGTGACGCAGGGGGGTGGCCATGAATATCCTTGCGATGCAGCTCGGCGCGCGGCGGGGGCCGCGCGGAGCCGAGAGTCTGGAAACCTGAGGGGGGCCTGTCAACTTGAGCGAGGGCATTGCGTGGCGTCGGATCCTTCGCGGCGCGCTGGACGGCGCCCTGCCGCAGCCTTGTCTTGCCTGCGGAATGGACGCGGCCAAGGGCCTGTGTGGCGGCTGTCGCGACGAGCTGCCGTTTGCCGGCGCGGCCTGCCGGCGCTGCGCGCTGCCCTTGCCCGATGCCGACGACCAGGGCCTGTGCGGGCGCTGCCTGCGCCGCCCGCCCCCGCCAGCCAGCATGCGCGTGCTGTTCCACTATGCCGACCCGGTGGACCGCTGGCTGGGCGCGCTGAAGTTCAGCGGCCAGCTAGGCGCCGGCCGGCTGCTCTCGACCCTGATGGGCGAGCGTCTGCCGGCCTTGCTGCCGGCGCCGCGCATCGACGCGGTGATTCCGATGCCGCTGGCCCGGGCGCGGCTGCGTCAGCGCGGCTACAACCAGGTGCTGGAACTGCTGCGCCCGCTGCGCAATGCCCTGCCCGCGCCGCTGCAGGGCAGCTGGCTGCAGCGCCAGCGCGACACCGCGCCACAGACCGGCCTCGACGCCGCGCATCGGCGGCGCAACCTGCGCGGCGCTTTCATCGCCGACCCCGCGGTGCGTGGCCAATGCCTGCTGCTGATCGACGATGTGGTCACCACCGCCAGCACGGTCAACGAAGCGGCGCGCTGCCTGCTGCGCGGCGGAGCGCGGGAAGTGCATGTGTTGGGCTGGGCGCGCGCCGCGCGGATTCCCGGACGCTGAGCGGCCGGCACCGCCGCCGCGGCAGCGACCTACGCGCGGCGCAGCGCTACTCGCGCTCGACGTCGACCCCGCCCTGGCCATCGCTGTGCATGGCGATCGGCCGGCAGCAGACCGGGCAGTCCTCGACGTACTGGGCAGCGCCTTCGGACTCGTCGACAAAGGTCTCGAAGCGCTCACCGCACCACGGACAGGTCACACGCTGGGAGTCGAGCATGGCGGTCCTCCGGGGCGGTCGATCAGTCGGGCAGGAATGACGCCATCACGTCATTGAGGAAGCGTGCCCCAAGCAGGGTGGACTGCCAGTGATCGCCATCAGCGGCGAACCAGCCGCGGATCATCCCCGAGCGCAGGGTGGGCAGGATCGCCTCGCGCTGCAGCCCGGTGCGCTGCTCGAACAGGCTCAGGGTGAATCCTTCCTGCAGGCGCAGGGCATTGAGCATGAATTCGAAAGGCAGCTGGGCGTCCGCCAGCACCTCGTCGCCGCCGATCGATGCGGCGCTGCCGGCGCTGCGCAGGTACTCGTCCGGGTGTTTTCGCTTCCAGCGGCGCAGGATGCGCCGCTCGGCCGGCAGGCTCAGCTTGCCGTGGGCGCCGGCGCCGATGCCCAGATAGTCGCCGAAGCGCCAGTAGTTGAGGTTGTGCTGGCACTGCCGGCCCTCGCGGGCATAGGCCGAGACCTCGTACTGGGCGAAGCCTGCTTCGGCAAGTCGGGCCTGGCAGCGCTCCTGCATGTCCCAGGCATGGTCCTCGTCGGGCAGGCCCGATGGCGGCCTTGCGTGGAACAGGGTGTTCGGTTCGAGGGTCAGCTGGTAGTGGCTGATATGCGCCGGCGACAGGGCGATGGCCTGCTCAACATCCCGTTCCGCCATGGCGAGATCCTGGCCCGGCAGGGCGTACATCAGGTCGAGGTTGAGGTTGTCGAGGCCGGCATCCTGGGCCAGCTTGACCGCGCGCTCGGCCTGGCTGCTGTCATGGATGCGTCCGAGCCGGGCCAGGCAGCCATCGTCGAAACTCTGGATGCCGAAACTGATCCGGTTCACCCCGGCATCGCGGTAGCCCTCGAAGCGATCGAACTCGGCCGTTCCCGGGTTGGTCTCCAGGGTCACCTCCAGTCCCGGCCGCAGGCGGATGCGGGCGGCCACGCCATCGAGAATCGCAGCGATGCGGTCCGCGCCGAACAGCGAGGGCGTGCCGCCGCCGAAGAAGATGCTGGTGACCGGGCGGCCCCAGACCAGGGGCAGGTCCTGCTCAAGGTCGGCGAGCAGGGCGTCCACGTACTCGGCCTGCGGCAGGGCGCCCTTCTGCCCGTGCGAGTTGAAGTCGCAGTACGGGCACTTCTTCACGCACCAGGGGATGTGGATGTAGAGCGCCAGCGGTGGGAGGGTTTCCATCCCGCCATGCTACCGGCAGCGCCGGATGCGGTCGCGAAGATCGGACCGCCCGCTGAACTTTGCCGCGCATCGCCGGTCCTGAAGCCGGTGACTGCCGCCTCCGCCAATCTGCTGCTGCTCGTCGATCAGCAGCGCCTTGCCAACCGGCTCACTGCCTGGCGCGCCACGCCTGCGCAAACCGCTTTCCACGGCCTGGCCATGGCCACCGCTGCGGCGCTCGCCTTCTGGGTACTGGCAGCGCAACGCGAGTCCCTGCAGGGGCTGCTGGCGCTGGCGCAGTCGCGTCCTGATATCGGTTTTGCTGGCCTGCTCATGCTGGCAGCGCTCGACCAGCGCGCGGCGCAGCGCCGCCTGCTTGATCGATGGCGCGGTGACTGGCTGGCCGCGCAGCCGCTGCCGCAGATCCAGCGCCTTGCCTATCGCGCCTGGCGCAGCGGCGGGCGCTTCGCGCTCCAGGCGCTGGGTCTGACCCTGCTGCTGGCCTGGCTGGACGGCTCCTCACCGCTGATCGCCGCCGCCCTGTTGGCCACGCTTGCCGGCAGCCTGCTCGGCGCTACCAGCGCTGGCTGGCGCCTGCCACAGCGACGCCGCCTGCGCCGGCATTCGCCCTTCCTCCCGCGCGGCCGCGGCAGCCTGTGGCGCTGGCAGCGGCAGTGTGCCGGCAGCGCGCTGGCCCCGCGCAGCGTGGCACCGCTGATCGCGCTGTGGTTGCTGGTACCGCGCGGCCCGGCGCTGATGCTGGGCGTCGCGCTATGCCTGCTCGCCCTGGCCCTGCTCGCCAGCGCTTGGCGACGCATGCTCGGGGTGTTTGCCGCGGCCCATGGCTGGCTGGCCGCCGAGGGCATTGCAGCGCGACGCTGGGTAGGCCGCGCCCTGTTGCTCCCCGGCCTGATCCTGTCTGTTGGTGGAACGCTGTGTGCAACCCTGCTCTGGCTGTTCGCAGCCCCACCGGCCTTCCAGCTGCTGTGGCTGGCCTGCCTGATGCTGGCCTGCCTGTCCTTGCTTGCCTGCGCCGCCGAGCGTCGCACGCCGCGCCGGGCAGCCCTGGTGCTGGCCGTGCACGCGGCCCTGCTGGCCGGCTGCAGCCAGGCCCTGCCGCCCCTGCTGCCGCTGCTCTTCGCGCTGCAGTGTGGTCACCTGTTGTGGCGCAGCCTGCGATGAGCAACGCGCTGGAACTGCATGCGGTGGAGGCCGGCTATCACGGGCAGGCGGCCGTGCTCCGCGGCATCGACCTGGTTCTGCCACGCGGCCAGTGGCTGGCCCTGATCGGCCCCAACGGCGCCGGCAAGAGCACCCTGCTGCAGCTCATCGGCGGCATGCTGGCGGTGCGTTCCGGGCAGGTGGTGATCGCTGGCTGGCCGATCAACCGCAAGCCGCTGCACGCGCGCCGCGCACTCGGCTTCGCTCCGCCGCCCGAGCGCCTGCCGGCCGAGCTGAGCGGTCGGCAGACCCTGGAGCTGCTGGCCAGCCTGCGCGGCACGCCTGAGGATCTGGCCGCCGCGCTGGGCCTGGCCGAGCGGCTGCAGCTGGCCGCCTGGCTTGCACGACCGATCGCCGAATACTCGCTCGGCACGCGGCAAAAGCTGGCGGCGCTGCAGGCGCTGTTGGGTGATCCGGCGCTGATCGTTCTCGACGAAGTGCTCAACGGCCTCGACCCGCAGGCCAGCTGGATCCTTCAGGACGTGCTCCGCGAGCGGGTCGCGAATGGCGCCAGCGTCCTGCTCACCACCCACGCCCTGGAGCTGGCCGAGCGCTGCGCCGACCGCGTCGTCCTGCTGCTTGACGGCCGCCTGCGGATGGATTGGCAAGGCGCTGAACTGGCCGCGCTTCGCGATGCCCGCGGCGGCCTGCTGGAGGCCGTGGCCCGGCAGCTCTACGCGTCGCGCTGAATGCACCGTGCCGTGCGCGGCCCGGCGATGAGGCTGTGGCCGCCCGCGCGCTGCAGCCCTACACTCAGCAGCCATCATTGACGCGATTCTGCCGCATGAAATCCTACTCGCGTCTGCGCATCTGGGTCTGGATCGTGGTCCTGCCGATTCTGGCTGTTTCCTTCCTCACCCTGTTCCTGCGCGATGCTGCGCGCAATGCCGAAGGTCGCCCTCAGGACTTCGAGCCCGACCCGAACGCCGCCGAGGCCTACAACAAGTCGCTCGAACGCGCCGCTGCCTTGCGCGCCGAGCGCGAACAGCAGCAGGTCGATGAAGCGCGGCAGTGCGCGCGGATGGTGCGGCCGATGCTCAACCGTCCGGAGCAGGGCCCGCTGCTGATGGTCCTCACCGGCCACGACTGCCGCAGGACCTGCGGGCAGCTGGAGTTCGCCAATGCGCTGATGGACGACTACGCACGCCTCGGGCTCGGTGGCGTATGGGTCAAGGTTCGCGATGAGCCGATCATCGGCGAGCGTGACCCGGCGCCGGCGATGAGCCGGATGGTGGTCAGCCAGTGCAGCACCCTGCTCGGCGGACGCTCGGAGTTCTGGGCGGTGTTCGACCGCAGCGGCGAGCCGCTGGCGATGCCGCCGTACTACCGGCAGGGCGACAGCAGCGAGGCCGAACAGCTGGAAGCCATGCGGGTCGCTGCTCGCGACGCCAGCTACGCGCGCTGACCCACAGCAAGCGCAGGTCCCTGACAGCCTCGGGCAGGCGGGGGCGCTGCCTGCCACGGCCGCAGCGCGCCCGGGCTCAGGCCGAGGACCGGAGGGGCACGCCCTGCAATCGTATTCACGCCGGCCGATACGGCAGCGTCCGGTGCGGCCGCTGCGCTAGACTCGCAGCTTGACTTCATTGCCCGACGCCACCGCACGAAAGCGGCGCGGGATCACGCCACCGGGAGGCGCCATGAATCCGCTGCAAGACATCCTCGACGCCGACGTCGATCCGGCCGAGACTCAGGAATGGGTCGAGGCAATGAGTGCCGTGCTGCAGCACGATGGCGCCGACCGCGCGCATCAGCTGCTCGAACGCATGGTCGAGGTCTCGCGCCGTGCCGGGGCCATGCTGCCGTTCCAGCCGACCACCGAGTACATCAACACCATCCCGCCGCATATGCAGCCGGGGATGCCGGGCGATGCCGCGCTGGAGTGGAAGATCCGCTGCATCCTGCGCTGGAACGCCATGGCCATGGTGGTCCGCGCCAATCGCAAGCCCGGCGAGCTGGGCGGTCACATCGCCAGCTTTGCCAGCTCGGCAACGCTCTACGACGTCGGCTTCAACCATTTCTGGCGCGCCCCCAACGAGCAGCACCCCGGTGACCTGCTCTACATCCAGGGCCACTCCGCGACCGGCGTCTACGCCCGCGCCTTCCTCGAAGGCCGGATCAGCGAGGACCAGCTCGACCATTTCCGCATGGAGGTCGACGGCCGCGGCATCAGCTCGTATCCGCATCCCTGGCTGATGCCGGACTTCTGGCAGACGCCGACGGTGTCCATGGGCCTTGGCCCGATCAGCGCGATCTACCAGGCGCGCTTTTTCAAGTACCTGGAGCACCGTGAGCTGCTGCCGAAGTCCGACCGCAAGGTGTGGTGCTTCATGGGCGACGGCGAGTGCGACGAGCCGGAGAGCCTGGGCGCGATCGCCCTGGGCGGCCGCGAGCAGCTGGACAATCTGTGCTTCGTCATCAACTGCAACCTGCAGCGCCTGGATGGCCCGGTGCGCGGCAACGGCAAGATCATCCAGGAGCTGGAAGGCGTGTTCCGCGGCGCCGGCTGGAACGTGATCAAGGTGGTCTGGGGCAGCTACTGGGATCCGCTCCTGCAGAAGGACGCCAGCGGCATGCTGCGCAAGCTGATGATGGAAACCGTCGACGGCGAGTACCAGAACTGCAAGGCCTTCGGCGGCGCCTACACGCGCGAGCATTTCTTCAACAAGTACGAGGAAACCAAGGCCCTGGTGGCCTCGCTCAGCGACGAGGACATCTGGCGTCTGAACCGCGGCGGGCATGACCCGCACAAGGTGTTCGCTGCCTATGCCGCGGCGATGTCGCACAAGGGCCAGCCGACGGTGATCCTGGCCAAGACGGTCAAGGGCTACGGCATGGGCTCGGCCGGCGAGTCGCTCAATCCGACCCACCAGACCAAGAAGCTCGACGACGCCGCGGTGCGCGCCTTCCGCGACCGCTTCAAGATCCCGGTGCCGGACGACAAGCTCTCCGAGGTGCCCTTCTACCACCCGGGCGAGGACTCGCCCGAGGTGCAGTACATGAAGGAGCGCCGCGCCGCGCTCGGCGGCTCCCTGCCGCAGCGCCGGCGCAAGGCGGAGGAAAGCTTCGAAGTGCCCAAGCTGGAGGCCTTCGAGCGACTGCTGAAGTCGACCGGCGATCGCGAGATCAGCACCACCATGGCCTTCGTCCAGGCCCTCAACATCACCCTGCGCGATAAGCAGGTCGGCCCGCGCGTCGTGCCGATCGTCGCCGATGAGGCGCGTACCTTCGGCATGGAGGGGCTGTTCCGGCAGATCGGCATCTATGCGCCGTTCGGGCAGAAGTACAAGCCGGTCGATGCCGACCAGCTGATGTACTACCGCGAGGACGCCGCCGGCCAGGTGCTGCAGGAAGGCATCACCGAATGCGGCGCGTTCTCCAGCTGGCTGGCCGCCGCCACCAGCTATTCCACCAACAACCTGCCGATGCTGCCGTTCTACATCTTCTATTCGATGTTCGGCTTCCAGCGCATCGGCGACTCGGCCTGGCAGGCCGCCGACATGCGCGCCCGCGGCTTCCTGCTCGGCGCCACCGCCGGGCGCACCACGCTCAACGGCGAGGGCCTGCAGCACGAGGACGGCCACTCGCACCTGCTGGCCGGCAGCATCCCCAACTGCAAGCCGTACGATCCGACCTTCGGCTTCGAGGTCGCGGTGATTCTGCAGCACGGCATGAAGAAGATGCTCACCGAGCAGGTCGATGAGTACTACTACCTGACCCTGATGAACGAGGCCTACAGCCATCCGGAGATGCCCAAGGGCGCCGAGGAAGGGATCATCCGCGGCATGTACCTGCTGCGCGGCGCCGACAAGCCAGCCAAGGGCAAGGGCAAGTCGGCGAAGCCGCATGTTCAGCTGCTCGGCTCCGGCACCATCCTGCGCGAGGTGATCGCCGCCGCCGAGCTGCTGGAGAAGGACTTCGGCGTCTCGGCCGACATCTGGTCCTGCCCGAGCTTCACCGAGCTGCGCCGCGACGGCTACGACACCGAGCGCTGGAACCGCCTGCACCCGGAGGCCAAGAGCAAGCGCAAGTCCTATGTCGCCGAATGCCTGGAAGGCCGCGGTGGCCCGGCGATCGCCGCGACCGACTACGTGCGCCAGTACGCCGACCAGATCCGCGCCTTCGTACCGATGCGCTACAGCGTGCTCGGCACCGACGGCTTCGGCCGCTCCGACACCCGCGCCAACCTGCGCCGCTTCTTCGAGGTCGACCGCTACTACATCGCCCACGCCGCCATCGCCGCACTGGCTGACGAAGGCACGATGAACGCCAAGGACGTCGCCCGCGCGATCAAGGAGTACAAGATCGACGTCGACAAGGCCAACCCGGTTACGGTGTAGACGCTCGCCATCCGACCGGCGTTGACGGGCCTGCTAGCATTGCGGTTTTCCTAGGGGAAACCGCAATGAACAAGCTGCTTGGGGCACTGGCCCTGGTGCTGGTCCTGGCCGCCGGCTGGTGGCTCTATACCCAGCGCGGTGCCGACACGCCCGGCCTGCCGATGGCTGTAGAAACCGACGCCAGCGCGGCCTCCCTGCTCGAGTTTATTCCCGCCGAGTCGGCCTACGTGGCAGCGCCCCTGCAGGCCTTGCCCGAGGATCTGGCGCGCAGCCTGCTCGCTCAGGCCGAGCCGATTCTGGCTGCCCTGCCCTCCCTGCTCAGCGACTGGCGGACCGCGCTCGATGAGTCTGCGGACCAGGATGCGGCGCAACAGATGCGCGGCGTGCTCGACGCGCTGGAGGCGGAGTTCAAGGGCAAGTCACTGGAACAGTCGATCGCTCACGTCGGCATGGCGCCGAATGGGTTGGTGGCGCTGTACGCCATCGACCTGGTGCCGGTGGCGCGGGTCCGGCTCGACTCCGCGCAGCGCATGCGCGAGTTCTTCGAGCGGATGCAGACTGCGGCCGGGTCGCCGCTGCAGCGCAGCGAGTTCGAGGGCCACTCGCTGTGGACCCTGCCCGCCGAGCAGCTGGCCGAGGCGCCGCTCAAGCCGCTGATCGCCCTGGTCGACCAGGATCTGGTGATCAGCATGGTGCCGGTGGCCGATGCCGGTCCGCTGACCCGGCGCATGCTGGGCCTCGACAAGCCGGCCAACAGCCTGGCCGCCAGCGGCGAACTGGCACGTCGCGCCACCGAGCTGGGCTTCCTGCCCTATATCGTTGGCTATCTCGATAACGCCCGCTTGCTCAGCCAGGCCAGCAAGCCGAGCGGCGAGACGGCGCGCGGCTTTCTTGAGGCGCTCAAGCAGAGCCCGCCTGAGCTTGCCGAGATCTGTCACACCGAGCTGGCTCAGGTCGCCGGCAACTTCCCCGGCGCCAGCTTCGGCTACACCCGCCTTGATGGCGACGGCAACGTGGCTCGCATGGTGTGGCATGTGGAGGAGACGATTGCCGGCGAGTTGCTCAAGCTGCGTGCAGCGATGCCTGGCGGGCCGGAAGTCGCTGAGGACGCGCTGTTCGCGTTCGGCGTCGCGCTGTCGCTCAAGGAACTGCCCGGCGTGGTCGGACGGCTGGCCGCTCGGATCAGCGCCGCACCCTATGCCTGCAAAGAGCTCGCCTTCCTCAACCAGGCGGCGACCGATGCCGGCAAGGGGATCAACAATCCGGCGGTATTCGCTGCCGGACCGATGGCCTTCGGCCTGCAGCTGGTGATCGATGACTTCAGCCTCTCCCCCGACGGCCAGACGCCAAACGGCAGCG
>CAYGMG010000126.1:0-11608 GCA_964350895.1 uncultured Lysobacter sp.
AATCGAAGCTCCGCGGTCGCGGATACGATCCGCTCCCACAGAAAGCCGGCGCAATGGATGGGCATCGACGAACGGCAAATCTGCGCCCTCTGCAGACCTTGATGAAGCCGTATTTCTTGCCGAAGGCGGGCCGTACATTCCGGCGAATCCTTGCCGGGAGTCAGCGCTCGCCGGCGCGCCAGGCCAGCCACGCGCCGAGGACGAGGCCGAGCAGGTTAAGCCCGAAGTCCTGCCAGTCCGGCCAGCGGCCAGGGATGTAGAACTGCAGGAATTCGAGCAGGCCGCTGGCGGCGGCGCCGCCGATCAGCACCACGGCCAAGGCGCGGGCAGGACGCAGGCCCAGTCCCCCGAGGGCGCGCAGCCACAGCCAGGCGAGCAAGGCCAGCAAGGGCACATGAGCGAGATTGAACAGCCATTGTCCGCGGGGCAGCGGCGGCATGGGCATCAGCAGGGCCAGGCTGCCCAATGCACTGAACAGCAAGGCGAACAGCAGGGCGCGGCGCGAGGGTGGCGCCGAGCGCGGCTCAGTCATTGGCGCGCGCTAGCAGACGGCGTTCCCAGTCGAGCGAGGTGCGGCAGATCAGGTCCAGGTCATCCAGCTGCGGTTGCCAGCCGAGGAGTTCGCGGATTCGCGAGCTCTCGGCGATCAGTTCCGGCGGGTCGCCGGCGCGACGCGGCTTCTCGGTGATCGGAATCGGCGCGCCGAGTGCGCGACTCATCGCTTCGATCACCTCGCGCACGCTGTAGCCGTGGCCATAGCCGACGTTGAGGGTTTCCGAGCGCCCGCCAGCGCGTAGATGGCGCAGGGCATCAAGATGTGCCCGGGCCAGATCCTCGACGTGGATGTAGTCGCGCACGCCGGTGCCGTCGGCGGTCGGGTAGTCGGTGCCGAAAATGGACAGCTGCGGACGCCGGCCAAGTGCGGCCTCGGCGGCCACCTTGACCAGCAGGGTGGCGTTCTTCGTGGACTGTCCGATCCGGCCCTGGCGATCACATCCGGCAACATTGAAGTAGCGCAAGGCGACATAGCGCAGCGTCGATGTCGCGGCGAGGTCACGGAGCATCCATTCGCTCATCAGCTTGGAAGTGCCGTAGGGGTTGATCGGCAGGGTGGGCGAGTCCTCGCGGCAGCTTCCTCCTTGCGGTATGCCGTAGACCGCTGCGGTCGAGGAGAAAACCACGTGTTTCACCGATGCCTGCTGGCAGGCCGCCAACAGGTTGCGTGTCGCGCAGGTGTTGTTGCCGTAGTAGCGCAGCGGGTCGGCGACCGATTCCGGGACGATGGTGCGCGCGGCGAAATGCATCACCGTGTCGATGCCGCGATCGCGGAGCAGGCCGTGGATCAGATTGAAATCGCCACTGTCGCCGACGATCAGCTCGGCGCCGCTTGCGGCCTCGGCAAAGCCAGTGCTCAGGTTGTCGACCACCACGACGTCCTCGCCCGCCTCGCGCAGTTGCAGGGCGACATGGCTGCCGATGTAGCCGGCGCCGCCGGTGACCAGGATGGGGGAGCGGGACATGCAGCCTCCGGGAAGCAATGGGTGTCGATCGATCTCAGGGCCCGGCCAGACGGGCCGTGAGGCGCTGTGTGCGCCAAGCGTCCACGGCAGCGAGCAATCGCTCGCGGTGCTCGGGACGGAAGAAGGTATGGTCGCAGTCCTGCCAGTAGGTGAAGCGCACCCGCGGATCGCGGGCAGCGGCGCCATAGCCGCCGTAGAACTGCGCCGGGTGGTTGAAATAGGTCGCCGCGCCGCCGGTGTAGAGGGCGAAGACCTCAACATCGCGTTCCACCAGGGTGGCCAGCTGTCTGGCTTCGCTGCCAGCAGTAGGCCAGTCGCGTAGCTCGGCGTCGGTGGGTGAGGGCGCGCCGTCGGAGTGGCTGGACAAGCCGCCTCCCGGCAGCCTGCGGCGCAGGGTTCGCCACCAGGAGACGGGACCCCTGCCAAGGTGCAGGCGCAGCTGGCCCAACCGCCAGGCCCAGTGTTCGCGTCGGGCCAGCGGATCGAGCAGCAGCAGGCCGGCTACCCGGGTATCCCGCAGGGCCAGCCGCCATCCGAAGTCAGCCGCTGCGCAGATGCCGCCGACCACGAAGCGCGTGCAGCCGGTTTCGGCCTGGATCTGATCCAGCAGTTCCAGCGCAATGTCCAGCTGCGGTCGATCAGCGCTGCGCAAGGCTTCGCCGACGCCTGGCTGGTCGACGCGCACCGCCGCAGATCCTGCGGCAGCCCAGCGCCGGCAAAGCTGCACATGCAGGCGAAACGGGCCGGGGCGATGGATGTAGCCGGCGTTGAACAGGACCAGCGCGGTGCCGCCGGGTGCCCTTGCTTCACTCAGTACAGCGAGTCGGCCGTCGGCGGAGAGCAGGCTGCGTTCCAGACTCATGCCGGCCACCTGGCAGTCAAGGCCTCCGCCAGCTGGCGCAGCGCAGCGACAGGCGACGGGCCGCTGATACCCACCTGCTCGA
Organism: uncultured Lysobacter sp.; assembly: GCA_964350895.1. GTDB lineage: Bacteria > Pseudomonadota > Gammaproteobacteria > Xanthomonadales > Xanthomonadaceae > Pseudomarimonas. The sequence goes on from CAYGMG010000126.1 coordinate 2,465, forward strand.
CCCACTCGTGCAGGGCAGGCTGTAGAGCAATCACGTCGCCATCCAAGCCGGCACCGGCTTCGTCGGGCGCGAGGAGCCTGAGATCGGCCACCTGTTCGCTGCGTAACACCGAAAGCTCAAGCGCAAACTCTGGGTGCAGGCGCTGGCCCATGACCGCCGCGGGATCCTCGTCGACCTGTCCGGTCAAAAAGGGATAGCGCACCCGGCTGTTGCGCTCGCGGCGGTCGCGGGTGCGCAAGGCGTCGAAGTAGGCGCGGCCGTCATCGATCGGCTGCCAGGCCCAGCAGGGCAGCCCATGTCGGGCAGCAAGCAGGCTGCCAAGCAAGTGTCCGGCGCGCACGCCGAGCAGGACGGGCGGCGCCTCGCAGTGCTCGCGCAGCGCGGCCAGCGCGCTCTCGGCATCGGCCAGTGCGCGGCTGGGCAGAAATTCGCTGTCCTCTCCCGACGAGTCTCCGCACCCCCGATAGTCAAAGCGCAGCGTCGCAATGCCGTGCTCGCCCAGCGCCTCGCAGAGCAGGGCGAACAGCCGGTAGCTGCGCTGCCACTCGTGGAAAAACGGCGGCAGCAGGAGCAAACAGCCGCGCTGCTGCGCGGGCAGGCGCAGCAGCGCGTGGATCCAGCCCGCGCCCACCGGCAGGCGCAGGGCGCTTGGTGCAACCTGACTCATCCGCGACCCAGCAGGCGGCCGAGCCAGCCCGGCCTGGCCGGCGGCGCTGCATCCGCCGGGCCGGCCGCAATCGTCTCAAGCTCTGCCTCGCGCCCCTGCTGATCCAGCTCGCGCGCCAGCGCGCGCAGGCTGCTGTCGCCCACCCGCAGCAGGGACAGGCGCTTTCCGCAGGCCAGCTCGACGCGGCCCACCATGCTGAGCGCCAGGAGCGAGTGTCCGCCGAGCTCGAAGAAGTTGTCTTCCGGACGCACCTCGGGCGTGCCGAGCAACTCGCGCCAGAGTTCCACAAGCAGACCTTCGTAGCCTGCTGCGTCGAGGGCTGACTGCGTTCGGTCAGCGTGTGACGTGTCGACATCAGCCTGCTCGGCAAGCGGTGTTGCGAGCGCGCTGGTGGTGTCGGATCCGTGCTCGGCCAGACCCTGAACAAGTGCCGCGTAGCGCTGAGCCCAGCTGCGTACCGTTGCCGGCTCGAACAGATCGTTGGCGTAGGTGAATACCAGCTCCATCCCGCTGCACGTTTCCACGCACCACAGGCCGATTTCGTAGGCAGACCCGCGGATGGGGACTTCAACGCGGCGATGCTGCAGCGGGCCCCAGCCGGACGGACGTTCGCGCACGTCCTGGTAGGAGAACAGCGTCTGGAACAGTGCCGGGCGGCTGGGGTCGCGCGCCAGGCCGAGCGATTGAACAAGCTGTTCAAGCGGCAGGTTGGGCTGGGCGAAGGCGTCTTGCACTGCCTGCCGCACTTGATCCATCCAGGTAGCGAAGGCGCCTTCGCCGACGCGCAGCCGCAGTGGCAACGCGTTCACGAAGAAGCCGACCACGGGCAGCAGTTCGGGGAACTCGCGGCCGCGCAGGGGGGTGCCGATCAGCAGGTCCTGCTGTCCGGTGAGCTGTTGCAGCAGGCGCGCGTAGGCGGCTAGAAGCAGCACGTAGAGCGTGCTGCCGCGCTGTTGGGCGAGGATGTGCAGGCGCGCCATCGTCGCACTGTCCAGCCGCAGTACCTCGGAGCCACCGCGACCGCTCCAGATCGCCGGCCGCTGATGGTCCAGCGGGAGCGCCAAGGGTGCCGGCAAGTCGACCAGCCGGCGCTTCCAGGCGCTTACTTCGTGGTCCAGCTGACCGCTGTCAAGCAGGGCGCGCTGCCAGGCGCAGAAATCGCCGTAGTCGCGCTCGATTTCCGGCAGCCTGGCTGGCTGGCCACCGAGCTCGGAGGCATACAGCGCGCTGAGGTCGCGGTAGAGCAGGTCGAAGCACCAGCCGTCCCAGATCAGGTGATGGACCACCCAGAGGAACACGTGCTCCTCGGCCCCCAGCCTGAACAGGGCGCAGCGGAAGGGCGGACCGCTGCGCAGGTCGAACGCCTGGTGCTGGACGACTCTGACCGCTTCGATGATCCGCGCCTCGGCGGACTCGCGCGTTTCGCCTGAGAGATCAACCAGCGGGCAGTCGAGCTCGATATCGGCAAGGATGCGCTGCTCGGCACCGTCTGCGCTGGGCGCGAACACCGTGCGCAGTGCGGAGTGCCGGTCAACGAAGGCGCGCAGCGCGCGGCGCATGGCGTCGACATCCATCGGGCCGAGCAGGCGGTGCGCCGAGGGCAGCAGGTTGACCCCGGGGTCCGGGGTGGTCTGTTCGACGAACCACAGCCGGCGCTGCATCAGCGACAGCGGCGCGCGCTCGCGCTCGCTGCGTGCGGTGAGCGGTGGCAGCGCGGTTTCGTCGGTCGGGGCGCCCGCGCCCATCGCAGCGGCCAAGCCGGCGGCGCTCGGCGCCTCGAAGATCTGCCGCAGGCTGGGGCGGCGTCCGCACAGGCGCTGAACCGCGCCGGCGAGCTGGGCGGCGAGCAACGAGTGGCCGCCGAGCTCGAAGAAGTTCTGCGTCGGGTCGACCGACTCGCGCTGCAGCAGCCGGGCCATCTCGGCGGCGATGCTGGCGGAGAGATCGTCGCCGGTTGCTGCAGGCGGCGCTGAAAGGCTGGGTGGTGTGGCGTCTGCCGGGGTCGGCGCGTCGATGGGCGCGGTGACCAGTGCCTTGCGATCGATCTTGCCGTTGGGCAGCTGAGGCAGCGCCGGCAGCTCGCAAATCTGCTGCGGCAGCATGTAGTCGGGCAGGCGTTCGCCGAGGGCACGGCGCAGGGCGGCAAACCGCGGTATCGCGTGGCCTGGCTGGGCGGCGACGAAGGCCACCAGGCGGTCGTCCAGCGGGCCGAAGTTCTGTACCAGCACGGCAGCGCGGGCGATCTCAGGAAGGCGCTCCAGCGCGGCTTCGATCTCGCCCAGCTCGATGCGATAGCCGCGCAGCTTCACCTGATGGTCGAGACGACCCATGTGGTGCAGGGTGCCGTCGGCATTCCAGGCAGCAAGGTCACCCGTCCGGTACAGGCGCTCGCCGGGGCCGCCAAACGCGTCGGCGATAAAGCGCTCGGCGGTCAGTTCGGTCCGCGCATGGTAGCCGCGGGCCACCCCGGCGCCGCCGATGCACAGCTCGCCAGGCTCGCCGATGCCGCGCTGCTGGCCCTGCTCGTCGAGGATGCGGACCACGGTATTGTCGATCGGCCGACCGACGCTGATCGCGTCCGGGTCCTGGATTCTTGCCACCGTCGACCAGATGGTAGTTTCGGTCGGGCCGTACATGTTCCACAGTTCGGCAACGCCTGCGCCGAGCAGGCGCTCGGCCAGCGCTGGACTCAGCGCCTCGCCGCCGCACAGAGCGCGGAAGCCGGCCGGCGGCCGGAAGCCGGATTCGAGCAGCAGATGCCAGGTGCCTGGCGTGGCCTGCATCACGCTGACCGCATGGCGTTCGATCAGTCCGCGCAACACCGCGCCTTCGAGTGCGTCCTCGCGGCGCGCGATCACCACCCGGCCGCCGACGTACAGCGGGAGCAGCAGTTCCAGCACGGCGATGTCAAAACTCAGGGTTGTGACGGCCAGCAGGGTGTCGCGCCCTGACAGGCCAGGCGCGCCGGCCATGCTGCGCAGGAAGTTGCACACGCCGCGCTGCAGCACCACCACGCCTTTCGGCTTTCCGGTGGAACCAGAGGTGTAGATCACGTAGGCCGGGGCGTCGGCCTCGAAGCCGAGACCCAGCGGCGTGGCCGGGGCGGCCTCGATGGCCGCGGAATCGCTGTCCAGCAGCAGGGTCGGCAGGCTGTCGACGCCGAGCCGTGCAGCGTTCTCGCGGTCGGCCAGCAGCAGGCGCAGGCCAGCGTCCTCGACCATGTCGCGCAGCCGCTGCAGCGGGAAGTAGGGGTCGAGCGGCACGTAGGCGGCGCCGGCCTCCAGCACGCCGAGCAGGGCGGCCAGCAGCTCGCCGCTGCGCGGCAGGCACAGGCCGACGAAGTCGCCCGGCTTGACCCCGCGCTGGCGCAGGCAGTGGGCGATGCGGTGGGCGCGCTCGAACAGCTCGGCGTAGGTCCACTCGCGCTCGGCGTCGATCACCGCGATCGATTGCGCGCACTGCGTGGCACGTTCGGCGAGCCAGTGCTCGATGCGTGGGGCGGCTGGCAGTGGCTTGCCGGTGGCGTTGGCTGCGCGGATTGCCTCGGGCAGTTCGACCGAGGCCGTGGGTGCGAATCCGGCGGCGCGCTGCAGATCGCCGCGCAGCGCGAGCGCAAGCGCGGCGATACGCTGCGGGCTGAAGAATTCGGTGCTGTGGTGCAGGTCCAGCGCCAGGCCGTCCTCCTCCTCGTAGAAGTTGAACATCAGCTCGCCGAGCAGGCCAGGCTTGCGGCCCTCGCGCATGCTGGCCGAGAGCGGCGCGAAGCCGTCCAGCTTCACCCGCGGATTGAGGTTGAAGTAGACGCCGGTCAGCGCCGGGCGCTCGCCGCGCGACGGCAGGCCCAGCGCGCGGGCGAGCCGGCCCTGGGTCATCAGCGGATGCTCCAGCGCATCGACCAGGGCGCGGCGGATCGAGGGCAGCGCGCGCAGGGGGTCTTGATCGCCGGACAGGCGCAGACGCAGCGGCAGGTCGAGCACGCCGTCGGCGAGCAGGGCCGGGTGCCGGCCGAGCTGCTGGCTGGCATAGGGCAGGCTGAGCACCAGGTCATCGCCGCAGCCTTCCGCACGCAGACGCTGGGCAACCACGGCCAGCAGCAGCTGGAACAGGGTGGACTTGGTCGCGCGCGCCTGCTTGCGCAGGGCATCGAGCAGGTCGCGATCAAAGTCGCAGCGCAGGGTGTCGGCGGCAAAGCGACGCGGGCCGCTCGGCGCGCGGTCGCCCAGTTCGGGCGGCGGCGGCGGATCGCGCAGGGCGTCGCGCCAGAAGGCCATGCTTTGCTCCCCCTCGCTGCCGTCCATGCGCGCTCGCTCTTGCAGCGCGAAGGCCAGTGGCGAGCCGGGCAGCGGCAGCTTCGCCGGCATCCCATCGAGCTCCGCCCGATACAGCACGGCCAGTTCGGAAATCAGCACGCTGGCCGCCCAGCCGTCGAAAACCAGATGGCTGGCGACCACGTGCAAGGCGTGCGACTGCGGGCCAAGGCGCAGCAGGGAGGGCGCAATCATCGGCTCGCCGAGAGCGAACCCGCGCTGGCCGGCACGCTCGGCAAAGGCCTGCAGCGCGGCTTCGGGGTCGGCCTCGAAGGACAGGTCCTGCAGCGGCAGCGGCTCGATCGCGCCCGGCTTGCCGAGGCGCTGCTTCGGGGATTCGGGATCGAGCAGCAAATCGAAGGCGGCATGCCGCTGGCGCAGCGCACGCAGGGCGCGCTGCAGGGCGTCGAGGTCAAGCGCGCCGTCGAGACGCAGCACAAACGTCTCGTTCAGTGCGCGCAGGGCGTGCTCGTCGAAGCCCGCGGCCAGCCAGCGCTCCTCCTGGCCGGGCGACAGCGGTGCCTCGCTCTCTTCGCGCTGGTCGCGCTGACCGCCCTCGGGCGGCGGCAAGACGTCGCGGCGGGTGATGAGCCCCAGCGCCATCAGCTCGTCAAGGCAGGCGAAGAACACCTCGACGATGCGCGCGAGCTCGGCCTCGCCCATGGCCTCGGTGACGAAGTGGCCGAACTGCTCGAACAGGTGCAGGCCGTGGAAGCGGGCAAGGTAGTAGAAGAGACTGACGAAGCGCTGGTCTTCGTCCCACTGCAGGCGCCACAGCGAAGCGCAGTGCACCGCCTTGCACGGCGCCGAGCGCGCGGCGAAACCGGCGTTGAGTCGATCTATCAGCGACTGCGTTCGCCCGTTGAGCCGGTCGTAGTAGGCCTGGCCGCCGGCCTTGAGATGTTCGAGGGTGGCCTGGGCTGCAGCCAGGGCCAGCGGATGCCGCACGAAGGTGCCGGCAAAGTAGGTGACGCCCGCTTCGGGATAGCTGTCATCGCCGAACTGCCAGAAGCCGCCGTCCAGCGCGTCCAGCCAGTGCGCGCCGCCGCCGATCGCAGCCAGCGGCAGGCCACCGCCGATGATCTTGCCGTAGGTGCAGATATCGGCGCGCACGCCGTAGAACTGCTGGGCGCCGCCCGGGGCAAGGCGGAAGCCGGTGACCACCTCGTCGAAGATCAGCGCGCAACCGTGCGCGTCGCAGATCTCGCGCAGGGCATGCACGAAGTCACGTGGTTGCAGGGTTGGATACTTGTTCTGAATCGGCTCGATCATGATCGCGGCCAGCTCGTGGCCGCGCTCGCGCAGTACTTTGAGCGAGGCCTCGTCGGCATAGTCGAGAACGAGCACGTTCTCCACCGCGCTGGCGAGGATGCCTGGCGCCGCCGACAGCGAGCGTAGCTGGCGGGTGCCGCGAACGATCACCTCGTCGAAAATGCCGTGGTAACTGTTGGTGAAGATGGCGATGGTCTTGCGTCCGGTCACCGTGCGCGCCACGCGCATGGCGCCCATCACCGCTTCCGAGCCGGTATTGCAGAAGGCGACGCGCGGGTGGCCGGTGAACTCGGAGATCAGCTGGGAGACACTGGCCGCCAGCGGATGCGACGGGCCGACCTCGATGCCGCGGTCGAGCTGGGCGTGCATCGCGGCGACCACTGACTTCGGCTGGTAGCCGAGCAGGTTGGCGCCGAAGCAGGACAGCAGGTCGATGTACTCGTTGCCGTCGATGTCCCAGATCCGCGCGCCGTCCGAGCGGTCGGCGACGATCGGAAACACCAGGTCCTTCCACTGCGGGTTGAAGCCGGTGACCACCCGCGGATCCGCCATCAGGGCGCGATGCTGCTGGGCGACCTTTCTCGAGCTGCCCAGCTTGGCGAGGTAGCGGCGGGTGAAGTCGTCGATCCAGTCCTGCTGGGCGGCGCTGGTGCTCTCGTCGCGGGTGATCTTGATGCGCGCCGAGGCGCCGAAGGGCTTGTCGCGCAGGTCGACCGGTGTATCGGCCTGGCTCGTTGCCGGCGCCGATGCGCTGCCTTCCGCTGCGGCAGCGCCGGGCGCAGGGGCCGGCGAGGGAGTCGGACCCGGCCGCGCCGCGGCGGATGTGCCGATCTGCGGCTGTCCCGCCATCAGGGCCAGCTGTTGCTGCATCAGGGCCATCTGCTGCTGGATCAGCTGGGCCAGCGCGTCACCGGTGGTCGCGGGCAGTGGAGCGAGCGTCGGTGCGAACGAGCCCGGCAGGGCCATCGCGACGGAAGCTGTGGCGGATGGCGTAGCGCCAGGCGCCGGCTGGAAGCGCTCGGCCGGCAACTCGGCGTCGAAGTGCGCGGCCAGCTTGGCCACGGTGTCGAGGTCTTCCATCAGCCGGCGGAAGCGCAGCTTGATAGCGAACACCCGGTCGAGCTCCAGACTGGCCTGGGTGAGCGACAGCGAGTCGAGTCCCAGTTCCAGCAGCGAGGTGTCGCGGGCGATCTCGGCCTCGGGCAGTCCGCAGACTTCGGCCAGCAGGCGAGTGAGCTCGGCTTCGATGACGGGGCGTCGATCGGCCACAGTGGTCTCCTGGGCGAGGGCGGGTGCCGACACCGGTTGATTCAGGGAGGGCGAAGCGGGGTCCGCTTGCACCGATGTCGCGGCGCGCGGAAACCAGAAGCGGGTGTCGGCGAACGGATAGCCGGGGAGGTGGGCACGGGTGGCGCCGCGCGGCACCGGCCAGTCGACCTTGCAGCCCAACGCCCACAGCTTGCCAACTGCCGACAGGGCATCGACCGCCGAAGCCGGCTGCCCCGCCGGGGCCTGCAGGGCCACCACCGGTGGTACCCCGCCAAGGGCGGTCCGCTGCATGCGCACGAGGGCTGACAGGGCCTGCCCCGGGCCGACCTCGACAAACAGTGTGTCGGGCTGCTTCAGTTCGGCCGCGACCGCGTCGGCAAAGCGAACCGGAGCGCGGACCTGGCGGGCCCAGTAGTCGGGGTCGCTGGCCTCGGCAGCGCTCAGCGCTTGCCCGCTTACGCAGGAGTAGAGCGGCAAGCGAGGCGCGGAAACTGTCTGTTCAGAGAAGGCCGCGCGCACCGCCGGCAGGGCGCCGTCCATGGCCGCGCTGTGAAAGCCGTGCGAGACGTGCAGACGGGTGTGCTTGACCTGCGCCTCGCCGAGCTCGCCGGCCAGTCGGTCGATCGCTGCCGCCGGGCCAGACAGCACGGTCAGTTCGGGTGCGTTGTAGCCGGCGATCTCGATCCCGCTGGGCAGACGGGCGGCCAGCGCGTCGGCGGACTGGCGCACCGCCAGCATTGCCCCGCGCGGTTGCGACCACATGGCCGCGCCGCGGGCGCAGATCACCCGCGCGGCGGCAGGCAGATCGAGCACGCCAGCAAGACAGGCGCCGAGCAGTTCGCCCAGGCTGTGGCCGATCAGCGCCGCGGGGTGCAGTCCGAGCGTATCCAGCCAACGCGCCAGCGCATAGCCGTGGCAGAACAGCGCCGGCTGCGCGTAGCGGGTCTGCTGCAGCAGGGTATTGGCCTCGGCATCTTCGCGGCGCAGCAGCATCTCGCCGAGATCGGTATCGAGGTAGGGCGCGACCGCATCCAGCGCGGCGTCGAGCGCCTCCGCATAGGCCGGCAGGGCCGCGTGGAGCGGAGCGGCCATTCCAGCTGACTGCGAGCCCTGTCCGGGTAGCAGGAAAACCAGCCGCGGCTGCTGCAGGGCCTCGTCACAGCGCGCAACCTCGCGAAGTCGGGCAATGGCCTGCAGGCGATCCGAGGCAGCAATCGCCAGCCGCCTTGGCATGGGCAGGCGGCCGACGACCAGCGTGTTCTGGACCGCGGCCAGCGCCACGCCGGGCGAGGACTCCAGCCAGTCCGCGAGCTGGCGGGCGCGGCTGAGCGCGGCCTCGGGCGTTCGCGCCGACAGCGGCAGCAGCACAGCATCGCTCCCGTCCGCCTGACGCGATGCGGTCAACGGCGCTTCGCCCAGGATCAGGTGGGCATTGGTTCCACCCACCCCGAACGAGCTTACCGCTGCATAACGCGGGGTTTCACTCCGCGGCCAGTCCTCGACGCCTGCGCTGACCCGGAACGGCGTTGCCGCAAAGTCGATCTGCGGGTTGGGCTGACGATAGTGCAGGGTTCCCGGAACGCACCCGCGCTGCAAGGACAGCGCGCACTTGATCAGGCCCAGCGCGCC
>CAYGMG010000127.1:0-11395 GCA_964350895.1 uncultured Lysobacter sp.
AAGGCAAGTGCGGTGAAGACAAGGACGGTGAAGACAAGGGCGGCGAAGGCAAGTGCGGTGAGGGCAAGTGCGGCGGCCAGTGAAGCACCGCCGCGGAGCCTGGCAGATGACCCGCAGTCACCCTGTTCAGGGTAGCGGGCTGGGTCTCCGGCGTGCCCTCATGGGGCCGCTGGAGGACCAGCCGGCCGCCATCGGGTTCCTCGAGGTGGGGCCCGAGACCTGGATCGACATCGGCGGCGCGGTGGGGCGGGAAGGCGGGTGTGGCACAGGCTCATGATCGACATGTTAGCGCGCCGCGAGTCGCCAGCGCGTGTTCTGCATGATCAGCGCACGCGGCCCGGCTCATGGACCGTAGAGCCGGGTGGGCAGCCAGGTCGCCAGCTCCGGCCAGGCGGCGAGCACGGCGAGCATCAGCAGCTGCAGCGCGATAAAGGGCGCCACGCCGCGATACAACGCGCTGGTGCGCAGCTCGGCGGGGGCCACGCCACGCAGGTAGAACAGGGCGAAACCGAACGGCGGGGTGAGGAAGCTGGTCTGCAGGTTGATCGCGATCATCACACCGAGCCAGACCGGATCGACGCCGAGGGCGAACAGCACCGGGGCGACGATCGGCACCACCACGAAGACGATCTCGATGAAATCGAGCAGAAAGCCGAGCAGGAACAGGGCCAGCATCACCACCAGCAGCGCGCCGATCACCCCGCCGGGCAGGCCGGTGAGCAGATCGTGGATCAGCTCGTCGCCGCCGAAGCCACGGAACACCAGGGCGAACAGCTGGGCGCCGACCAGGATGGCGAAGACCATCGCGGTGATCTGTACCGTCTGCCCACTCACCTCGAACAACCGCGACCCGCTGAGCTGGCCGGCGATGGCGGCAAACAAGGTGGCGCCGACGGCGCCGACCGCGGCTGCCTCGGTCGGCGTTGCGATGCCGCCGAGAATCGATCCGAGCACCGCCACCATGAGCAGCAGTGGCGGCAGCAGGGCGCGCAGCAGCCGGCCAACGCTGCGCTGGGCCAGGGCTTCCCGCGGCAGGGCCGGCGCGCGATGCGGCTGGCGCCACGCCGTCCACAGCACGTAGATTGCGTACATGGCCACCAGGCCCAAGCCGGGCAGCACGGCGCCGGCGAACAGGTCGCCGACCGAGACCGACTCAGGGCTGTAGTTGCCGAGCTTGAGCTGGGCCTGCTGGTAGGCATTGCCGAGCTGGTCGCCGAGCAGGACCAGGACCACCGAGGGCGGAATGATCTGGCCCAGGGTGCCGGACGCGCACAGGGTTCCCGAGGCCAGCCGCGGGCAGTAACCATGGCGCAGCATCACCGGCAGCGAGATCAGGCCCATGGTGACCACGGTGGCGCCGACGATGCCGGTGCTGGCGGCAAGCAGGGCGCCGACCAGAAGCACGGCGATCGCCAGCCCGCCGCGCTTGTCGCCGAACAGCGCGGCGACCGATTCCAGCAGATCCTCGGCCAGCCGCGAGCGCTCCAGCATCACGCCCATGAACACGAACAGCGGGACCGCCAGCAGGGTCTCGTTGCCCATCACCCCGAACACCCGGTTGGGAAAGGCCTGCAGGTAGCTCGGGTCGAACACGCCGAACAGCATGCCGAGCCCGGCGACCAGCAAGGACACGCCGGCCAGCACGAAGGCCACCGGGAAGCCGGAGAGCAGCCCGCCGATCAGGGCCAGCACCAGCAGCAACACCCAGAAGCCGCTCACCCGGCAGGCCCCGGTTCGCCCAGCTGGCCGATGCAGCGCAGCAGTTCGGCCATCGCCTGCACCGCAAGCAGGGCGGCTGCCGCCGGGATCAACGACTTCAGCAGGTAGATAGCCGGCAGGCCGCCGGGGTCACGCGAGGACTCGTTCAGTGCCCAGCTGGCGCTGACGTAGTCGAGGCTGATCCAGAGCATGAAGCCGGCGAATGGCAGCACGCAGAGCAGGTAGCCGCCGATGTCTACGGCCGCCCTGGTGCGCGCCGACCAGCCCTGCTGCAGGACATCGACGCGGACATGCTTGCCGGCGCGCAGGGCGCCCGCAGCGCCGAGCAGGAAGACCATGCTGTGCAGCCACTGCAGGGCTTCCTGCGCGGCGATCGAATTGGCATCCAGCAGGTAGCGGCCGAGCACCAGGACGAAACACAGCCCGACCAGAATCGGCACGAGCAGGGCGAGCAGCGCGTCCACTGCGCGCGAAAGCAGGTCGATGCGCGCGGCAAGGCGCCTCATGCGCGGGTCGGTTCCTGCGCTGGGTCGATCAGCCGCTGGTTGAAGTGGAACGAACTGATGTGAAGGCCGGCGCGGAAATAGAAAGCGTGCGCAGCCTGTCGCTGGCAGCCCGAGTCCAGCTGCAGGGCAGCGCAGCCCAGACGCCTGGCCTCGCAGCGCAGCCATTCGAGCAGGGCGCGACCGTGGCCTGCGCCACGCACGGCGGAATCGCTGACCAGGTCATCGACATACAGCAGCCGCCCGTGCGCCAGCATGTGCTGGATGCGGTAGCCGGCAAAGGCGACGCAGCTATCGTCGACATAGGCCCCGGCAGCCAGAAAGCCCTCGTCACGCTGCCGCGTCACCGCGGCGACCAGGGCGGCGCAGTCCAGGTCAGGACGCAGCTGGCGAACTACCGGCCAGGCGGCGGCGACCTGCTGGTCGGATTCGATGCGGCGGATATCGGCGTCCATGCGCGAGCCCTGCGGCTCAGTCCCACTCGTACAGGGTCCAGTACACCGGTGCCACCGGGCCTTCGCTGTCCTTGCGATCAAGCCGGCCGTCGCCATTGGTGTCGATCAGGGTGTAGGGCACGCCGCCGCGCGGGCGGACCTTGACCATGCTCAGTCGGCCGTTGACCCGGTATTCCTCGACCGTATCGCCGTTGTCGACGCTGCGGATGCTGACCGTTGGCTCGTCCTCCGGCGGCGGCACCTCGCTCAGTTTCTGCGGCAGCGGCGCCTCTTCGCGCGGTGGCGATGGCGGGTCCTGGGCCAGCACGGCGAATGCGGGTAGGGCAAGCGCAAGGCCGATAGCTATCGAAAGTGGATATCGCATGGCGCACCTCCTGCGCGGTGGATCTGGATGCAAGCATAGCCCGGAAGCGCAACCGCTGATCGTGGTGCGGACTGCCGCGCGGATCCGACTGCGCGAGCCGCCGCCACCGCCCTGCGGCCAGCGCCGGAATACGCATGCCGTGAATGTCCACGGGCAACCCACGCCGCTTCCGGCGACAATGCCGGCCACGCCTGCCCGAGGACACCCCATGTCGCGACTGGTCCTGATCGACGGCTCCAGCTATCTGTATCGCGCCTTCCACGCCCTGCCGCCGCTGTCGAACGCCGACGGCGAGCCAACCGGCGCGCTGTTCGGGGTGGTCAACATGCTGCGCGCCACGCTCAAGGAGAATCCCGACTTCGCTGCCTTCGTCATGGATGCCTCGGGGCCGACCTTCCGCGACGAGCTGTACGCCGAGTACAAGGCACAGCGTCCGCCAATGCCCGACGAGCTGCGCGCGCAGATCGAGCCGCTGATGAAGATCGTCGCGGCGCTCGGCTTCCGCATTCTGCGCGTGCCCGGGGTCGAGGCCGACGACGTCATCGGCACCCTGGCCCTGGCCGCGGCGGGCGACGGCATCGAGGTCGATATCTCGACCTCGGACAAGGACTTTGCCCAGCTGGTCCGGCCCGGCCTGCGCCTGGTCAATACGATGAGCGGCAGCGTGCTCGACAGCGAGGCCAAGGTGATCGACAAGTTCGGGGTCAAGCCCGAACAGATCGTCGACTACCTCGCCCTGATGGGCGACAGCGTCGACAACGTGCCCGGCGTCGAGAAATGCGGGCCGAAGACCGCGGCCAAATGGCTCGGCCAGTACCAGGACCTCGACAGCGTGATCGCCCACGCCGGCGATATCGGCGGCAAGATCGGCGAGAAGCTGCGCGAGGCCCTGGATCGTCTGCCGCTGAACCGCCAGCTGGTGACCATCAAGACCGACGTCGAGCTGGACTGCGGGCCGACCGATCTCGCCATCGGCGCGCGCGATGTCGATGCCCTGCGCGAGCTGTACGCCCGCTACGGCTTCACCCAGGCCCTGCGCGAACTGAACGGGGCAGACGCCAGCAACCCGGCGCCCGCGCGCGATACCGAACCGGGCAAGGCCCGCGGCCGCGGCCAGGTCAGCGGCGCTGCGCCGGAGGAGAGCCTGGACGCAGCGCTCGCCGCCCCCGGCGAGTACCAGACCATACTCTCGATGGAACAGCTGGAAGAGTGGCTGCAGCGCATCCGCGATGCCGGCAGCTTCGCGGTCGACTGCGAGACCGACTCGCTCGACCCGATGCGCGCCGAGCTGGTCGGGCTGAGCCTGGCCGTGGAGGCCGGCAAGGCGGCCTACGTGCCGATCGCGCACCGTTATCCGCGCGCCCCCGCGCAGCTGGCCCGCGACGACGTGCTCGACGCGCTCAGGCCTCTGCTCGAGGACCCGGCGATCGGCAAGATCGGCCAGCACGGCAAGTACGACATCCACGTGCTGCGCCGCGCCGGGGTCGATCTGGCCGGCTACCGCGACGACACCCTGCTGCAAAGCTTCGTCTGGCGCAGCGCCGGGCTGCGCCACGATATGGACTCGCTGGCCGAGCGCTATCTTGGTTACACCACGATCCGCTACGAGGAGGTCTGCGGCAAAGGCGCCAAGCAGATCAGCTTTGCCGAAGTCGAGCTGGAGCGGGCCACCGCCTACGCCGCCGAAGACGCCGACATCACCCTGCGCCTGCACCAGGTGCTTTCGGCGAAGCTGCATGCTGAGGAAACCCTGGAGGCGGTCTACCGCGATATCGAGATGCCCCTGGTTCCGGTGCTGGCGCGGATCGAGGCCAATGGGGTGTTGGTGGACGCAGCCGAGCTGCGCCGGCAGAGCCAGGTGCTCGGCAAGCGCATGGTCGAGATCCAGAAGCAGGCCTTCGATATCGCCGGGCGCAGCTTCAACCTCGACTCGCCCAAGCAGCTGCAGGCCCTGCTCTTCGACGAGCTCGGCCTGCCGGCCCTGGTCAAGACCCCCAAGGGCCAGCCGAGCACCAACGAAGAAGCACTGGAGGCGATCGCCGACCAGCACGAGCTGCCGCGGCTGATCCTCGAACACCGCGGCCTGCACAAGCTGCGCAGCACCTATACCGACAAGCTGCCGGAGATGATCAATCCGGATACCGGCCGCGTTCACACCAGCTACCATCAGGGCGGCGCGGCCACCGGACGGCTGTCCTCGACCGATCCCAACCTGCAGAACATCCCGATCCGCACCGAGGACGGCCGGCGCATCCGCACCGCCTTCATCGCCCCCGAGGGCCGGCGCATCGTCGCCTGCGACTACTCGCAGATCGAACTGCGGATCATGGCCCACCTCTCCGAGGACCCCGGCCTGCTGTCGGCCTTCGAGGGCGGCCAGGACATCCATCGGGCCACCGCTGCCGAGGTCTTCGACGTGCCACTGGAGCAGGTCGATGGCAACCAGCGCCGCGCCGCCAAGGCGATCAACTTCGGCCTGATGTACGGCATGGGCGCCTTCGGCCTTGCCCGCCAGCTGGGCATCTCGCGCGGCGAGGCGCAGGATTACATCGCCCTGTACTTTGCCCGCTATCCCGGCGTGCAGCGCTACATGGAGGGCGTGCGGGAAAAAGCGCGGGAACAAGGCTACGTCGAAACCGTCTTCGGCCGCCGCCTGCATCTGGCCGAGATCCACTCGCGCAACCAGGGCCAGCGCGCCGGCGCCGAGCGCGCCGCGATCAATGCGCCGATGCAGGGCACCGCCGCCGACATCATCAAGCGCGCCATGCGCAGTGTCGACGAGTGGCTGGCCGGCCACGCCGGGCGCGCGCTGATGATCATGCAGGTCCACGACGAACTGGTCTTCGAGGTCGATGCCGACTTCGTCGAGCCGCTGCTCGCCGAGGTCAGGTCACGCATGCAGGGCGCAGCGAAACTGCGTGTTCCGCTGGTCGTCGACGCCGGGGTCGGGGCGAACTGGGACCAGGCGCACTGAGCCGCAGGGTCAGACCAACAGGCTTTCGCCCCATCTGACCGCGGCATAGACCGTGCCAGCCACGAACAGGCTGCCGAACAGCTGCTTGTTATAGCGCGCGACCCAGCGCGGCAGGTAGATATCGAAGTTCGGACTCCGCTCATCGGTGTAGCGCGCTGCGACGCCGGTGAGCGGGCAGCGCCAGCGGTTTACCACCAGCACGAGCACCTCCAGCAGAACCATCGACACCAGGATCAGCGAAAGGCCGTATCGACCGCGATGCGCCGCCAGCGGAATGCCGATGATGCACAGGACGAAGAATGCCCACACCACGCTGTGCATCAGCTTGATCGATACCAGGGCGACTCGCGGGTTGATCGGTTGGCGAGTCATGAAGGGAACTGCCGCAAGGGCCCGGGACCAGTATCCGCCTTCTGCGCGACCGTGGCGCTCCGCTCTGGCCACGGTCTGAGGCGACTCCGTAGCGCCGCGGTCGCGCCCAAGGGCGCTCCCGCCAAGGCAAGCGCGTGCTCGCCCCTGCGGGCCTTGTCTCTCCGCCCGCCCGCCTACAGCGGTCTTGATCCGGGGGCTCCATTGATCGGCGATCCTGGCCGCACAGCCGGTGGTTTTGCGGCGCCGCGACAACGAGGCATAGCGTAATGTGGGAGCGGATCGTATCCGCGACCGTGGAGCTTCGATCTAGCCGCAGTCAGTGACAAGCCTGTCGCGCTGCGGTCGCGGATACGATCCGCTCCCACAACAGCTCGCCGGCCTGATCTGCGAACGGCAAATTTGCGCACGAATCGGACCTCCACGACCACACCTTTCTGGCCGAAGCCGATCGTCCTTGCTGGCGAATCCAGCTGATGCCCGCGCAGTCGCTGGATCTGCGTCTGGCCGCGGCAGCCCGATCGGGAGCGCCCATCGAAGATCGCCGCGCATGGGCAGGCCTCGCCAGACGGCTGGCGTTCTATCGCATGGGTAGATCGCCAACCTCGCTCGGGCTGCGTCGCCGATGCGGCGCGGCTCGTCTTCGTCGATGTGCTGCCCTGCCTCCTTCTCGCGCCTTGCCTCGACGACGCATCCGCGTCGCGACTTCAACAACATACTTCCGGGACAGGACACTAGTGGACTGTCACGGATGAAGCGGTAGAGGGATCGCGCCGGTATGGTCGCGATGGACGCCGTGCCGGAGCGAGGCCAATAGCCATAGCTATTGGCTGAGTGAGGCGCAAGTCCAGCGCGACCATACCCAGCGAGCTGCTATCGATTTGTCCGTTACAGTCCACTATCTACGCCGGCGGCCGAGCAAACTGGTGGTGATCGAGCCGGCGACTACGAGAGCGGCGCCCAGCGCGCCAAGCAGGCCGATGTTTTCCGGGCTGACCCAGGCCGGCGCCAGCAAGTGGCCGATCTCGACCGTGCCGAGGGTGAGCAGTGGGGTGAGCGCGAGCACTACCGAGACCCGCGAGGCTTCCCAGTGCGCCAGCGCCTCGGCGAAGGCGCCGTACGCGGCCAGGGTGTTGAGCGCGCAGTAGATGAGCGCCCACCACGCCAGCGAGCCAAGACCAAGCAGGGCGGCGGGGTCGGCGGCGGGCAGCAGGACGATGCTGGCCAGCGCATAGATGCACCAGAGAATGGTCTGCGAGCCGAGCTGGCGCAGCAGCTGTTTCTGCAGCAGGGCGTAGATCGCCCAGACCACGGCGGCGAGCAGGATCAGGGCCGCGCCAAGGCCGTAGTCGCTGCCCGCGTTGTCCTGGCCGCGCTGGTCGTCGAAGAACAGCAGCAGGCCGCTGGCGACCAGGCCAAGGCCAAGCCACTGGCCGCGGCTGAAGTGCTCGCCGAAGACGAAGATCCCACCCAGCGCCATCAGCAGCGGGGCCAGCTGGATCAGCAGTTGGGCGTTGCCGGGCGAGGTTCGGGCAAGCCCGAGCAGGTAGAACACGTAGTTGGCGATCAGCATCAGGCCGGCAAGCAGGAGCAGGGCCCAATGACGTGGCGCGAGCCGGCGCAGCGGCGCCAAGCCGCCGCGCGGGGACAGCCACATGCCCATGCCGAGAGCGGCGAAGGCGAAGCGGAACCAGACCACGGTCAGCGCATCGAGATCGTTCAGCACCAGCTTGAGCGCCACCGGCAGGGTGGCCCAGAAGCCGGCGGTGGCAAAGGCCAGCAGCAGGCCGAGTTTCCAGCGTCCGGAGACGGTATGCATCGACATGCGCGTGGGCCGCGGAAGGGTCGCGCAGTGTAGCGGCGGCGCGCCCGGTCGCGCCGCCTTGGCGCTCGCCCCGCGGCGATCTGTGCGCGCGCCGGACGGGGATGCCGACCGGTCGCGGTTTGCCAGCCTGCTGCGGCCGGGTATGCTGCCGGCGACCTAGACCGGGGAGCTTCCATGCTGCGTCGCGCACTTTTTCTGCTTGCCCTCGTCCTGCTGGCCGCCTGCGCCGGCAAGAGCGGCAGCGGCACCAAGCTCAACGAAACCCTCTACGCCTACCAGAGCACGATCCGCTGGGGCGACCTGACGGGTGCGCTGGCCTTTGTTGATCCCGAGCTTCGCGAGAAGCAGGCGCCGAGCGCACTGGAGGAGCGCCGGCTGGCCCAGCTGCAGGTCGCTGGCTACTACGTGCAGGGCAGCCAGCAGGCCGATGACGGCAAGTACGAGCAGATCGTCGAGATCCGCGTGGTCAATCGCAACACCCAGGTTGAGCGCAGCCTGATAGACCGCCAGACCTGGCGCTGGAGCGTTGATGACCGGGCCTGGTACCTGACATCGGGGCTGCCGGACTTCTCCCAGCAGTAGGGCGCCCGCTCAGAGCAGGCGGGTGCCCAGCGGTACGTCGCCGTCGGGCACACACAGGCGCACTGCCCCGGCGGCGTCATGGAAGCCGGTGACCAGGCATTCCGAACGCAGCGGGCCGATCTGCTTGGACGGAAAGTTGATCACCGCGACCACCAGACGGCCGATCAGGGCCTCGGGCTGATAGTGCTCGGTGATCTGCGCGCTGGATTTGCGCAGGCCCAGCTCCGGACCGAAGTCGACCTGCAGCACGTAGGCCGGTTTGCGCGCCTCGGGAAAGGCCCGCGCCGAGACGATCCGGCCAACCCGCAGTTCGACACGCAGGAACTCATCAAAGCTGAGCGGCGGGGCGGCTGGCTCGGTCATAGGCGGTCTGCTCGTGGGCGGGATGGCAGAGCATAGCGCCGGCGGGCTGCCGTGGGCTCAGCCGGGCAAGGCCGCCCAAGCGCTACGCCAGCGCTGCAGCAGGGTCTCGCGCGGGGCTGCATCGGCGCCCAGCCGGCGCGCCTGAAGCTGGCGCAGCAAGTCGCGCAGGGCGCGGGCGGGCGGCTCGGCGACCGCGCCTTCGAGCTTGGCAGCCAGTCGTTGCATCTGCAGCTCGCGGCGGATGCCGGCACTGGCCGCCGGCGAATCCAGCCCGGCGATCAGCTCGGCTTCCACTACCAATCGTTCCGCCGAATCGGCATCCAGCGCGTCGGCTGGATCGGCGTCGAGCCGTGCGTCGAGCAGCTGGCGATCCTCCTGGCCGAGCGCCAGCGCTGCGAACTGCTCGCGCAGCGCGTCGCGCTGCTCGGCGGCTGCCGCGTCCAGCGCATCGAGCAGGCTGCCGGCGGCGCACAGTGCATCGATCACGGCCTGCTCGCGGCGCTGCCCGGCGGCCTTGATCGCCGCCTCGACCTCGGCCTGGGCGCGATCAAAGCGGGCCTGCCAGGGATGTGCGGCGGTGCGGCGCGGCGGCGGGCGACGGCCGCGTTCCGGGCGCTCGGTGCGGGCCGGTGGTGCCAGTTCGCTCTCGGCCGGTAGCGCGCGCCAGCGCGAAACCAGTTGTTCGAGGTGCGCGCCGGCGTGCTGCAGGCGTGCTTCATCGGCGCTGGCGAGCGCAGCCAGCTCGTCGAGAATCGCCTGGGCTGCCTGGCGCTGTTCGACACGCTCGGATTCGCGCGCGGCACCGCGCTCGCGCTCGGCGCTGAACAGCGGATCGATCAGCTCGCGCAGCTCGGCCCAGAGCGCGTTCTCGGTGTCCCGATCAGCGCGCGGCAGACGCTTCCACTCGGCCTGTGCGGCCTTGGCAAGGGCAACCCGCGACTCGGCATCGGTGGCGCCCAGATCGCGGCGCAGGCGGGCCAGCAGGCGGCGCTTGTCGAGCGCCGCGGATTCGCGGGCCTCGCCCTGGGCGGCGTCGATCGCGGCAAGCCGCTCGCGCAGGCGGCGGCCGTACTCGCCGCGCTGTGCCGGCGGCACCGCGTCGAGCCCGCGCAGCGCGGCGGCGATGTCGCGGCGCAGCTCACGCAGTGCGTCGCCGCCCGGCAGCTCGGCGCTGCGCCCGAGCAGGGCGTCGAGGCTTTCGGCGCGCTCGCGGCGCAGCGAGTCGCGCTTCTCGAAGTATGGCCGTGCCGGCGCGATGGCGCGTGCGCACAGGCCGCGGAAGCGCTTTGTCAGCCCATGCTCGCGGCCGGGTGCCGCTTCGCCATCGATAGCATCGAGTTTGGCCCATTCGTCCTGCAGCTCACGCAGGCGCGTGGCCAGCGCATCCGGGTGCAGGCCGCTGCCGGCGAGCGCGGCCACCTCGTCGCACAGGCGCTGCCGGGCCTTGTTTCCGGACCAGCGCTGCCAGCGCTCAAGCTCGGCGAGCCGGGTATCGCTGGCCGCCAGCCGGCGCTGCTGCACGGCGCTGCGAGCCAGCGGCGCGCAGGCTTCGCGCGCCTCGCGGGCGGGGCCGGGGTGGCCGGCATCCAGCGCCTCCTCGAGGCGCTTGGCTGCCGCATCGAAGGCGGCTTCCTGGGCCGCGCGCTGCTCGCTGCCCTGGCGTTCGCGGATGCTCTGGCGTCGGGCAGCGATCTCGCCGCGCAGCGCACCAAGCGGCTTCACGGGTGGCGCCGGACTGAGCGCCGCCAGCTCGGCCTCCAGTCGGTCGAGCACGGCCAGCGCATCGGCCTGTTCAGGGGCGGGCAGCCGCGCGTGCAGGGCGTCGAGGGCCTGGCGGGCGGCAAGCGCCGGGTCTTCGCCCGGGCTCGCGTCGGCGTCGGTGTTTGTGACGGTGTCGTCGGGCGCACTGTCGGTCGCTGTGGGCGCGCTCTGCGGCAGTTCGCCGCGGGCGCCAGCCAGGGCGGCATCGGCCATGGCCTCGGCGCCGTCGACGCGGCGCTGCAGGTCGGCGTCGAGCTGCTCGCGCAGGGCTGCCCAGTCGCCTCGGAGCGCCTGCATCCGCGGCTCGCGGTCGTCAGGCAGCTGGCGGGCCAGCTGGCCGAAGCTGTCGGCGATCTCCAGCGCGCGCCGGCGCAGCGCCTCGGGATCACCGGCGGCCAGCCCCAGGGCCTCCAGCTTGTCGCGCGCGGCGCGTGCCAGACGCTTGTCGCGCTTGCGCACGGCGTCGGCGATGCGCGCCAG
>CAYGMG010000128.1:0-11375 GCA_964350895.1 uncultured Lysobacter sp.
CGCGCGGCCAGACCGAGCGAGCTACTTTCGATTTGTCCGTTACAGTCCACTAGTGCCCTGTCCCGGAAGTACATCGCAGAATTCGCTCGGTCTGCGCCGCCGATGCCGCGTTCCTCGTCGTCACCATAGCGCTGCTATGCCTCCTTCTCACGCCTTGCCTCGACGACGCATCCGCGTCGCAACTTCAACAACATACTTCCGGGACAGGACACTAGCAGGGTCGCAGGTTGATTTTCGGACGATCGGTTTGCAGGCGTCGCGGTCGCGGGGCAATACAGTTGCTTGCGGTGGGCCTGCCTGTTTCGGTGAAGGGCGGCTTTGGGCGCAGATTCGCCGTTCGTCGATGCCCATCCATTGTGCCGGCTTTCTGTGGGAGCGGATCGTATCCGCGACCGCGGCGCGACAGGATTGCCACTGACTGCGGCCAGATCGAGGCTCCGCGGTCGCGGATACGATCCGCTCCCACATCAAGCCAGGCTTCGTGGTCGAAACGCTGTTGATCTTGACCTTGCTTGAAAAAAACGAACCAAAGCACCCCTCGTAGGGTGCGCCTTGGGCGCACCGATGCGGGCATTCGGGCGGTTCGACCGGCGCGTCCGAGACGCGCCCTACGGGGATTCGCGAACGCGCGGCGAACGGCAAGATGGCGCCCCTGATCAGACCTCCCTCTATCCCTGCATAAAGCCCAGGTCGCTGCTGTCGAAAGCCGATAGTCGCGGGAACAGCGCGTTCAGGACGGCATTGTCGGTGGCGCCCATCCAGCGCGATAGGGTGGCGCCGTACTGCTCGAGCGAGGTGGTGGGGATGTACTGGCCGCGCTGGAAGCTCCACTCCATTGCCGCGTCGTCATCGGCATTGATGGCCAGTCGCGGATAGCGGCCATAGAGCTTGCCACCGTTGACCGCGCCGCCGAGGACGAACTGGTTGCCGCCCCAGGCGTGGTCGCTGCCGTTGCCGTTTCCGGACAGGGTGCGGGCAAACTCGCTCATACTGAAGGTGGTGACCGAATCGCGCGCGCCGATCTCTCCGAGTGCGCTCCAGAATGCACCGATCGCCTGGTTGACCGCGGTCAGCAGCTCGCCGTGGCCGCTGTCGGTCAGGCTGCCGCCGGCGTCGAACATGCCGTTGTGCAGGTCGAAGCTGCCGTAGCGTACATAGAAAACCTGGCGCCGCGCGCCGAGGTTGTCGCGGCTGACCTTGATCATGCGGGCGACGATGGCAAGCTGTGCGGCGAGCGAGTTGCCGGCCGGGAATACGGTCTGTAGCTGGCCATCCGGGCCGTCGAGGAAGCTGGCGAGGTCCTCGCCGACCGCCAGCGAGCGCTGCACGGTGTTGGCATAGCCCTGCATGAAGGGGCTGTCGTAGCTGTCGGCAAGCAACTCGTCGAGCACGCCACGGCGCGCAGCGGAAAAGATCGGCCCGCCGCTGGCGCTGTACTGGTCGATCAGATTCACGCCCTGGCTACCCAGCTGGTAGGGCAGCAGCTGGTCGCCGATCAGGAAGTGTGCAGCGCCGGCGACCGACAGGGTCGGCGAGAGGCCGTTGTCCAGCGGGCCGCCAGCGGTGCTCTTGGCCAGCTGTCCGCCCCAGCCGAAGCGCGCATTGGCCTCGCGCTGGCTGCCACTGCCGATGTGCCAGAGGCGCTCCTGGTCGTTGTGCGAGAACAGTTGTGCCGGGCGCGGAGCACCCGCTTCGTAGTCGCGCTTGCTGATTGGTTCGAGCAGCGGGCCCATGTTGCAGACGAAGCCGGCATCGCCCTGCTGGAACAGGCTGTGTAGCCCCGAGTGCTGCTGACTGGCGCCATTGTTGCTGGCGCTGTAGTCGGCCATCGAGGGATGCAGGCCGAAATCCACGCTGCTGCCTTGCGGGCGCACCGGCAGCAGGTCGCTGTAGGGCAGGGCCAGCCCACTGCTGTTGCTGCCGGAAAACACGCCGCCGCGCGCGCTGCGGTAGCTGTCGTAGAGGCTGCCGCTGGCCTCGCTGTCGCGGGGCACCAGCAGGTTGAAGCTGTCATTGGCACCGGCCAGGTAGACGCAGACCAGGGCACGATAGTCGCCTGCCGCCTGGGCAAAGGCCGTGCGCGGCAGCAGGGCAAGCTGGGGCAACAGGCCACCGAGGCTGGCGGCGCCAAGGCAGCCGCCAAGACCGCTCAGGAAGCGCCGGCGTGATGTGGATGCGTTGCAGGTCATGGCGTTCTCCTCAGAGCTGCGCGGCAAAGGCCGGCGAGATGGCGATCAGATGGGTCAGCAAGAGCACGCGCAGGCGATGGTCGGCTGTGGCCATGCCGCCATCGAGCAGGGCGATCAGTCGGCTGCGCATGCTGGCCGGCATCCGGCCGTAGAGCAGGGCGTTGTCGAGCGCTTCGACCAGCCCGGCGGCCTCCTGCGGCAGGGCGTCGAGCACGCTCGGTGGAATCGTGGCGTAAGGCTGCGGATTGACCGTGCGGATACGCTCGTTGGCATCGACCTGGTAGCCGTTGAAGAGGATTGCCAAGAGGCCGTCCGAACTGGTGATCGCGGTCGACTCGTTGAGGATCTGGAACTCCGGCCCGACCAGGCCGGCGTCGGTTAGCGGGCCGGGTTGGGTATAGGTCGGCTCGTAGAAGTTGAACACCGATGGCGCGGCCAGCGGACGCTGGGCGAGGAAACGATCGGTGTCGATCGCGCCGACGAAGCCGTTGGGCGCCGGCTGTGCCTGCAGTGCCCGCCACAGCGCGGTCAGCTTGAGCAGCGGCTCGCGCAGCTTGCCGAAGTGGCGGGCCGGCGTGGCCCTTGCCTCGGGATCAAGCAGGATTGCCCGAAGCATGGCGCCGAGATTGCCGCGCACGCCGTTGCCGTCGTCCTCGAACACGCTGGCCACGCGTTCGATATAGCCGGGGCTGGGGTTGCTGCTGGTGAATCGCTGGATCAGCAGGCGGGCGAAGTTGGGGCCGATATTGGGATGCGCTGCGAGGGTGTCGAGCAGAGTGCCGACCTGGTTGTCGCAGTAGTCGATGCAGGTCTGCTGGTCGGCGCCGCCGGTGCCGGAATGGCAAGCGACGTCGCTCGGCGGGATGGTGACGCCGGCCAGCAGCACCTTGCGGTCGTCCGGTGCCGGCAGGACAGCGAAGTTGTTGGCCGAGGTCGCCGAGCGGCCGCTGTCGGCGTAGCGCGGGAAGCACTTCATCGGCCGGTAGAAGTCCGGATGGGCGAGCCCGGTGAGGATGCCGGGTACCGCATAGCGCGAGGGCGTGGAAAAGAACACCGTCGGCGAGAAGAAGCGGGTGTTGTCGTCCTGCCTGCCGCAGTTGCGGTTGAGGGTGATGCTGCCGATCGTGGCCGGTCCGCTGCAGTCATAGGACAGGCCTGTCAGCACCTTGGCGGTCTGAGTGATCAGGCCCTGGTCATAGGTCGCCAGCGGCAGGCCATTCTGTTCGATCGGCGTGCCGTCAAGGCGAAGCTCGGACAGGCCGATCGAGAACAGCTGCATTACTTCGCGGGCGTAGTTCTCGTCGGGCTGGATCGGGCCGGCAACCAGATTGCCGTCGGCGTCGAGGGTCCAGTCGGTCTTCTGGTTGCGCAGATGGGTCAGGAAGATGCCCATGGCCGGGCTGTAGGTGACATCGCGCAGCAGGTCGCGATAGGCGCCGAAGGCACCGCGGAGCAGGATGTCGTTGTACTCGGCGACCACCGTCGGCACGCCGCCGAGCTGGCTGAGGTCTGACACCACCATGATCTGCGACAGCGCGAACGCCATCCGCTGGCGCAGCTGGTCGGGTGCGTACAGCGCGCTGGAGAACCAGCGATCCAGGCGAAACACGATCTGTTGCCCGGCCGGGCGCGGGTCAATCGCCACCGCGGCGGCAATCTGCTGTTCGACCGTGGGCCGCTGCAGGGTCGGCTCGAGCCCGAGCTGCTGGTCGATCCAGGCCGCCGGTCCGAGCGCGCGAACCTCGTCGATCGCTGCGGGGCTCGGACCGAAACTGGCCTGGGTCAGGAAGCGCGCCGCCTTGTCAGCATCCACATCGCCACATTCATAACCGGCAGGTTGGCTGAGCCGGGTCAGCGCCAGGCTGCCGTTGCCGTAGCCGGAAAGGCTGCTGGACCAGGTGATCCGCGCCTGATTGCCATCGATCGCCTCGAACACCAGACTTCCCCAGGGCTGGTCGACAACATCGCTGCTGCGGAAGTTCGGCGGGAAGTCGGCGCCGCTCGGCTGGCTCACGCTCAGCTCGGCACGATTGCCGCTGATCGGGCCGGCGGCGGTCATCCAGCGCTGCGCGCCGTTGAGGTAGGCGTACCAGATGGCGACCATCTGCTGCTGGCCGGGCGGGCCGATGATCTCGACGAACAGGCCGTGCCCCGGCTGGCTGGCATCAAACCAGCTGCCGCTGTGGCAGGCCGCCACGCGACCCTCGGCGCGGTCATGCGCCAGCGACAGGGCGGTCAGCCGGGCCAGCGGCATGCTGCCGCTGCCGAAGGCGGGCAGGGAGCTGCTCCAGCTCGCTTCGCCGGCCTTGTGGCTGTCAAAGCGCAGGGTCAGGGTGCCCCAGTCCTGCAGGCTGGCTTCGGTTGCGACAAAGCGCGGCGGAAAGTCGCCGCCGCTGCCGATCGACAGCGGGATGTCGGCGCTATCGCCGTCGACGGGCCCGGCGCCTACCAGCCAGACCGGCTCGCCGTCGGAGTAGGCAAACCAGGACACCGCCAGCAGCGGCCCCCCGTCGGTTTCCAGATACTCGAGGATATAGCCGTGCCCGCTTTGTGCCGGGTCGAAAAAAGTGCCGCTGATCTCCGGGCCGATTTCATAGGCCCGGGCCGGAGCGGCCAGGCACAGCAATGCCAGTGACCATGCGATCAGGCGAAACGATATGTTCATGGTGGCCAAGCCCTCCAGCTGCAGTAGATTCCCTCGCAGGCTTGCGCGTTGGCGCTGGCGCCTGGAGGTGGGGAACGGGTTGATTCCAGAGCATCGCGGAACAGGAAGTCACGCGGTATCGGATCAATCGCGCTTTCGCCCAGCGCGCCTTGTTCGATCCAGTCGTGGATCAGCGCCTGCAGCGCAGGCGGCGCCTGGCCGCTTGGCGGCGGCATCGGCCGGCCGACGTCGGGGCTGGCGCAGGCGATCTTCTGGTAGAGCAGGGAGGCCTGCGGGTCGCCCGGCACCACCAGCTCGATGTCGCCCGACTGGCCCGAGAGCTGGCCGACCAGGAAGTAGATCGACAGTTGGCGATTGGACAGATCAAGCCCGGCCGCGGGCGCGCTGCCGAGGTGGCAGTTCTGGGTACAGGACGAGGTCGACTGCATCGCATCCCATACATCCTCCCAGAGCACGCCCTGGACGATTGGCTGCGCCGAGAGGTCGGCGCAGTCTTCGGCAGCGTGGCCGGAGGGTGCGACAAGGAGCAGCAGGGAGAGGACGAGGGCTCGCATGACCCCTTGTAACGCAATCACAGCGAATCGGTTGACAGGCGGGTGCTCGCTGGTCCCCGGGCGAGCAGCTGCCGCACAGCAAAACGCCCCGCCGGAGGCCGGCGGGGCGCGGTCTTGCACCTGTTAGCTCAAAGTCGACCGCATCCCTGCGGTCAGCGCGGCGGACTACGGCAGGATGACGGTATCGATGACGTGGATCACACCATTGCTGGCGTCAACGTCGGTCGCGGTGACCGTGGCGTTGTCCACCATCACGCCATTACTGGTGTCGATCTTCACTTCCTTGCCGTTGACCGTCTTGGCTGAGCTCAGCTTCACCACATCGGCGGCCAGCACCTTGCCCGGAACCACGTGATAAGTAAGAACGGCGACCAGCTGGTCCTTGTTCTCCGGCTTGAGCAGGTTCTCGACCGTGCCGGCAGGCAGCTTGGCGAAGGCCTCATTGGTCGGCGCGAACACGGTGAACGGACCATCGCCGGACAGGGTCTCGGCAAGACCAGCGGCCTTGACCGCGGTCACCAGGGTGGAGAAGTCGGGGTTGCCGGCAGCGACGTCGACGACGGTCTTGCCCTTGCCATGATGGGCGGCGACGGCGGACAGGGAGAACAGCGCGGCAGCGGCGAGCACAACGATACGTTTGATCATGGAATGACTCCGGTTGAGGTTGAGAGCGTCGTTGTCTGCGACGGGCTGCACTCTGGACCCCCGGGCGTCAATTCGCGGTACAGCGCGGGTGAAGTCGATCCTCATTGTTGTGAGGGAAGCGTTGTGCCTGCGCTCCGCGCCGGGCGGGTTCTGGTTCGGCTCGCGGTAATCGATGCCCAAGCCGCGAAAGTGGTCGTCGACTTGCGGGCATTGAAGGTGGCAGAAAGGACTTATGTTTCGAGCTCGCTCGGATCTGCTGCGGTGGTGAACCTGCAGGTTGTCAGCGGATCAGTCGCGCTGCCGGCAGTCTTGGCAGGCTGGGCCAAAGAGCATCCCAGGGCTCCGGCCTATGGCACAGGTAGCCTTGCACGCGATCCACGCCGAGCAGTCGCAGCGCCTCGAGCGCGGCCTGGGTCTCTACGCGCTCGGCGATCGACCCCGCGCCGACGATTCTTGCAGCGTCGACAAAACAGCGAATTGCGGTGGCGCCGAGCCGGTCGTCCGGCAGTGACTCGACAAACTGACCGTCGATCTTCAGCCAGTCAATGGGCAGCTTGCGCAGATAGCTGAAGGAGGAGGCGCCGGCGCCGAAATCGTCCAGTGCCACGCTGACCCCGAGATCGCGCAGGCGGCTCATGAAGCGCGCCGCATCGCCCAGATTTCCGATCACCGATGTTTCGGTGATCTCTATGCAAAGGCGCGTGCAGCAGCCGCTTCCGGCCTCTCCAAGCCGGGCCAGGATGTCGTCCCGGAAGCTGCGATCACCAATCGACTGACCGGACAGGTTCACCGCGACGACGACTTCGGCGCGGGCATCGACATGCAGCCGGTCGATGACCTTGCCGAGCACCCAGCGATCGATCGCTGGGGCGATCCGGAAGCGTTCGGCAGCCGGCAGGAAAGCGCCGGGAGGCACCAGCGAGCCGTCCTCGGCACGTAGTCGCAGCAGGGCCTCGACGTGCGCACTGGCACCCCTTGGCTGGATCTCGTCGATGCGCTGCAAGTGCAGTTCGAAGGCGTCGGCTTCGAGCGCGTCGGTGAGCCGTTGCACCCAGACCATCCGCCCGCGAACCTCGGCGGCGGCGCCGCGCTCCTGCCAGATCTTGACCTGATGGCCGCCGGCTTCCTTGGCTGCGTAGCAGGCGGTGTCGGCAGCCTGCATCAGCGGCTCGCAGTGGTTGAGGCTGCCGTCCACCACCACCAGGCCAATCGACGCACCAACCCTGAACCGCGCCCCCTCGTACTCAAAGCGGAATGCCCCGAGCTGCTGCAGGACGGTCTCGGCAACGCGCAGCGCGGCATCCAGGCTGCAATGTGGAAGCAGGATGCCGAACTCGTCGCCACCCAGCCGGGCGATCACATCCGAGCTGCGGACCGCCGCTTCCAGCAGCGCGGAGACTTCGCGCAGCATCTGGTCGCCGACTGGATGGCCGCAGGTGTCGTTGACCACCTTGAAGTGATCGAGGTCGACGTACATCAGGCTATGCACGGCGCCGTCGTGGATCGCCGAGGCCAGCGCGGCAGCCAGCCGGGCATCGAACTCGGCGCGGTTGAACAGCCCGGTCAGCGAGTCGTGCACCGCGCGGTCGGCCATCTCCCGGGACAGCCGGCGACGTTCGGTGACGTCGTGGAAGACGATCACGCCGCCGACCAGCCGGCCGCGGTCGTTGAAGATCGGCGCCGCGGAATCCTCCACCGCCACCTCGCGGCCGTCGCGTGCCAGCAGGACGGTGTCGTCCAGCATCCCGGTCGGACGCCGATCACGCATCGCCGCGCTCAGTGGGTTGGGCGCCGGATGCCGGCTGCCCTCGGTGACCAGGTCGAGCACCAGCTGGACCGGTTTGCCAAGCGCTTCCGCCGCGCTCCAGCCGCTCATCGCCTCGGCGGTGGGGTTCATCCAGGTGATGCGCTCGTCGACATCGGTGGTCAGCACCCCATCGGCGATGCTCTGCAGGACCACCCTCAGCCAGGCTTCGCGATCGCGCAGGGCGTTCTCCGCCCGATTGCGCCGGGCCATTTCCGCATCGACCCGATCGAGCTGCTCGCGCAGAGCGACGAAGCGCCGCACGGCCTCCCAGTGCGGCTTGAGCGCAACGAGGAAACCGCCGTCCCAGCCCTCTGACCCCGACAGGTGGGACAGGGTGGCCTGCAGGCCCTTGCTGTCGCGGGCATCGCGGAAGTGCAGGCGAACCGGCAGAGCCTGGGTGCTGCGGCGACACTCGGCCATGCGCTGGATCAGTTCCGCGCCATCCAGCAGGCGATCGCACAGCGGCTGATCCTGCGCCGTGGCGATGCCGGGGAGCAACTCGCAGGCGTGCCGGCTGCTGCGCAGCAGCCGGCCGCGCTCGTCGAGCAGCAGCAGGGGCATGGGAAGCAGGTCGAAGAGCTGGTCGAGATCCGGGACAGACATGTGCTCAGGCCCGGCGGTACTGGCGTGCCCCGGCAATCGGGGCCGCGGAATCGAGATGGATCACCACCCGGCAGCGGCCGTCGCCGGCGGCGATGGTTTCCTCGAGAGTGACCTGGGCAAAGCCGCGGTGCTCGGCGGCGATGGTGCCGAACACGTTGGACGTCATCATGCACAGGGACGGCCGACCGAGCACCTTGTCCCCGAACGGGCAGGCGTCGTTGACCAGGATGATTCGCCCCGCCTCGACCGCCTCGATGCTGAAGCCGCCGTTGATCCGGCGCTTGAGGTCGACCAGCACCTTGGCCAGTTGCCCGACCGGCCAGTCACCCTCGCCCAGATGCGGGCGGTACAGGGCGTCGATGCGGCTGCCGATGCGCTGCCCGACCAAGGCGATGAAGCCGCGCGCCTCTTCTAGCCCGACCACTTCCTCGATCAATCCGGAGAGCTCGCCGAGCAGGTCGCGGACGAACAGGTCGCGATCCAGTGCCAGTGCCGCGCTTGAGGGCTCCATGACCGATCTCCACGCTATCGCAGGGCTGCTGTCCGACTATCGCCCCCGGCGCAACCGACGCGGGGGCAGCCTTCGTTGGAGTCTACGCGGGAAAACTGCCGCCGTGTCCACGCCGGGTGAATGTCCCACCATCCTGCGTCTGCGTCGCGTCAGCAACCTAACAGCTTGCTCCGCCGAGCGCAGCGGGGCAGGCAGTGCCCGGCCCCGCTGCGCTGTCGGTCGCTGCGCTCAGCCCTGCGGGGGCGTGGGCGCGTCCCCCTTGAGGTACTTGTCGAGGAAGGCGCGCACCCGGCCATAGCCCTCGATCTGGTTCTTCTTCTTGGAGAAACCGTGGCCCTCGTCGTCAAACACCACGTACTCGACCGGGACCTCGTTCTTCTGCACCGCGGCGACGATGTCATCGGACTCGGGCTTGATCACCCGCGGGTCATTGGCGCCCTGCAGGACCATCAGCGGGACATTGATCTTGTCGGCGTGGAACAGCGGCGAGGTTTCGATCAGGAAGTCGCGCTGGGTTTCCGGGTTGCCGATCTCCTTGTACAGCGCCTCGCGGAAGCTCTCCCAGTAAGGCGGGATGCTTTCCAGGGTGCGCAACCAGTTGGAGACGCCGAAGATGTTCACTCCGACCTTGAACTCGCCCGGCTGGAAGGCCAGCGCCGAGAGCACCATGTAGCCGCCATAGCTGCCGCCGATGATGCCGATCCTGTCGGGGTCGACGTAGTCCAGGGTCTGCAGGTACTTCTTGGCCTCGACGGTGTCCCACAGCGGCTCGCGGCCGTGCTTGCCGTCATCGGCGGCGAAGAAGGTCTTGCCATAGCCCGAGCTGCCGCGGTTGTTGATGCCGAGCACCACGTAGCCGTGGTTGGCCAGGTACTGGATGAAGGCGCTGTGGCCGCGGGTGGTCTGTCCGCCCGGGCCGCCGTGCACCCAGACCAGGGCCGGTGCCTTGTTCTCGGCCGTGGCCTGGTGCGGCTTCCACAGGATGTTGGGGATCTCCATCCCGTCGAAGCTCGCAAAGCGCACGACTTCCGAGGCCACCAGGTCCTTCGGGTCGATCGCCGGGTTCAGCGAGCTGGTCAGCGCGCGCGGCTGGCCGCCGAATTCGAGCACGTAGAGATCGCTCGGCTGGCGGTCGCCATTGAGGTAGAAGGCCATGCGCTGTTCGCTACGGGCGACGCTGACACCGCGGATCTCGCCTTCGGGCAGGGCCGGCAGCGGCTGCTCGGCCATGCTGGCGGCATCGAACAGTCGCACCTTGGTGCTGCCGTCCTCATTGGTGCCGATGACCAGATACTTGCCATGGTGCGAGAAGTAGGCGTAGACGATGTCCCAGTCCGCCTGGCGCACCGGCTCATGGGTCCAGTCGCCGAGTTTCACCCGCCGCAGCGCAGCGAACTCGCCGGCGTCGTTGGCGGTGTAGTACAGCCACTGGTTGTCCGGGCTGAAGTCCTGAGCGTCGAACGCGGCCTCACCTTCGTGCGCGGAAACATGGGTCACCTTGCCACTGGCGACTTCCAGCACGTAGAGGTCGGAGTCGTTGGTGGTGTTGGCCTTGCCAAGCGCGATCCAGGCGCCGTCACCCGAGATGCCCGCCGGCTGGTAGCCCTCGGTGTTCTCGAAGATGCGTTCCGACTCGTAGCTCTTCGCATCGAAGCGGTAGATGTCGAAGAAGCGCGGATCGCGGCCGTTGTGGGCGACGAAGAAGGCGCTGCCGTCGTGGCTGAAGCCGGCGAAATCCGCCTTGAGGTTTTCGCCCGGGGTGAGGTCGCGCTCGCTGCCGTCGGCCTCCCGCACGAACAGGTGGTTCAGCTCATTGCCGGCCTGGTCACGGGTCAACAGCACCCGGTCATCGTCGGGGAAGTAGGCAACGGCATAGCTGTTGTCGGTGCTCGACTCGGTCACCGCGGTCCAGTCGCCGCCAGTCACCGGCATGCTGTAGACATTCCACACGCCATTCTTGTTCGACGAGAACAGGATCTTTGACTCGTCGGCGCTGAACGAGGCGCCGCCGACGCCGGTCGAGGCAACAAACTCCTCGATGGTGTACTGCTTGCTTGGACGCGCCGGCTCGGCGCTCGCTGCAGGCGCTATGCCCGGCGCAGGCGGGGGATCGGCCTGCTGACAGCCTGCAGCGAAGAGCAGGGGTGTGGCGATCAAGCAAACGGCCAGCAGCCGCCATGAACGGGCATCACGCATCGGTGGACTCCCTCGGGAAAGCGACCAGTGTAGTCCTGCTTGCCGAATCGGCGGAGTGCCAGAGGCTGAGGTGAGCTGAGGTGAACAGATCGAAGACAAAGTGTCCGGTGGCGGTCCCTGGCTCGGCGCCAAGGACGCAGGCGGGCGCGAAGCTGCCGCTCGCAGGGCACGCCGGCGAGCTGTTGTGGGAGCGGATCGTATCCGC
>CAYGMG010000129.1:0-11227 GCA_964350895.1 uncultured Lysobacter sp.
CAGGGACTGCCGATGAGCAGGATCCAGACCTTCCCCTGGCTCCGCCCGCCGCCGCCGCCGGCTGCCCCGGCCCGACCCCGGAGGCGCTGGGCAGGGCCTTGGTCGAGGCCGCGGCCCGCAAGGACCTCAACTCCCTGGCCGGCCTGTATCACTGGCCGGCCGCCGGGCGCGGCGCCAGCGGACGGGTGTTTGCCGCAGCGCGCAGGATGAGTGCCGCGGCGCCGCTCTCGTTCGAGCTGATCCCGGCACGCGCTGACGACAGCTGGCTGTGGGCCGGCGAGGCACCGCCCGAGGCGCCGCGCCTGTTGCCCACGGAGTTGCTGGTCGGAGCCAGCGCTGACGCCGGCTCGCTGATCGCCCGATTCCCGCTGATCGCGCACGCCGGCTGCTACTGGCTGCCGCCCTGAGCGAGGCGGCCGGCTTGCTGTGCCTTTGCCCGCTCCCGCATCATGCAGCGAACCGCAGCGGAGCAAACCATGGCGCACAACTACCCGGCCCACATCTGGCACAACGGCAGCATCAAGCCCTGGGCCGATGCCACCACCCACGTCATGGCCCATGCGCTGCACTACGGCTCCTCGGTATTCGAGGGAATACGCTGTTATGAGACACCAAAGGGCCCGGTGATCTTCCGCCTCGGCGACCACATGAAGCGCCTGTACCTGTCGGCCAAGGTCTACGACATCGGCATGCCCTATCCGCAGGACGTGCTGGAAGCCGCCTGCCGCGAGGTGCTCCAGGCCAACGGACTGAAGACCGCCTACCTGCGTCCTGTAGCGTTTCGTGGCCTGGGTGGTTTCGGCCTCTCGGCAGATACTCCGACCGATGTCGCCGTCGCCGCCTGGGAATGGGGCCCCTACCTTGGCGCCGGCGTGCTGGAGACCGGCATCGACGCCATGGTTTCGAGCTGGCAGCGGATGGCCCCGAACACCATCCCCAGTGGCGCCAAGGCCGGCGGCAACTATCTATCTGGCCAGCTGATCGCCCGCGAGGCGCGCCGACTGGGCTTTGGCGAGGGCATCGCGATGGCCAGCAGCGGCCTGATCAGTGAAGGCGCCGGGGAGAACCTGTTCCTGGTGGTCGACGGCGTGCTGAACACGCCGCCGGCATCCGCCGGCATCCTCAGCGGGATCACCCGCAACACGGTGATGACCCTGGCCCGCGAGGCCGGCATCGAAGTCATTGAGCGCGACCTGCCGCGCGAGACGCTGTACTTCGCCGACGAGGTGTTCATGGTCGGCACCGCCGCCGAAATCACCCCGCTGCGCTCGGTCGACGGCAAGCCGGTGGGCACAGGCAAGCCCGGCGCGGTGACCCGGCAGATCCAGGAGGCCTTCTTCGGCCTGTTCCGCGGCACCACCGCCGACAAATGGGGCTGGCTCGACGCGGTGTAGGACGGGTCTCGAGCCTTCATCCGGACCGGGCACGCAGATCGAGCGGCGTGCTGCATCGCTTCGGAGTCAGCAGCCGATCCCGGATCGCATCTTCCGTCCTGGCTTCCGAGGAAGGCGGGTTGAAACCTGCCCTACTTCGAAAAGCGCAGGGTCGCTACCGCGCCGGACTGGCCATCGCCGCGCGGCGCGAGCCGCGCTTCCCAGCCGTACAGCTCGCACAGCCGGGTGACGATCGCAAGACCAATGCCGGCGCCCTTGCTGCTCTCGCTGCCGCGACCACGAACCCCGCGCTCGAATAGGTGGCCGGCGTCCTCGGCGCCGATCCCCGGGCCGCTGTCGGTAATCACCACGGCCTCGCGGGTGATCCGGATACGTACTTCGCCCTGCCCGGTGTACTTCACCGCGTTGCCGATCAGGTTGCCCAGCGCCACTGAAAGTACGGACTCGGGCGCATCGACCACCACCTGTGCACCCTCCTCGACAACCAGTTCCACCGACTTTCCGCGCATCGCCAAGCGCTGCGCCTCGACGATCTGTCCAATGATCCGGCGCAGGTCACCTGCGCCATGTCCGCGTTCGCTGCGCGACAGGGTAAGCAGGGCCTCGATCAGGTCGGTGCACTGGGCAACTGCACGCTCGATCCGCTTGAGCCGGGTCGCGGCCTTTTCGTCCAGATCCGGTACCGCCTGCATCAGCTCGCTGGCGCCGCGGATCACCGCCAACGGCGTGCGTAGCTCGTGGCTGACATCGGCGTTGAACTCGCGGTCGCGGCGAACCAGGGCGGTCAGCCGTTCGGAGTAGTCGTCAAGCGCTGCCGCCAGCTGGCCCACCTCGTCATCGGCGAAGTGCGGACCCAGCGGTTCGGGCTGCCCACCCTCGCTGAACTGCTGCAGCCGGGTGGCCAGGTCGGATACCGGCTGCATCACCCGCCGCGATGCCCACACGCCGAGCAGGAAGGCCAGGATCGAGAACGCCACCAGGGTAGCGAGCAGGGCGATCACCAGGTTGCGCTGGCTGAGCTGCTCCTGACTGAAGTCGTAACGCATGAAGCTGATGATGTCCTCGCCGCGGTAGACAGCCAGCTTGTAGGGGCGCTTCTCGCCGCTCTCGTCGTCATCGACCATCTCGTAGACGCCGGTGTCCAGACGCTGCCAGGCGAATGGAAGGTTGGAAATGGTCCGCGGCGAGCGGGCGATGATCTCGATCTGCCGGGACAACGCGAACGGCGCGTTGGGGTCCGGGTTCTCGCGCTTGAACTCGACGAAGTTCTTCGCCTCGCGAGCCAGCCAGGAGTCGATAAGGTCGTTCTCGATGTTCGAGCGCAGCAGCAGGGTGGCCAGGGCGAAGGCCGCGGTCAGCCCGGTGCCGAGCAGGACAAAGGAAACGATGATGCGCGCGCGCAGGCGGCGCCGGAAAAGCCGGCCCTTGCTGGCCACCCTGCCCCCCTTACTCTGGCGCTTCGCCGGCGATCCGGTAACCAATGCCGTGACGGGTCTGGATCAGCTGGACCGGGAAGGGCTTGTCGACCGCGGCGCGCAGACCGTGGATATGCACGCGCAGGCTGTCCGAGTCGGGCAACTCTTCGCCCCAGACCCGGGTTTCCAGATCCTGGCGGGTGACCACCGCGGGCGAGGCCTCCATCAGCGCCTGCAGGATCTTCAGCGCGGTCGGGTTGAGCGTTATCGACTTGCCAGCGCGATCCACTTCGAGGGTGTCGAGGTTGTAGGCGAGGTCAGCCACCTTGAGCACCCGCGGCCCGACGCCCTTGCCGCGACGCTGCAGCACGGCAAGCCGTGCCGAGACTTCCTGCAGGGCGAAGGGTTTGACCAGATAGTCGTCGGCGCCGACATCGAATCCGGCCAGCTTCTGCTCCAGCGCATCGCGCGCGGTGAGCATCAGAACTGGCGTGCTCTTGCGCGCTTCCTGGCGCAGCTTGCGGCATACCTCCAGGCCATCCATGCCGGGCAGGTTGAGGTCAAGGACGATGACGTCGAACTCGTTGACCACCGCCAGGTGCAGGCCGGTGACGCCGTCGGCGGCAAAGTCGACGGTGTGGCCCTGATCTTCCAGGTAGTCGCCCAGGTTGGCGGCGATATCCTGATTGTCTTCGATAACGAGGATTTTCATCGGCCAAGACTACCCCGGCGACCCCTGCCCCGTCACCGCCGGGCAGGCCGGTCAGCGCAGCGCGGACGCATCCAGGCTGATGACGTTGGCAACCCCCGGCCCGGGACCGCGGCGGCAGATCCGTGACCCGGTCAGCGGCTCGTCGCAGGCAGCGACGCCGCCGGAGCGCTCGTCGCCCAGGCTGAAGTCAAAGCGCTGCTGACGGACATCACCGCCGGCGGCAGCCGGGAAGCGCCAGCCGCGCAGTGCGTTGCGCGCCGCGGCATCGAACACACCCCGTGGCTCGGCCGCCAGGACTTCGATCTCGCCAACGCGCCCGTCTGCGGCGATCCGATAGCTGAGCTCGATCCAGCCCTCGGTGCCGGCCAGCCGCGCCGCCCGGGGATAGCTCGGCGCCGAATACTCCAGCGGCGCAAGCGGCGTGACCGGGGCGGAAGCATCCAGCAGCACCGGCGGGGCCAAGCGCAGGTCGATCGCAGCGAGCTGCAGGGCAGTCGCTGCCGGCGCGGCGCGGGCCAGCGCCGGCAACGGCGCCGGTGCCTCGGCAGGCAACTCCGCCGGGCGCAAGGGCTCGATGGCGAGACCCGCCAGGTCCGCTGCTGCAAGCCGCAGCGGCTCGACGCCCACCGCGCGCAGGCCCTGGCCGAGCAGGCGCTCGATCGGCGCCAGCGCGATGGCATCGATAGCCGGCTGCACAGCGCGCAGACCCAAGGCCATCAGGCAGGCCAGCATGGCCGCGACAAGCACCGCACGCAGCCCGCTGCCGCGCGGATCGAGGTCCTCCTCGCCGACGATCCGGCGCACGCGCTGCAGCAGCACGCCACCCGTGGCGGCCACAGCCAGCTCCGCATGCGCCTGGCGATGTTCGGCCACGGCCAACAGAGCCCGCGCATAGGCGGTGCGCTGGTCCGGGTCGCTGGCGGTAACCCGGTCATCGCAGGCCAGCTCGCGCTCGTGGCGCACCTGGGCCGACAACCAGCGAACCGCCGGATTGAAGAACAACAGCGTCTCGACCACCAGCTGGAGCAGGTTGAACAGGAAGTCCGCGCGCCGGACATGGGCCAGTTCGTGGACCAGCAACAGCTCGATCTGTCGCGGCGGCAGACCCACGGTCATCCCCAGCGGAAACAGGATGACCGGGCGCAGCCAGCCGACCAGCATCGGCGATGCCACCTCGACCGACTCCAGCCAGCGCACCGGCACGCGCACGCCATGCTGCAGGCACAGCGCCTGCAGACGTCGCTGCCAGCCCGCATCCACCGGGCGGGCGTCATCGACCATCCGCCGCAGGCGCCGCCAGCGCAGCGCGGCGCGCAGCGAGAGCAGGGCCACGCCGAGCGCCCAGCTCGCTGCGAGCATCACCGTCAGCGGCAGTTCGCGACCGGCCTCCACCGCGCGCTGCGCCGGCATCGCCCAGCCGGGAAGCGCCGATCCGGCCGCCGGCAAGGCGACGGTCATGCTCCATGCGCTCAGCGCTGGCAGTAACAGACAGGCCAGCAGGGCCGCCTCGCCGAGCACAACACGAAGCTCCGCCGGCGCGCGTTTGAGTGGGCGCCGCAGGCAGGCAAACAGCAGGGCCAGAAGCAGCGCCTGCCAAAGGGAGTGCAGCAAGGCCCAGCCGATTGCATCGAGCCAAGGTGCGCTTCGCTGCAGCAGATCAGTCATGGCGGCGCCCCTGCTCCAGCCGATCCAGCAATTCGCGGATCTGCACCAGCTCGGCAGTGCTCGGCGCCTTGTCGCTGCCCAGAGCGCGCAACACCAGCTCAGCCGGCCGCCCGTCAAACAGCCGCTGGACCAGCTCGGCCGTGGCCCGCTTCTGGGTGGCCGACTTGCTGATCGCTGCCTTGTACACGTGGGCGCGCTGACGCTCGTCGCGGCGCACCAGGCCCTTGGCATGCATTACCTGGAGCATCTTCAGCGCCGTCGTGTAGCCGCCGTCGTCGCCGTACAGCGATTCGTGGACCTCGCGGACCGTCGCTTCGCCGCGGTCCCACAGGACGCCAAGAATGGCCAGTTCGCTTTCGGTGGGTCGGGGCGTGGCAGTGCGTGGGGCCATGGGCTCGTCCTCAGCAGGGGGCGCCGGCCGCAGCCCGGCCGACAGGACCGAGTCTACGTCAAAGTTCGTACGATTCAACTGTCGCCATGTGCCTCGCCGCTCCCCGCAATGCCATGCGCCGAGCAAGGTGCCAGGCAAGCCCCGCACCGCCAGCCGAATGCGCTATGAGTGCCGGCTCGGAGCGAGGCAGCAGCCCGAGTACGCAGTCACGGCTGGAACGTCCGGCATATCCCAGCCAGGCCGAACTGGCACGGGCGCTCGCGAAGGGGGACAGAGGGCGCATATTTGCCGTTCGTCGATGCCCATCCATTGCGCCGGCCTTCTGTGGGAGCGGATCGTATCCGCGACCGCGGAGCTTCGATTTAACCGCAGTCAGTGGCAAGCCTGTCGCGCTGCGGTCGCGGATACGATCCGCTCCCACAACAGCTCGCCGGCGCGCCCTGCGAACGGCAGCTATGCGCCCGAACCGGCCCTTGGCTTCTCCTACCCCGCTCACGCGCAATCGTCGTCGCGATGGCTGGGTGGAATCGGCTCGCAGTCGGGACCGCAGGACGCTTCTTCGCTGCTTGCCTCCCGACGCGACTTCGCGCTCCGCAGCGCGACCGTTTCGACCCGCCGACGGGCCATCCGTCGCCCGGGGAGATTCCTGATGCGTTCCTTGCACCGCCGCCGTGCATACTCGGCCAATCCGTGAAGGCGAAGACAATGGCCTTCACGGTGGTCCTGTGGATCTGGAGGGATGCACTTGGTCGAGCCGACCCTGCCCGCGATCGAGGACACCGAGGAGCAGCGCACTGCAGCACGCTCTGAAGGTGAGGATCAGGCCCCGCATACCGTCGTCGAGCACCATCTGGTCGATGACGATGAGTGGGGTGAGATCGAGGAGATCGTGGTCTACAGCGACGCGGCCTGAACCCTCCGCCGACGCGGCGGGAGTCTGGGTAGCGCGACGCACCGGCCGTGATGCCGGCCCGACACCGCCCCCGCGGCGGTGCGTAGGTGGCTCTCTCTCCGTTTTCCCCTAGGCCGGCGAGCATCGGCGGGCGAATCAGGACGGCGGTCAGTTCAAGGGGCTCGTCGATGGAACGGCATGCCTTGCTGGTGATGACCCGCTAGTGTCCTGTCCCGGAGATACGTTGTTGAAGTCGCGACGCGGATGCGTCGTCGAGGCAAGGCGCGAGGGTGAGCGCGGGCGCCTCGACGAGTCCGGTGGACTCGTCGGACCCAGCGAACGCCCCGGCAGGGGCCGGCAAAGGCATGGCAGCGCTACGGTGACGACGAGCAACGCAGCATCGGCGGCGCAGACCGAGCGAATTCTGCGATGTATTTCCGGGACAGGACGCTAGGCGCGATCTTCCGGGCAGGCCCGCTGGCTCCGCTTGGTCCAGACCCTGCCAGCTTGCGTGTAGCGCGGTCAGGGCATGTCGCCAAGGTGCCCAGCGTGTAGTCTGGCGGCCACTGCGCCGGCGTTGTTGTGCTCGGCACATGTGCGCTCTGCATTGCGCTCTATCGAGGTTCGCCTGCCGCCGATGTCTGCCGCTACCCTACTCACGATCTTCGCCCTGGCCTGCGCCTTCATGGCGATCTGGGCCTGGCCCGCTGCGCGGGCGCGCTGGCGGGGGCTGCGTCGGCTGCTTTCGGCGGGCCTGCTGTTGCTGGCCCTGCTGGCAGCGCTACTGGCGGCGGCAGTGGCCCACTACCAGCCGTTTCGCCCGGGCACCTTGATCGCCGAGGTGGCCGCGCGCCAGCTCGACGGCAAGCACTACGAAGTGACCGTTAGCCTGCCCGGCGCGGTGCCTGCCCGCTACCAGGTCCGCGGCGACCAATGGCAGTTCGACGTGCGCCTGCTGCGCTGGAAGCTCCCGGCCGCCCTGTTGGGGGCGCCGCGCTTGTACCTGCCCGAGCGCCTGTCCGGCCGCTATGTGGATCTAGAGGAAGAGCGCAGTGTGCCGCGTAGCGTGCATGCGCTGGCGACCCCTGCGCAGTGGGACGCCTGGCAGCTGACCCGGCGCTGGGCGAGCTGGATGCCGATGCTGGATGCGGACTTCGGCAGCAGTGCCTACCTGCCCTTGGTCGACGGCACCCGGATTCATCTGCGGGTCGGCGATGTCGGCGGCATCGTCGCCCAGCCTGCCGACGCGCTCAGTGCGCAGCGACTGCGTGATCAGGTCTGGTGACGGCCGGTCGGCTCGGCATCGAAGCCGGACTGCCGGACCCGCACGCCGCTGGCGCATAGCCCGGACAGCAGCTCGGTCCAGGCCGAAGCCTGCCAAGCCGGCAGATAGGGGTCGATCTGGATGCTACGCAGGCGTTGCGGGCGCAGGCCTTCAACCATGCGGACCGGCAATGGCTCGCTGCCGGGCGACGCCAGCAGGGCAATCCGTAGTTCGTTCTCCCAGGCAAAGCCTGAGCGCTTGAGCAGCAGGGCCTGCATCGCCACCGAGTGCGGATCGGCGCCGGCCAGCAGTTCGCGCGACAGGCGCAGCAGGGCGCGCTGCAGATCGCGCTCATCGAGGTAGCGGCAGCGGCCGATCATCACTCGGGTGCCGCGCGGCAAGGGGACACGGTTCAGCTCGGCAACCAGATCGCGCAGCGGCAGGCCAAGACGCAGCACGCCGCCGGTTCCGGAATAGGTACGCCAAAGCGCTTCCGAGCCAAACTCGAAGCTAAGGCACTTGAGGTGCACCTCGATGCCGGCCAGCGCGCCATCGGCCTGCCACAAACGCTCGGCGACGTGCCGCTCGTAGCGGTCGCTCCAGGTCGCCGGCCTGGCGAAGGCGCTGCGGCCCTGCTGCAGCCAGAGCAGGGTTTCCGCCAGTGAGGCGTAGCGATAGACCTGGCGTCCGGACAGGTCATCGGCGGCTGCGTCCAGCCACACCCGGCGTCCGGAACGGCGCCAGCTCACCTCGTCCAGGCGGCGCAGCAGCAGGGGTTGGCGATCACGCAGCGACATGGCGGGAATCCTCGCGGAACAGGCGGCGCAGCCTGACAAGCTGGCGTCGCCGGGGCTGAGATTGGGGTTCAGCCGCGGAACTGGCGTGGCGCAAAACAGGCTTCCTGGTCGCCGCGGCCGCGACGCACGGCGATGCGCTGGTTGCGACCGAGCAGCAGCTTGAGCTGCCAGCGCTTCTCCAGCGCCAGTGCGCGCCCGGGGCTGCGTTCGAGCGAGGCGTCGAGAACCCGCTTTACCGCGAGCAAGGCATCCGGCGAGCGCTCGGACAGGCTCGCAAGCCAGGCCAGCGCGGCCTCCTCTGGCTGCTCATCGAGGCGGCTGACCAAGCCGAGTGGCAGTGCTTCGCCGGCCTCGACCTCGCGCGCGCTCAGGCTCAGCTCGCGGGCGACGTCGGCACGCACAAGGCCGCGCAGTGTGGTGGTCAGGCCCATGTCCGGAACCAGCCCCCAGCGCGCCTCCATCACCGAGAGTTTCGCCTGCGGATGGGCGATCCGCAGATCAGCAGCAAGCGCCAGCTGCAGGCCAGCGCCGAAGCACGGGCCGTGCACGGCCGCGACCACCGGAACCGGCAGCTCGCGCCAGGCGAGCATGGCCTGCTGAAACAGGCTGCGGCCGGGGCGCAGCAGTTCCCAGAAGGCGAACAGCCGGTTGCGCGGGGAGGCCACTTCGCCGAGATCGATGCCGGCGCAGAAGGCCGGACCAGCCCCGCACAGCACCACCCCGCGAAGGTTGCGGTCAGCCGCCAGGGAGCGCGCCGCACCGCGTAGCGCGCGCAGCAGCTCGAAGCTGAGTGCGTTGCGCTTCTCTGGACGATTCAGGCGCACCAGGACAAACGGGTCGCGGCGTTCAATCAATAGCTGGGTCATGGCGGCGGGCTAGTCGGCGAGCCTTGAAGGGTAGTGCAAGCCGGCGCCGTCCGCTGCCCGCCAGCCGCGCTCCGCCGCCGGCGGAGGGCGAACTCTCTCCGCGTTTGCGGTTCCGCCTGTGGCCGGCAAGGAGTAGGCTCCGGATACCGCGGTCCAGGGGTGGGCCGCCCAACCCAAGGGGAGAGGAAGCATGAGCCGTGACCACGTGCCAACGCTGGACGAGTTCGTCGATGGGGTAGACAAGCGCAACCCGGGCCAGCCGGAGTTCATCCAGGCGGTCAAGGAAGTCGCCGCCAGCGTACTGGACTACATCAAGGACCATCCGAAGTACCACGAGCACCAGATCCTCGAGCGCATGGCGGAGCCGGACCGGGTGATCAGCTTCCGCGTCTGCTGGCAGGACGATTCGGGCAACGTGCGGGTCAACCGCGGTTACCGGATCCAGAACAACAACGCGATCGGCCCCTACAAGGGCGGCATCCGTTTCCACCCGTCGGTGAACCAGGGGATTCTCAAGTTCCTGGCCTTTGAGCAGACCTTCAAGAACGCGCTCACCGGCTTGCCGATGGGCGGCGGCAAGGGCGGCTCGAACTTCAATCCCAAGGGCAAGTCCGACGCCGAGATCATGCGCTTCTGCCAGGCCTTCATGACCGAGCTGTACCGGCATGTGGGCGAGGACACCGACGTTCCGGCCGGCGACATCGGCGTCGGCGGTCGCGAGATCGGCTACATGTTCGGCCAGTTCAAGCGCATCACCAATCGTTACGTTGGCGTGCTGACCGGCAAGGGCATGGAGTACGGCGGCAGTCCGATCCGCACCGAGGCCACGGGCTACGGCGCGGTGTACTTTCTGCAGGACATGCTCAAGCATGTAGGCAAGACCCCCGAAGGCCACGTGGCGATCGTCTCGGGCTCGGGCAACGTCGCCCAGCATGCAGTCGAGAAGCTGCTTCATCTCGGCGCCAAGCCGGTCACCCTGAGTGACTCGGACGGCTTCATCTACGACAAGGACGGCATCAACGAAGAGAAGCTGGCCTTCGTCAAGGAGCTGAAGAACAAGCGCCGCGGGCGGATCGAGGAGTACGCGGAGAAGTTCGGCGCCGAGTACCACGGCGGCGGCGCGCGTCCCTGGTCGGTGCCCGGCACGCTCGCCGTGCCCTGCGCGACGCAGAACGAGATCAATGCCGACGATGCCAAGATGATGCTCGACAACGGCGTGATCGCGGTCTCCGAAGGCGCCAACATGCCGACCGAGCTCGAGGCTGTGCATCTGTTCCAGGCGGCGCGGATCATGTTTGCCCCGGGCAAGGCGGCGAACGCTGGCGGGGTTGGCGTGTCGGGCCTCGAGATGAGCCAGAACTCGGCGCGCATCACCTGGAAGGAAGACGAGCTGCAGCGCCTGCTCCGCGACATCATGCAGAGCATCCACGACCGCTGCGTCAAGTACGGGTCGAGCGACAAGGACAAGTACGTCGACTACGTCAAGGGCGCCAACATCGCCGGCTTCGTCAAGGTCGCCGACGCAATGATCGCCCAGGGCGTGGTGTAACCCCGCCACCTCCGATATCCGCGCAGCACGCGGGGGTCGCCCTCCCCGACCGTCGAGGTCGGGGAGGGGCTGCCCTCCGACGCCCGGGTTGGGCGCAATGTTGCCGTTCGTCGATGCCCATCCATTGCACCGGCGTTCTGTGGGAGCGGATCGTATCCGCGACCGCGACGTCTCGATCTAACCGCAGTCAGTGGCAAGCCTGTCGCGCTGCGGTCGCGGATACGATTCGCTCCCACATCAAGCCAGGCTTCGTGGTCGAAGGGCAGCAGGCTCGCTAGCCGC
>CAYGMG010000130.1:0-11192 GCA_964350895.1 uncultured Lysobacter sp.
CCCAGGGCAAACGCCGCGCGCGAGTTCTCAAGCGCTGGCTGGAACGGCGAATCCTCAGGCAGGCAGTCGACCCACACACCCCTGCCCCCATTGGCACACCGAGCCCGCCCGCCCAGAACCCCAGCGAGGACGCCAAGTCCCGATCCTGAGCGGAAGGCAACTCCAAGAAGCGACACCGCGGCCAACGCTCACCCGACCTCCCGCAGCCGGGGTTTCTCGGCCCGATCGATCGGCAACGCCAATGTCAGCCCTGACTGGCGCGGAAGCGACAGGTTGCGCCCCCAATAGGCCTCGACCGAGCTCCCGCCCGCCGATTCCGGAGCCGCAGGAGCAACGCTAGCGTCGCTCCTCGCTCAGCAACACTCCCTGTTCGACCAGCTCGCAGATCCTGCGTACTTCGGCGTCCATGGCGCGGTCGCGGCGCATGAAGGGGATCTCGCTGCGGATGCGTTCGAGCAGTGACTGCACCCGCGGCGATGGTTGAAACTCCTCCATCGCTGCCAGCTGGCGCAGCAGTTCGGCGCATTCGCTGCGGAAGGTCGGGTAATCCG
The DNA here is from genome assembly GCA_964350895.1 of uncultured Lysobacter sp. Taxonomy (GTDB): domain Bacteria; phylum Pseudomonadota; class Gammaproteobacteria; order Xanthomonadales; family Xanthomonadaceae; genus Pseudomarimonas. Next base: position 552 of record CAYGMG010000130.1, read on the forward strand.
CGGCGTCCTTGCCCGGCGCGTTGCTGATCTTCGAACACAGCGCGTCGAGATCGCCGCGGCGGGCAAGACGCCGCGCGGCATTGATCATGTCGCGCCGGTAGTCGAGCGCCTGGGCGGCGGTGTACAGCTCCAGCGCCAGCACGTAGCCGAGATCCTCGGTCATGTCGAGCGCATGGCGCGCCTCGTTGGCGCCCATCGACACGTGGTCCTCGGCATTGGCCGAGGTCGGGATCGAATAGACCGAGGCCGGGTGCGCGCGGGATGCCAGATCATTGACCAGGGCGGCGGCTGTGTACTGAACGATCATGAAGCCGGAATCGGTCGCGTCCTCGTTGCCGATCAGGAAGGCCGGCAGGCCGTCACTGGTGGCCGGATCGACCAGCTTGTTGAGGCGCCGCTCCGAGATGCTGGCCAGAACCGGGATCGCCGCCTTCAGGTAGCTCATCGCCAGCGCCAGCGGCATACCGTGGAAGTGTCCGGCGGAGATCACCTGATCCTCGATGACCTGGGCGTCCGGCGTATCCGGGAACAGCAGCGGGTTGTCGGTGACCGCGTTGAGCTCGATGTCGATGACCCGGATCGCCTGGGCCAGCGCGTCGCGCACCGCGCCATGCACCTGCGGCATGCAACGCAGCGAGTAAGCGTCCTGCGGCTGATGCTTCTTGCCGCCGCGGAACGGCAGGAAACGTTGATAGAACATCTCCCGGCCGTGGCGCTGCGCCGGCGGCACCCAGTCCCAGGCGATGTCGAAGTGCTGCATCTGGTCCTCGGCCAGCGACCAGGAGTCCGGCAGCCACGGCCGGAAGCGTGGAACGAGGTGATAGGGACAGTCGATCAGGGTCGATCCGGCCAGCTTGTCGCGAACGCTTGCGGCGGCGGCCACCTGGCCCGGGTGCGGGCGCAGCGCGTGAACCTTCTCCTCGAAGGCACGGCCGCGGCCGGCGAAGGCTTCCAGGGTCATCGCAGCGGCGAGGTCGGCGGTCTCCAGCAGGGACTCCATCCGTGCCAGCGCGAGCACCGCGGTCGCCAGCATCTGGGTGGTGCCGTTGTTCAGCGCCAGCCCTTCCTTGTGCGAGAGGCGGATCGGCGAAAGGCCGGCACGGCGCAGGGCCTCGGCGCCGGACAGGCGCTCACCGGCGTAGATCGCCTCACCGCCGCCGAGCAGGACGATGGCCAGATGCGACAGCGGGGCCAGATCGCCACTGGCGCCGACCGAGCCCTTGCGCGGGATGACCGGGATGACACCGCGATTGAGCAGGCCGGCCAGCGCTTCAAGGGTCGACACGCGGATTCCGGAATGGCCCTTCATCAGGGTGTTGATGCGGATCACCAGCATGGCCCGCACCACCTCGACCGGGAACGGCTCGCCGACGCAGACCGCGTGGGTGATCAGCAGATTGTGCTGCAGCTCTTCCAGCAAGGGCCGCTCGCCCGGAGCCGCACCGGGCAGCCCCTCGCGGGCACGGCGGGCGCCGAGCAGCTTGTCGGCATTGCTGCCGAATCCTGTGCTCACGCCATAGATCGGCTCCTGCCGGCGCACCTGCTCGTCGAGAAAGTCGGCCGCCCGGCGCACCGCGCCAAGCTGGGACGGATCAAGCTCGACTCCGCGTCCGCCACAGGCCACGGCGACCACGCCAGCGCGGTCGAGGCTGCTGCCATCGAGAACCAGGGGACCTTGCTCAGCCACGGGACGCCTCGCTCATCGCGCGGGCCTGCTCGATCTCCACCCGCAAGGTGCGCGCAAGGTCACCTCGTGCCACCTCGAACTGCTCCTGCTTGCGCATGTCCTTGACCGCCACCACGCTGCGCGCTTCCTCGTCCTCGCCGAGCATCACCACGAAGCGGATCCCGGCGCGGTCGGCATGCTGCAGCTGCTTGCCGAGCTTCTTGGCTTCCAGCTGGACCTCGGTGTTGATCCCGGCGGCGCGCAGCAGGCCAGCCAACTCAAGGTACTGCGGCAGTCGCGCCTCATCAAGCTGCGCAACCATTACTTCAACCGAGCTGGTCGCGGTGTCGATCAGCCCTGCCTCGCGGAGCTGCCAGTAAAGTCGGGTGGCGCCGATCGAGATGCCCACGCCGGGCAGGTGCGATCGGGTGTAGTTGCCGGCCAGGTTCTCGTAGCGTCCGCCCGAACACACCGAGCCGATCTGCGGATACGCGTCGAGGGTGGTCTCGAACACCGTGCCGGTGTAGTAATCAAGCCCTCGCGCAATCGACAGGTTCAGGGCGTAGCGCGATTCGGGCACGCCGAAGGCACGAACCAGGTTCAGCACTTCGCGCAGCTCGGCAAGGCCTTCGTTGAATGCCTCGCTGCCCTGCCCCAGCGCATCGAGCTTGGCCAGCGCATCGGCATGCCCGGTGGAACGGACCTGGACGAAGGCCAGCAGGCGCTCGGCGTCGGCCGTGGCGAGTCCGAAGTCGGCACCGGTAAGGGTCGCCTGCACCGCCTCGACGCCACGCTTGTCGAGCTTGTCGACCTCGCGCAGGAGCAGGGTCTGACGCTCAGGATCAGCCACGCCCAGACCTTCCATGAAGCCGCGCATCAGCTTGCGGTTGTTCAGCCAGATGGTGAACTCACCGACGTCCAGCTCCTCGAACACGGCATTGATTACCGCCGGCAGTTCGGCGTCGAAGCGTACCGACAGCCCGTCCTTGCCGATGACGTCGATGTCGCACTGGTAGAACTCGCGGAAACGGCCACGCTGGGCGCGCTCGCCGCGGTACACGCGCTGGATCTGGTAGCGGCGGAACGGAAATGCCAGATCGTGCTCATGCTCGGCGACGAAGCGCGCCAGCGGCACGGTCAGGTCGAAACGCAGCGCCAGCTCCGGCATGGCGCCGGGTTCAGCCGCGGCCAGCGCGCCGGTCGATTGCAGGAAGTACACCTGGCGCTCGGTCTCGCCACCGGTCTTGGTCAGCAGCACGTCGGACAGTTCCATCACCGGGGTTTCCACCGGCAGGAAGCCGAAGCGCTCGTAGCTGCGACGGATCGTGTCCAGCATGCCCTGGAAGGCAATCTGGTCCAGCGGCAGCAGTTCGAGCACGCCGGGCGCGGTTCGCGGCTTGATCAAGGAGGGTCTCCGGACACGATTCGGGGCGCGCATTGTAGCGCCTGGGCCGTCTGCACCCGAGCCCTGCTACGCCCTGGCGGCCCGACTGGTTACCCTTGGCCGATGAGCCGAACACCCACCCTGCTGATTGTCTGGCACAGCCAGACCGGCGCCTGCCGGCAGGCAGCGCAGACGCTGGCCGCGGGCGCCGCCGGCGCGGGCTCCGGAGTTCGCGTCGATCTTCGGCATGCCGACCGCGCCGAACCCGAGGCCGTGCTGGCCTGTCAGGCGGTGGTGATCGTGGCCGCCGAGAACCTGGCCGCGCTGAGCGGACGGATCAAGGACTTCTTCGACCGCTGCTACTACCCGCTGCTCGGGCGCACCGAGGGCCTGGCCTATGCCAGCGTGATCTGTGCCGGCAGCGACGGGGACGGCGCGCAGCACCAGCTCGATCGCATCGCCACCGGCCTGCGCTGGCGCCGGATCGCCGAGCCGCTGCGGCTGATGATGGCGGCGCAGACGACCGAGGCGATTCTCGCGCCAAAGCAGCTTACCGCCGATCAGCAGGCGCGCTGCCGCGAACTCGGCGCGGCACTCGGCGAGGGCCTGCTGCTGGGGATCTTCTGAGCGGTCGATCAGTGCCGAGGCGGCGGTGGCGGCGAGGGCGGTTCCTGCTCATCGGCGTCGTCCGCAGACAGCGCCTCATCCTTTTCGATCTGCTCGTGGAGAGCGGGATACAACCACGCTCCGAAACGGTACAGCAGCCACAGCGGGCCGAGGATCGACGCCGCCTTGATCAGGCCGTAGCTGGCGAACATGCTGACCGGCCAGATCAGTGACTGGATCGAATTCATCAGCGACTGCACGCTGAATCCGATCACGAACTCGGTGACGATCCCGGTCAGCTGCTGTCGACTGGCCTCGAACTCGGCCACCGCGTCGATCAGGTCATGCAACTCCAGCTGGAGGAAGCGAGAAAGACAGGCAACGCCGTAGAAGCCCACGCCACTGCTCGATATCGCCTTGTGCAGACGCCGCTGCAGACCATCGCCCAGCAGGTCGAACTCGCGATGCTGAAACAGGATCAGCGCGGCGTAGACCAGCAGGAAGCAGCCGACGTATCCGGAAAGACCCTTGGCCGGCAGCCAGCCAATGACGCCCATGAGCACCAGCAGCAGGCCAACCGCCAGCTGCCCCAGCACCAGCCAGACCCACTCTTCGCGAATGCCTTCGGCGAGGTGGTCGATCCATTCGGGTCGTCGGCGCCCGCTGTTCATGCCTTGCTCCCCCTTTGCCCGACTGGGCTTGCCTTGCGGCCGGTGCGGCCGCCGCTCGGAACCTGGCGAAGGCCCCGAACATGTCCGGTCAGCAGCTCAAAGCAGCGCCCAGGCCGTGCACAGGACGGGACAAGGCTGGCAAAGGTGACCCGATCAGGCAACAAAAAACCCCGGACGCGACGCGCCGGGGTTTGTTGTGGCGGACGGCGAACCGTCCGCGGCGCGCTTCAGACTGCCTGCACCTGATCAGCCTGCAGGCCCTTCTGGCCCTTGGTGACCACGAAGCTGACCTTCTGCCCTTCCTGCAGCGACTTGAAGCCGTTGCCCTGGATGGCGCGGAAATGCACGAAGACGTCTTCGCCGTTCTCGCAGCTGATGAAGCCGAAGCCCTTGGCGTCGTTGAACCACTTGACGGTGCCGACCTGACGATCCGACATGATGTCTACTCCTGATACGTGATGAGTTATGCGACCGGCATGAACCGGCCGCTGCCGCTTATCTGCTAGGACCCCATTGGGACGCGATCAACTGCGGCAGATCTGATGACTCACCGCGCATCCGTCACGATGTAGTGTGACTGGCAAACAAAGCGCAGCCACGATATCGCAACGGAAAAAAAAAGGGAACGGCAGCTAAACCGCGCCCTCGCGGTAGGATGCGCGCCCCGGAAGACGACGATCCCATGCCCCTCATCAGCTTCAACCAGGTCGATTTCTCGGTCGGCGGCCCCCTGCTCCTCGACCATGTGAGCTTCTCCATCGAGCCGGGTGAACGCATTTGCGTGCTGGGCCGGAACGGCGCCGGCAAGTCGACCCTGCTGCGCCTGATCGAGGGCGAGATCGTTCCCGACGACGGCCACATCGTCCGCGAGGATGGCCTGAAGGTGGCGCGCATGCGCCAGGAAGTCCCCGCCGACCTCAGCGGCAGCGTGTTCGACATGGTCGCCGACGGCGCCGGCGATCTGGGCCATGCGCTGGCCGAGTACCACCGGGTCAGTCACGCCGAGCAGTTCGACGCCGCAGCGCTCGCCCGTCTGCACGAGCAGATCGATGCGGCGGACGGCTGGACCCTGGAGTCGCGGATCAGCGCCCTGCTGCAGCGGCTTGAGCTGGACGGCGAACTGGCCTTCGAATCGCTGTCCGGCGGCAACAAGCGGCGAGTGATGCTGGCCCGGGCCCTGCTTGGCGACCCGGACATCCTGCTGCTCGACGAGCCGACCAATCACCTCGACCTGCCCTCGATCGCCTGGCTGCAGGAGTTCCTCGCCGGCTACGCCGGCTGCGTGGTCTTCGTGACCCATGACCGCGCCTTCCTGCGTGCGCTGGCCACGCGGATCCTGGAAATAGATCGCGGCCGGATCAGCAGCTGGCCCGGCGACTACGCCAACTATCTGCGCAGACAGGAAGAGCGCGCGCACGCCGAGGCTCAGGCGAACAGCGAGTTCGATCGTCGGCTGGCCGAGGAGGAGACCTGGATTCGCCAGGGCATCAAGGCACGCCGCACCCGCAATGAAGGCCGGGTCCGAGCCCTTGAAGCGATGCGCCGCGAGCGCGCCGAGCGCCGCGACAAGGAGGGCCAGGCGCGGCTGCGGGTGTCCGAGGCCGGCGCCTCGGGACGGCGTGTGCTGCGCCTGCTGGATGCCGGCAAGCGCTACGGGGATCGCTGGGTGATCCAGCCCTTCGACTTCACCCTGATGCGCGGTGACCGGGTTGGCATCGTCGGCCGCAACGGTGCCGGCAAGAGCACCCTGCTGCGCCTGATGCTCGGCCAGGAGCCGCCCGACCAAGGCACCGTCGAGGCCGGCAGCGGCCTGCAGATCGCCTATTTCGACCAGCAGCGCGCGGTGCTTCGCGAGGACTGGAACGCGCTGGACAACGTTTCCGAAGGCGCCGAGTTCATCGAGATCGGCGGCCGCCGGCAGCACGTGCTCGGCTACCTCCAGGACTTCCTGTTCACCCCCGAGCGCGCCCGCGCTCCGATCACCCGACTTTCCGGCGGCGAACGCAATCGCTTGTTGCTGGCCCGGCTATTCGCCCGTCCCTCCAACCTGCTGGTGATGGACGAGCCGACCAACGACCTCGATGTCGAGACCCTGGAGCTGCTCGAAGAACAGCTGGCTGCCTATGCCGGCACCGTCCTGCTGGTCTCCCACGACCGCGAGTTCCTCGACGCGGTGGTGACCAGCACCCTGGCCATCGACGATGCCGGCGCGGTGGAGGACTTCGTCGGCGGCTTCAGCGACTGGGAGCGTCAGGGCGGCGGGCTGGCGCGGCGACCGCAGCAGACTCCCGCCAGTGCGACGCGCGCGGAAGAGTCGGCCGCGCCGGCCAGCACGCCGCCGACGGCCGAGCCGGCGCGGCGCAAGCTGAGCTACAAGGAGCAGCGCGAGCTGGACCAGCTGCCGGCGCAGATCGAAGCCCTGGAAACCGAACTGGGCCAGATGCAGGCGACCATGTCCAGCCCGGAGTTCTTTCGCCGCTCGGGTGCCGAGATCGCCGAACACCAGCAGCAGTTCGCCGCGCTGCAGGCCCGGCTCGAGGCCGTCTACGCGCGCTGGGAAGCGCTCGAGTCCGGCGACTGACCCGCAGCAGGCCGAACGCAGATGCCCTACACACCGATCCTCGCGACCCTTGGCTATGTGCTGTCCGCCGACCGCCAGCGGGTGCTCCTGGTGCATCGCAACGCGCGCCCGGAGGATGCCCACTTCGGCAAGTACAACGGCCTTGGCGGCAAGCTGGAGGCCGACGAGGACGTCGCCGCGGGCATGCGCCGCGAGCTGGCTGAGGAAGCCGGCATCGAAGTCACCGCGATGCGTCTGCGCGGCACGATCAGCTGGCCGGGCTTTGGCAAGCATGGTGAGGACTGGTTCGGCTTCGTCTTCGTGATCGATGCCTTTGAAGGCACTCCACCGGCGCACAACGCCGAAGGCGAACTGAGCTGGGTGCCGATCGACGAGCTCGCGCAGCTCAACCTATGGGACGGCGACCGGCGCTTCCTGCCCCTGGTGTTTGATGACGACCCGCGCATGTTCCACGGCGTCATGCCCTATAGCGAGGGCAAGATGCAGAGCTGGACGGTCAGCCGGACCTGAAACGAAAACCCCGGCTTTCGCCGGGGTCCGCAGCGCGACGGGAGCCGCCAGTGCGGCCCCCGATGCGAGGCTCAGCGCTTCTTGCCGGCCTTCTTGACTGCCTTCTTGGCAGCCTTCTTTGGCGCTGCCTTGCCAGCCTTGCGGTTCTCCGCAAGCTTGGCCATCAGCACTTCCCGATCGGTGGTGCGCAGCTCGCGGGCAAGGCTCGCCAGCTGGAAGGCCTTGCGCTTGCCGAACGCGGTGCAGGAGAAACGCACCGTGCGATCACGGCCGTTCTCGCGCCACGAGGCGACATAGGATTCGCGCGGCTCACCGGCGGCATTGGTGCCTTCGCGGGCCAGACGGACGCCGACCACGCCACTGCTGTTGCGAACGCTCATCGCGCCTTCCGAGGTCTTCGGTGCCGGCAGGGTGGCGGACAGCTCGGTGTAGCGCTCGCGGGCAGCCCGCTGGGAAGCGCGCTTGCCGCCATAGGCGGCGTCGGAGAAGAACTCCTGAATGAAGGTATCGCCGCGGCGAATACGCATCAGCCAGCCAACTGCACCATTGGCCGGGCGGTCGACGCGCGAGGCTCCTGTGGGTTTTGAACGTGCCATGATCCCTCCTCCTGTTTTATTGCTAGGGCTGTAGACGCTCCGCTCACGGAGCGACCGAACGAGGTGCTGCCGTTCGATGAACCAACATGCTAATCCTATTTCCCGGCGCCGGACTGGGGGAATTCCTGACCCCCATCGAAACCGTAGGCTAAGAAAGATCCTATTGTCTGTTGCGCGTCGCCGGACCAGGGATTTTTTCCTTTCCGCTTAACCACTTGCTTCAAGCCATACGGCAGGGAAACGACGCGCTAGGGAAAAACCCCCGGATCGCCGCAAGACCCTGAAAAACGTGAACTTCGACACGCGAAGCCTCGGTTTGTCGCTCACCGCCGCGCCGTTACAATGCCGCGTCCCCCGCAGCTCCGGTGATCAATGCTTCAGATACAAGCCGCCCGAACCCGCCAGGCCAGTGGCCGACGAATCGGCTTGGCCATCGCCGGCGGTGGGCCGATCGGCGGCATGTACGAGCTGGGCGCGCTGCGTGCGTTCGAAGAAGCCGTCGAAGGCCTCGACCTCACCGCACTCGATGTCTATGTCGGGGTCAGCTCGGGCGCCTTCCTTGCCGCTGGCCTTGCCAACCGGATGGACACCGCGACCATGACCCGGGTCTTCATCACCGGCGATCGCGACGACGTGCAGTTCCGCCCCGACGCCTTCGTCAAGCCGGCGATGATGGAGTTCACCCGGCGCGCGATGTCCTTTCCGCGCCATCTGTTCCGCTGGTGGCGCGACGTGCTCTTCGATCCGGGCAGCGCCAACCTCAACGCGGCCCTGGCACGGCTGGGCGCGCTGATTCCCGCCGGCATCTTCGACAATGAGGAAATCGGTCGCTTTCTTGCCGACGCCTTCACCCGGCACGGACGCACCAACGACTTCCGCGAGCTGCGCCGCAAGCTCTACGTGGTCGCCGTCGACCTCGACAACGGCGAAGCCGTGCGCTTCGGCGAGCGCGGCTGGGACGACATCCCGATCTCCCGCGCGGTGCAGGCCAGCGCCGCCCTGCCCGGCCTGTATCCGCCGGTGCCGATCCGCAACCGGCAGTTCGTCGACGGCGCCCTGCGCCGGACCATGCATGCCTCGATCGCACTCGAAGAGGGTGTCGACCTGCTGATCGGCATCAATCCGCTGGTCCCCTTCGATGCCAGCATGGCCCGCGCCCATGGCAAGACCCCGGAAAGCATCATCGAAGGCGGACTGCCGGTGGTGCTCTCGCAGACCTTCCGCACTCTTCTGCAGTCGCGGGTTCAGGTCGGCATGGCCAAGTATGCGCACCAGTACCGCGACGTCGACCAGCTCCTGCTGGAGCCCAACTCCGACGACGCCGAGATGTTCTTCACCAGCGTGTTCAGCTACAAGTCGCGACGGCGGGTCTGCAACCACGCCTATCAGGCGACCCTGGCCGACCTGCGCCAGCGCCGCGACGTGCTGGCACCGATACTCGCCCGCCATGGCCTCGGCTTCCGCGACGAGGTGCTCGACGACGAACAGCGCGAGGTCTTCGATGGCCTCACCACGCAACGACGCCGGCACACCAACACCACCGCCCGTTTGCGCAGGGCGCTCGACGATGTTGAGGGCCTGGTCGAGACCCGGCAGCGGATGAGCAAGCTTTTGCAGCGCCGCTGAGCGGCGGGACAAGCATCGACGAGGCCGGACAGGCTGAGGGCTTGGCTCGACTGTAGTGTGAATATTCTAGATGCGCCGCGCAGAATGGCGGCACATCGTTGGCATGCCTGCGCATGCCTCCACACCACTTTCCGAGGGAGCTGTCATGGCCAAGCTGAAGTCCAGCGCCAAGTCCAAGTCCGGGTCGAAGCCCAGCGCCAAGAGCGCCGGCAAGGCTCAGGTCAATCTGCAGAACAAGGCCGAGGGCCTGTCGAAGTCGATCATGGAATCGGCCCAGCAGATCTGGCTCGCCGGCATGGGCGCATTTGGTCGTGCGCAGCAGGAAGGCACCAAGCTGTTCGAGACCCTGGTCAAGGAAGGCACCAGCCTGGAGAAGCACACCCGCAAGCTGGCTACCGGCAAGGTCGGCGAAGTGCGCGGCGTGGTCGAGAAGAACGTCGATCAGGTGCGCGAGCGCGCCGTCGACACCTGGGATCGCCTGGAGAAGGTGTTCGAGGAGCGTGTGCAGCGCGCCCTGAACCGCCTCGGCGTGCCCTCGCGCGAGGACCTGCAGGGTCTTTCCAAGCGCGTCGACCAGCTCAACGCGGAACTGCGCAAGCTGGGCACGGCCAAGGCCAGCGCGCCGGCCAAGCCCAAGACCGTCAAGCCGGTCGCGCCGCGCAAGGCCGCGAAGGCACGCAAGGCCCCGGCCAGCAAGAAGCCGGCCGCCGCCACGCCGATCCAGGACGCGACCGAGTAAGCACAGCAAGAAGTTCAAAGGGCGTCGACTCAACGACGCCCGGGCTTGACGCCCGCCAGTCCGCACGAATTGCCGTTAGCTCCCTCCCCTACGGCTTTTCGGACTGGCGGGCTTCTTCTTTTCCGCCGCCGGAAAATCACGCCCAATCGCCCAATCGCCCCGCCGACATGCGGTGTACCGAGGCGATGGCCAACGGCAATTTCGGACGCAAACCGGACGTTCGCGGTGCTGGTCAGCGAGCTGTTGTGGGAGCGGATCGTAT
>CAYGMG010000131.1:0-11124 GCA_964350895.1 uncultured Lysobacter sp.
CGAATTTGCCGGTCGTCGAGGTCGCTCAATCGCGCCGGCTTTCTGTGGGAGCGGATCGCATCCGCGACCGCGACGCCTCGGTCTGACCGCAGTCAGTGGCAAGCCTGTGGCGCTGCGGTCGCGGATACGATCCGCTCCCGCAACAGCTGGCCAACCTGCTCTGCGAACGGCAGCTTCCCGTCGGCCAACTGTTGCCCCGGGAAAGCTGCGGACCTCCGGCGCTCATCCGCGTAGTGGGCGATGCTCGGCGCGAATTTGCCGGTCGTCGAGGTCGCTCAATCGCGCCGGCTTTCTGTGGGAGCGGATCGTATCCGCGACCGCGACGCCTCGGTCTGGCTGCAGTCAGTGGCAAGCCTGTGGCGCTGCGGTCGCGGATACGATCCGCTCCCACAACAGCTGGCCAACCTGCTCTGCGAACGGCAGCTTCGCGTCGGCCAACTGCTGCCCCGGGAAAGCTGCGGACCTCCGGGGCTCATCCGCGTAGTGGGCGATGTTCAGCGGAGGGCGAAGGTGCGAGGACTCGTTCTCGGCCCGCACGCCCTGCAACGATCCAACGTCCTCCCAGCGTAGGCGCACTGCTGTCCTGGGAAATATCCGCCCATCGCGAGGCCGGCCGCGCGGTTGGCCGCTTTCAACCGAATCAGAAGCAGAAAAGACTCGCCTTCGGCCGGCAACGCATGCGAATGCACCGACGTCATCCCCGCGCAGGCGGGGATCCAGCTCTTCGCGGCGATATCAACGGATTGAGAAGCAGAAGCTGGACCCCCGCCTACGCGGGGCTGACGAGATTGGGAGACTTTCGAGTTTCCCCGGACAGCAGTGCGCGTAGGTGGGGATCCAGTTCCTGGCGTTGTGATGGGTCGAAAGCAATGGATCCCCGCCTTCGCGGGGATGACGCGACGCGCGGAGGCGCTGACTGAGCGAACGTCTTGTTTGCCCAAAGCAGACGCCGGAAACTGTGACCTGCGGCCTCAACGCCGCGCGACTTGCAGGGACCGCGGGACCGGCGGAATCCTGCGGTCGCGGGCAAGCCCGCTCCTGCACGCTGCGGTACTCCGGGGAAGGCCGCGAAAGCGGGCCTCAGGCGCTGTCGACGGATAGCCTGAGGATCAGCCCGGATCACTCGCGGGAACGGCGGGTTAGGACAGCCGGCGTGCCGGTGGATCAGGGGGTGTTGGCGACCCCACGCTGCGGGTAGACCTCGGCAGCCATCGCACGGTCGTCGCGCAGCAGGTCGACGGCATCGACCAGCACATGGGCGGCTTCGCGGAGCAGGGGATCCGGGCGGTCTTCTGCCGTGGATTCGGTCTCGGCCTCGGGGGCGCGCTCGTCGGCCTGCAGGCCGTCGTCGCTCTGCGCGCGGTCGGTCGAGGCAAGGCCCAACTCCTTGCGCTGCGCTTCGCGCTGCTGCCGCTTGGCCTCGGCCTCGGCGCGCTCCTTCTTCCGCGTTTCGAGGTTCAGCGAGATGCTCTGCTGGTCGCGCTGGCGGCGGTACTGCTCGACGTCCTCGGCCCACCAGCTGAACTCGGTGTCCTGCTTGGCGCGCTCTTCGTGACGCCGGGTCAGGACCTTGCTCAGCGGGCTGAAGTCGGCCAGCTTGCTGTGGCTGGCCGGGGCGATCTCGCTCCACGGCAGCGCGTTGTCATAGGCGCTCTCGCCGTAGTGCTCGGCGTCCAGGCTGACCGGGAAGGCGATATCGGGCACCACGCCCTTATGCTGGGTGGAGCCGCCGTTGACGCGGAAGAACTGGGCCACGGTGAGCCGCAGCTGGCCCAGACCCGGCGCGTCCTTGCGCGCAAAGCGGTCAAGATCGACCAGGTTCTGCACCGTGCCCTTGCCGAAGGTCGGCTCGCCGATGATCAGACCGCGGCCGTAGTCCTGGATTGCCGCGGCAAAGATTTCCGAGGCTGAGGCCGAGGCGCGGTTGACCAGCACGGCCAGCGGGCCGTCCCACAGGGTGCCGGCATCGAAGTCCTGCTCGACCTGCACCTGGCGGCCCTGGTTGCGCACCTGAACCACCGGGCCGCGATCGATGAACAGGCCGGTCAGCTCGATGGCCTCGGTCAGCGAGCCGCCGCCGTTGTTGCGCAGGTCGATCACGATGCCCTCGACCTTTTCCGTCTTGAGCTGGTTGATCAGCCGGGCGACATCGCGCGAGGCAGAGCGGTAGTCGGCCTCGTCTCGGCGCCGGCCTTCGAAGTCCTGGTAGAAGGTCGGCAGCTCGATCACCCCGACCTTGCGCGTGTGCTCGCCTTCCTGCCAGCTGAGCACGCGCTTCTTGGCTGCTTGCTCTTCCAGCTTGACCTTCTGCCGGGCGAGGCTGATCAGCTCGTGCGCGCCGTCGATGCCGTGCGCGGCGGGGATCACGTCGAGGCGGACGTAGCTGTCCTTGGGCCCGCGGATCAGTTCGACCACGTCATCGATGCGCCAACCGACGACGTCGATCATCGGCCCCTCGCGGCCCTGGCCGACCGCGGCGATACGGTCGCCGACCTTGAGCTTGCCGGACAGATCTGCCGGACCACCCTTGACCACGGAGCGGATCACGGTGAACTCGTCGTCACGCTGCAGCACCGCGCCGATGCCTTCAAGCGACAGGCGCATCGAGATGTTGAAGTTCTCCGAGGCGCGCGCGTTCATGTAGGCGGTATGCGGCTCGATGGCGCCGGCGTAGGCATTGATGAAGGTCTGGAAGACGTCATCGGACTTGATCTCGCGCACCCGCTGCTCGAAGTTGGCGTAGCGCTTGTCCAGGGTGTCGATGATTGCGGCGTGCTCCTTGCCGGCCAGCAGCAGGCGCAGATAATCATTCTTCACCCGCTGCCGCCAGACTTCATCCAGCGCCTTGCCGCTGGTCTCCCAGGGCAGCTCCTCGCGCCGATACTGGTAGGACTCGTCACGGGTCAGGTCGAACTCGCCCTTGAGCAGCTCGCGGGCGTGCGCGGTGCGCTCGGATACCCGCTGCAGGTAGGTGTTGAAGATGTCGAAGGCCGGCTGCAGGTTACCCGCGCCGAGCGCGTCGTCGAAACCCGTGCGCAGCGGTTCGAAGCGCTCGATGTCCTGGGCGAGGAAAAACAGCCGGTCACTGTCCAGGCTCTCGATGTAGGCGTCGAAGATCTCCGCCGAGAGCGCATCGTCCAGCGGCTTCGGGCTGTAGTGGAAGCGCGCCTGGCTGAGGAACTGGCGGACCCAGCCGGTCACGTAGGCCTGATTGTCTGCCGGCCGCAGCAGGACTCCCGTGTCCTCCACCTTGGCGGTGGCGAGCAGGGGGAGAATCAACAGAATCAGCCAGATTGCGCGCTTCATGCTTACCTCGCTTGCTTGCCGCGCCGTCCACGTTAAGTGGATCGTGCGCGCACCACCAGTGTCATCAGTCCCGGCCGAAAGGGCCAGTGGCCTTCAGTCGACGAAACCCGCTTCGGCTGCCATGCGGTCTGCATGGTAGGACGAGCGCACCAGGGGGCCGGAGGCGACGTGGGTGAAGCCCAGCGACTTGCCCACGCGTTCCAGCTCGGCGAACTCGTCCGGTGTCCAGTAGCGCAGCACCGGGTGGTGGGCCGGGCTGGGCTGCAGGTACTGGCCGATCGTGATCATGTCGACCTCGTGACGGCGCAGATCGTTCAACGTCTCGACGACCTGATCCCACGTTTCGCCGAGTCCGAGCATGATGCCGGACTTGGTCGGCACCGCCGGATGCGCCTGCCCAAACGCCTGCAGCAGGCGCAGCGACCAGTCGTAGTCGGCGCCGGGACGGACATTGGGATACAGGGCACGGACCGTCTCAAGGTTGTGGTTGAAGACGTCGGGCGGATCGTCACGCAGGGCCTCCAGCGCGCGCTCCATGCGCCCTTTGCCGCGGAAGTCCGGGGTCAGGATCTCGATCTTCAGCTCGGGGTTGCGCGCCCGCGATTCACGGATGCAGGCAGCGAAGTGCGCCGCGCCGCCGTCGCGCAGGTCGTCGCGGTCGACCGAGGTGATCACCACATAGCGCAGCGCCATCTGGGCGATGGTGTCGGCCAGGGCCAGCGGCTCGGCTGCATCCGGCGGCTTGGGCCGGCCATGGGCCACGTCGCAGAAGCTGCAGCGCCGGGTGCAGACCTCGCCCAGGACCATGAAAGTGGCGGTGCCGTGGCTGAAGCACTCGTGGATGTTGGGGCAGGAAGCCTCCTCGCAGACCGTAACCAGACGGTTGGCGCGCAGGGTCTTCTTCAGCTCGGCGACCTTGTTGCCGGCCGGGATGCGCACCCGGATCCAGGACGGCTTGCGCAGGGTCGGCGCCTGCTCGAACTGCACTGGGCTGCGAGCGATCTTGTCGTGGGCGACCTGCTTCTCGCCCTCGACCAGCAGCGGGATGGTCTTGCTGATGGCAGCCTCGGTCATGCGGATTCCGGTTGCGGTGCGGCGGGCGGTAAGGATTCCGGAGCTGCTTCGGCACGCAGCCCGAGCTGCGCCGACAGCGCCGCCACCAGCCGCGGGCCCACCGCGTCGAGACTGATGTCCGGAATGAAGTCTAGCACCTGGGTCACCGCCAACCCGGCGTAGCCACAGGGGTTGATGCCGGCAAATGGCGACAGGTCCATGGCGATATTGAAGGCCAGTCCGTGAAAACTGCAGCCACGCCGGACCCGCAGGCCGAGCGCTGCGATCTTGGCCTCGCCAACATAGACTCCCGGCGCGCCGCAGCGCCGCTCGGCAGCGATCCCGTAGCCGGCCAGCACATCGATGATTGCCTGCTCGATGCGCTGCACCAGCTCGCGCACTCCCAGCTTGTGCCGGCGCAGGTCGAGCAGCGGATAGGCCACCAGCTGGCCCGGACCGTGGTAGGTCACCTGGCCGCCTCGGTCTACCTGCAGGACCTCGATCTCACCGGGGCCCAGCAGGTGTTCCCGGCGACCAGCCTGGCCGAGGGTGTAGACCGGCTCATGCTCGACCAGCCAGAGCTCGTCCGGGGTGTCCTCGCCGCGCTGGTCGGTGAAGGCCTGCATGGCCTCCCACACCTCACGATAGGGGCGCCGGCCCAGCTGGCGAACGCGCCACGGCGCTGGCGCCGCTACAGCGTCCACTTGATGTGCGTATGCGAGCGCAGCACGGCGTGGACGCTTTCGTAGTGGTCGCGGCTCTCGGCGTACACGGTGACCGTGACCGAGAGGTAATTGCCATTGCTCGACGGGCGCGTGCGCAGCACCTCGGAGACCTTCTCGTGTCCGGCCTCACGCAGCAGGTTGGGCACCAGCGACTCCAGGTCGGCCGCCGCCGGGCCCATCGCGGTCACTTCGAACTCGCCGGGAAACTGGAAGCCCTGCTCGGGCGATTGCGGTGTCAGCTTCATGTTCGCAAGGTGGGGGGCCGGTGGCGGCTTTGCAAGCGCTCAGTCACTCTCCCACCACATCCAGAAGCTGTCGCTGCTGCGCTTGAGAAAGCCGCCCTCGGCGACCGCCTGCTGGGCGACCAGCGGGATCTCGGCGATGGTCTTCTCGTCGAGGCTCAAACGCACGCTGCCGACCTGCTGGCCAGCGGCGAACGGCGCGACCAGTTCGGCCGGCAGGGACATGTTCGCCTTGAGGTCGGCATAGCGGCCGCGCGGCAGCGTCACCTTGAGCGGTTCGGCGACCCCGAGCGGCAGGCTGTCCTGCTCGCCCTTCCACAGGCGCGGCGCGGCGACCACCTGATCTGCGGCGTAGACGGTATGCGTCTCGAAAAAGCGGAAGCCCCAGTTGAGCAGGGCCAGATTGCCCTCCTCACGCAGCCGGAAGCCGTCCTTGCGGTTGCCCTCGATGCCCATGACCACCGAGACCAGGCGCTGGCCGTTGCGCTCGGCCGAGGCGGCAAGGCAATAGCCGGCCGCCGAGGTGTGCCCGGTCTTGATCCCATCGACGCTGTCGTCCTTCCACAACAGGCCGTTGCGGTTGAACTGGCGGATCCCGTTGTAGGTGAACTCCTTGACCGCGTGCAGGGCGTAGTGCTCTGGAAAGTCGCGGATCAGCGCGCGACCGAGCAGGGCGATGTCCAACGCGCTCATCCGCTGGCCCTCGGCGGTCAGACCGTGCGAATTGACGAACTGCGACTGCTGCATGCCAAGGCGCGCGGCATAGCTGTTCATCAACGCGGCGAAGGCCGCCTCGCTGCCGGCGACGTGCTCGGCCAGGGCGATCGCGGCATCGTTGCCGGACTGGATCACCAGCCCGCGCAGCACGTCCCCGAGCTTGACCTTGCTGTTCACGGCAAGGCCAGAGAACGATCCGTCGGTGCCGGCGCCGCCCTCGCGCCAGGCGTTCTCGCTGATGTGCACCTCGTCATCCATCGACACCTTGCCGGCGGCAAGCTCAGCGGCCACCACGTAGGTGGTCATCACCTTGGTCAGCGAGGCCGGATGCAGCGGCTCGCGCTCGTTGCGCGCGGCCAGCACCTGGCCGGTCTCGTAGTCGAGCAGGACGTAGGCGCTGCCGGCCACGCTCGGCGGCGGCGGGGTCGGCGCGGCTGCCTGCGCTGCGGCCGGTAGCGGCACCGGAACCGGCTGCGGCGTCTGGGCAAAGGCAAGGGAGGTCAGGCTGCCGGCGACGAGCACGGCCTTGATCAAGCGCACAAACAACATGTTCTGATGGAACTCCTGTAGAGGCGTGTCCGCCGCGCCACTGCCGGGCCGGGAAGGACAATCGGTGGAACGGTGGGATCAGGGCTCGCGGATCTGCTGCGGCTCGCCCAGGCCCAGTCGATACAACGCGCGACGGATCGGCTCTGCCTCGGAGGCCGAGCGCAGCGGACCGATGCGTACCCGCCAGACATCGCGCCGGCCGACTTCGGCCTTTTCCAGTCGCACCCGGCCGAGATCGGCATCCTGCAGCCGGTCCTGCAGCCGCTTGGCATTGTCCTTGTCGGAGAAGCTGGCGACCTGCAGATACAAGGGTCCGCTCGCCGTCGCGGCCGGCGCGCCAAAGCCGGAGCGATAGCGGCGCTCTACCGGGCCGGCGCTGGCGGTCAGCGGCGCCTGCTCGACGTCGATCGCCTCGACCTCGACATCGGCCGTGCCGCGGACATGGATGCCAAGCTTGACCGCGGCAACATACGACAGATCGATGATCCGGCCATCGTGGAAGGGCCCGCGGTCATTGACCCGGACCACCACGCTGCGCCCGTTCTCAAGATTGGTGACGCGTACGAAGCTGGGCAGCGGCAGGGTCTTGTGCGCTGCGGTGAACTTGTACATGTCGTATGGCTCGAAGCTGGAGGTCGGCCGGCCGTGGAACTTGTTGCCGTACCAGCTCGCCTTGCCGCGCTCGCGATAGCCAGAGGGGCTGTCCATCACCGTGTAGCTGCGCCCGAGCACCTTGTACGGCGAGCGGTTGCCATAGCGCGCCCGCGGCTCGGGCACCGGAATCGGTTCGGCAATCCCGCGCAGGTCCGGCGGCAGGGCCGGCCCGCCGTCGGGAATATGCGGCGCATACAGCTCGCCTGCCTGCGGGCGCGGGCGGCTGGCCTCGCGCTCGGGCAATGGCGGCTTGCTGGGCTTGCCGGCGCAGCCCGCCAGCAGCAGGGCCAACAGCAGCGCCAGCCAGCGCATCAGGGGGCGATCCCGCTTACGGCCTCCGCCGAGGCGATCTCCCGCGACAGCTGGTAGACCGCCAGCGAATACAGCGGCGAGCGGTTGTAGCGCGAGATGACGTAGAAATTATTGAAGCCGATCCAGTACTCGGGGCCCGCCTCGCCTTCCAGCGAGATCAGGGTGGCCGGCAGCGGCTCGGCCGGCGCCTGCTTCGGCGTGTAGCCGCGAGCGGCGAGATCAGCCAGGGCAATTTCCGCCTTCATGCCCGCCGGCTTGAACTCGGCGGCTCCTTCGGCGCGGTCTGCCGGCACCGCGACCGGCTGGCCGGCCTGCCAGCCGTGGGCCACGAAGTAATTGGCGATCGAAGCAAACACGTCGGGCAGCGAGCCGAACAGGTCGCGACGCCCGTCGCCATCGCCGTCGCGGGCGTAGGCGCGGTAGCTGGAGGGCATGAACTGGCCCCAGCCCATGGCGCCGGCGTAACTGCCCTCGATCGCGGTGAGGTCAAGCTGCTCCTCGGCGGCGAGCGCGAACAGGTGGCCGAGCTCGCTGCGAAAGAAGGTCTCCCGCGGCGGGTAATGCACGCCCAGGGTGTACAGGGCATCGATCACCCGCCACGAGCCGGTGATCTTGCCGTAGTTGGTCTCGACGCCGATGATCGCGACGATCATCGCCGCCGGCACGCCGGATTCGCGCTCGATCGCCGCCAGCGCATCGGCATGTTCAGCGAGGAACTCACGACCCTCGCGGATCCGTCGCTCGGTCAGGAAGATCGGCCGGTAGGCGCTCCACGGCTTGGCTTCGGCCGGCCGGGTGATGGCGTCGATGATCGCCTGCTTGTACTCGGCCTCGCGCAAGGCCGGCAGCAGGGCGTCGGGCTCAAGCTGATGGACGGCGGCCAGCTCGCGGGCCAGCGCCTCGCGGTCGACGGCGGACGGGGCCGCAGCCGAGGATCCGGCAAGGCCGAGAAGCAGTCCCAGGGCAAATAGGCGCATGACACCTTAGCTGTTGAAAAACCGCCAGAAGTGTACACGCGGCAGGCCCCAGCTGCGCCGGCTCGTTCAGCGCCCAGCCAAGAAGGCGAAGGCCGCGCAGCGACTCAGCGCGGCAGCGGCGCAGCCAATGCGGCGGCCAGTACGGCGCGCAAACGGCGGCGCGGCGGCTGCAGTTGCCGGCGCCTTGCTTGGCGCCGTGCCGGCAGCCGCGGCGCCAGCCGGCGCGCGCTGCGCCGCTGGCCGCGCAGCTGCAGCCAGCGCGCCAGCAGCAGGCTGGCCGGCATCACCAGCAGGTAGAGCGGCGCGGCGCCGAGCTTGCTCAGCGCGCCCAGCTCGGCGCCGAACAGGAGCAGGACCAGCAGTCCGCCGAGCGAGGCCAGCAGGGTGATGGCCAGAAGCGGGTCGAGTCGGGTTTCCCCTGAGAGGGAGGCGTGATGCATGGCGGCAAGCTCCTTGAGGCTTGCCGCGCAGGCTGTGCGTCTGCCGTCTCAGCGCTTAGGACAGGCGCTCGGGCGCTGGCGGCAGGGCCGCGGTCTCTGCCTCGCCGGCCGGCGCGCCGCCGCGCAGTGCGTCGAGGGCACGCAGCGCCGCCTGGTGGCCGATATCGATCATCTCCCGGCCGCGCCAGTACTCGTGAAACATGCAGGAATCGCGCGGCACGCGGATCAGCAGGTCGGGCGGATCCATCGCCAGCTGCAGCCGCGAGAGCTGGGCCTGCATGGTGTCGAGCGAGCGCGACATGAGGTCGAGCAGGCCCGGCTGCGGCGGCGGCGCGGGGCGCTTTTCGAACAGAGAGTCCATCAGCTGGGTGATCCGCGAGCGCAAACCCTCGGCCTCCTGCTCGTCCGCGCCGACCGTCGCGACGGTCTTCGCCGGCGCCTCGGCGCGGGCGCGAAACTCGCGCAGCGCTGCCGGCACGCGGTCATTGACGTCGACCGCCACCACCATGTCGACATGGGTCAGCCGGGTCGCCGCGATCGGCAGCGGCGCCAGCAGGCCACCGTCGACCAGCTCGCGGCCGCCGATGCGGTGCGGGGTGAACAGCATGGGGATGGCGATCGAGGCGCGGATCGCATCGAACAGCGGGCCGTGGTTGAGCCAGACCTCGCGCTGGGTGGCAAGGTCGGTGGCCACCGCGGTGAACGGGATCGGCAGCTCCTCGATACGGTGCTCGCCGACCAGCTCGCGCATCACACCGATCAGCTTCTCGCCCTTGATCAGCCCCGGATGGCCGAAGGCGAAGTCGAGCAGGCGGACCACATCGCTGCGTTCCAGCGTGCAGACCCAGTCGCGGTAGTCGTGCAGCCGGCCGGCGGCGTGGATGCCGCCGACCAGGGCGCCCATCGAGGCTCCGGCGATCGCGGCGATCTTGAACCCGGCCTGCTCCAGGGCCTCGATCACGCCAATATGGGCCAGCCCGCGGGCGCCGCCCGAGCCCAGCACCAGGGCGATCTCCAGCGGCTTCTCGCGATCAGCCGCCATAGTTGGACAGGGCCAGCTGGAGCAGGATGCGCATCTCGCCGCGCAGGCCGGGCGGATCCACCACCTCGGCATCCGGACCGTAGCGCAGCACGTCCATCAGCAGCTCCTTGGGATTGGAATACGGCAGGCGCAGCTCGTAGCCGCCATCGTCCAGGCGCCGACCCTGCTGCTTGCTATGCCAGTGTTCGTCGGCCACCCAGCGTGCCGCGTGAGGCGAGAAGCGGACCGTGGCCCAGCCCTTGGCCTGGCCGGAGAAGATCCCGTAGCTGCTGGCCAGATGTCCGTCCAGCTCGGCCTCGACCACGTCGACGGCAGGCTCCTCGCGACGCCGCGGATGGCCGATGCGATCGACCGCGAAGCTGCGCAGGGCGTCGCGCTCGTGGTCGAAGGCGTCGAGGTACCAGTTGTCCCGGTAGTGGGTCAGCCGCTGCGGCGAGACCCGGCGCCGGGTCTGCGCATCGGTAGAGCGCGCGCGGTAGTCGAACTCCAGGCGCTGGCGCTCGAGCACCGCGGTGGCGATGGTGCGGAAGGCGACCTCGTCGAGGTCGCGGGTGGCGCTGGCAATGACCCGCACCCGCTCGACCGGGAAACGCTTGCCGCCAGCCTGCTCGGCAAGCAGGCCATCGATCCGCGATTTGAGCGGCGCCAGCGCCGAGGACAGCACGCCGGGGCCGGTGCGTGCCAGCAGCTGGTGCGCGGCGAGCAGGGCGTGCAGCTCGTCCGAGGTCAGCCACAGGCCGGGCAGCTCGAAACGCGGGCCGACTTCCTGAGCGTAGTGGAAGCCTTCCGGATCCTCGCTCTTGTCGATCGGCGCGCCAAGCGCATCGCGCAGATGGGCTATGTCGCGGTAGATGGTCGCCCGCGAGCATTCCAGCTCGTCCATCAGCCGGCGCAGCGGCACCGGATAGCGAGCGGCCGAGAGCAGCCGGTGCAGCGAAAGGATGCGTTCGTACCTGTCCATGGCCCTTGCCGGATGGCGCGGCCTTGCCCGCGCCCTCAAGGACGCGGATGGCGCCGCAATCCCGGCATTTTGCTTTCCCGGCACCGGACGCGCCACCATGGGCGCCCGTTTCCCCGCAGCCCAGCCCATGACCCTCGAAGCCGGAC
>CAYGMG010000132.1:0-11119 GCA_964350895.1 uncultured Lysobacter sp.
CAAGCCTGTCGCGCTGCGGTCGCGGATACGATCCGCTCCCACAACAGCTCACCGGATTGCCCTGCGAACGGCAGCATTGCGTCCGAATCGGCCGTCGCGGCACGCTCGTTGCGGGTTGACTCTTGCTTGTCGTGTCATGGGAGGACTGCGAGGCGTGAGTGTCCACGGCCATCGCTCCGGGTGGCCAGGTCTCCGTACTGGCTTTCCAATGCGCAACTGGGCCGCTCACGGTTCGGACAGGCTTCCGAAACTGAGTCTCGGGCTGCTGTCCGGACGCTCCAGCAGCAGGCTGCGATCACCGTCGTCCTCGGCGACCAGCGTACTGGCCAGGGGTTGGGCGCCCAATGTGATCTGCAGAATGCGGTGTCGGCTGCCATTGCCTATGTCCGCGGCCGCGAGGACGCTGCTGCCATTAGCCGCGAGGGCAAACTGCAGCACCCCGCTGGTGGAGAACGCGAGGTCCGCACTCTCGATCAGCACCTCATACCCAATGTCGACGCGGGCAGTGGCGCGGTCAGCAATGCAGGCGCCATGGTGCTGTTCCGCCGTGGCTCCGATGGCGTTTGGCGGCACGAGGCAAGCCTCCGCGCGGATCAGCCGGTCGGGGCCTCAGAATTCGGCAGTCGAGTGGCCGTCGATGACGGCGTCCTGCTAGTGGGCGCGCCCAACGACCAGGTGTCGGGTCTGCGTGCCGGCGGCGCCTATCTGTTTCAGCAGTCCGGCCCAAGCTGGGCGCAACGTCGAGTTCTGCGCAACTCCGATGCAGGGGAGATTGCGGATTTCGGCTGGTCGGTGGCACTTCAGGATGGCGTCGCCGTGGTCGGCTGCGCCAACTGTTTCGTATTCCCGGGAGGCCCTTCGAACACCGGGTCCTTCTTTACCTTTGAGCGAAACCTGGGTGGCGTTGACAACTGGGGTCTGGAAGGCGAGAGCGTCGGCAGCAGGCCCGGATTCATCGACAACTTCTCGATCAGCCTGCGGTTGTCCGGTGGACTGCTTCTGGTCGGTGCGACGGGCACAAACCCCAACGTCGCCAGCGTGTTCGCCCGCGGAGAAGGCGGCTGGCAGGAGGTCGACTTCCTGGAGTCGGGCGAAACCCTGAACACGGAGTATGGCCAGTCGCTGGCGCTGTCGGTCGGGCGCGCCTTCGTCGGCGCCAGCCTGTGGCCCAACACCAGCAGCAGCGAGCGATGGGGAGCAGTTTACAGCTGGTACTCGCAAACGCTTGTCGCCTGCGAGGGGCAGATCGATCGGCTGTTCTGCGATGGGTTCGAGGACCTACCATAGACGCGAGAACCAGGACTCAGCCACCTCGCAGGGGCCGCTTCCGAGAGCCATGCTGCAGTGCGTCGTGACATGGCCTGCCACCAGACCCTAGCGTACGGTCACGGGGGAAATCGGGTCCGATTCCGGGCCCTCGTGTTGGTCGCTTCAGGGGTCATCCGCGCGCATGCCGGAGGCCTTGCGGGTTGCACAATCATTCCTTGGGAGGGGAACCATGCTTGACCATCATCGCGGCAGCCGCGTCCGGCTGCTTGCCGGCTTTGCCATGCTCGCTTTCAGCGCCGGCAGCCTTGCCAGCACCTTGAACCAGAACGTCTCCTGGACCGTCGATCGCGCCGGCACCAGCACCAAGTACCGCATCGTTGCCTATGGCGACTCGATCTATGCCGGCTACAACGGCTCAATCAGCAATGCCGCGCGCTATTCCGCACCCACGGTGGATGCGGAGTACCTGTCGGCCAGCTGGGGCGCGGACATCGAGAGCATTCGCCGGACCAAGTCCGGCGCGGTGGCCTCGGACGTCTACCAGAACAAGATCGTCGCAGATCGCTCGTACATGCAGTCGAGCGCGACCCGGGTGGTGACCTTCGAGATGTGCGGCAATGATGGCCTGCAGGCGCGCACCAGCTTCAAGGGGCAGAGCGGCACCTGCAACTACTCGGTGCTCGACACCGCGGTCAACAACTGCAAGACCTATGTCGCCGCGGCGATGAACTACATCAATGCCAACGCGCATCCGAACACCAAGCTCAAGGTGGTCGCCAACCTCTACTACCCGGGCTACAACGCCGACAATGTGCAGAGCTCCTGTCGCGACTCGGCCACCGGGCAGACGGTCAATCTGCGCGACCGCTTCCTGCCGGCGATCGCCAAGATGAACTACTGGACCTGCGAGTACGCGCGCCAGAAGGGCTTCCAGTGTGCCGACAGCTTCGCCCAGTACATGGGCGCGGACTACGACAGCAATGGCGACGGCATGATCGATTCCGACGCCCTGCGCTTCGTGGCTGGAGACAGCGAGTCGGCCTACGTGACCCGCATCACCAGCACCCTGCGCTCCACGCTGCGTGATGCGAACACCAAGTTCGTCACTGCCTCCAGCAGCTACGACTACATCCAGTCCGACGACACCCATCCGACCTATACCGGCGGGACGGTGCGCGCCGGCCTGTGGGGCGGCAGCACGGGCAAGGGCGCGCCGCGCTACACCAGCTTTGCCGGTGGCAAGAGCCCGATCTGGCGCAACTTCGGCCACGAGCGGATGGGCTGGTCGCTGTCGGTCTACACCCCGCCGAGCCCCTGAGCCGGGAAGCTGGCGTCCATCGTGAACCGGCAATCACCACGACCATCGGGCGCCTCGGAGGAGGCGCTCGATGGCGTGCGTGTTTATCCACTGGCACCCACGCGTGGTATCTGGCAACGCAGCGCGTGGCCCGGGCTTGCCGCGATCACTCTCGGCATCGGAGTCGGCGCAGGTCTGTGGCTGCAGGGCGATCACGGTGGGACGCAGAGCGGTCCGTCGACCGAGATTCGTGCCGACAGCGACGCCGCGCCGCCAACTGAGCAGACCCGAACAGAACAGATCAATCCCCCGGCTCAGCGTAGTGTCCTGGCCCCGATCGCGACGCCGGTGGCGGATGCGGACGAGGACTTCAGTCAGCGCAGCCAGGACCCGGACGATATCGCCGCCTATATCCGTCTCACCGATCCGGAGCCGACCATGGGCGAGCTGATCGAGGCACTGAACGAGGCCGGCATCCACGAGGGCATTGCTGCCTTCAATCCGCCTGGCACCAGTCCGCCGCTGGCCGGGCTGGCGGTGCCGGACGACTTTGTGCTGCCGGAAGGCTATGTGCGCCACCACCAGGTCACCGATGAAGGCGTGCCGCTGGAGCCGATCCTGATGTACTCGCCGGACTTCGAGTTTCTCGACGAGGCGGGACAGCCGGTCGAAGTGCCGGCCAACCGGGTGGTGCCGGCCGAGCTTGCGCCGCCAGGAATGCCGATCCATCCGCTGGATCCGCCACCCTGATCCGCAGCAATCCGCATGGCAAGGCGCAGCGCGCAGCTGGCGGCACGTCGACCTGATCGGTGCCGCGCACTGCCTGCGGCCGAGGCCATCGCTGCCCGGCGCCGCGACACGTTGATAAGTAGAACGATATGAAATGAGTTCGCCGGGCCTGGTTCAGGACTGCCGGAAGGGCAGGGCTACGGTCCGCCAAGCCGAGTTTTCGCCTGGCATCGCTGCACTGACAAGTTGAGAACGGAAGCAGAATCGATGGAAGCCAGACAATCCAGGGACTGGACGCAGCGGACGGCGCGACGATGATCGACGCCAAGCCCGCACAGTCGCCAAACCCGCAGCAGCAAGGCGGCGGCCCGCTGCTTCACACGCTGGCGATCGCCCTGAGCGCGCTGCTGCTCTGGCGCTTTGCCAGCGGCGGCAACGAGTGGCCGCTGGGCTTGCTGGCCCTGGCCCCATGGATGCTTGCGCTGGATCGCACGCGATCCTTGCTCGGCGCCACGCTCAGCGGCGTCGCCATGTCGACCGGTTTCACCATCGCGGCGCTGTGGTGGTTCGGCGCCGCATTCGGCGCCTACGTCGGACTCGCTCCGGGTACCGGCATCGCCCTGATGCTGCTGGCCGCGCCCTTGCTGCAGCCGCAGTGGATCGTGTTCGCGGTGGTGCGCCACGTCTGGCGACAGCGACACAGCGCGAGTTCAGCGGCGTTGGTTGGCGCGGCCGCCTGGATCGGCTGCGAGTGGCTGCTGCCCAAGCTGCTGGGCGACACCTTGGGCCATGGGCTGCAGCCGGCCCTGCTGTTTCGCCAGCTGGCCGATCTGGGTGGAGGCGCCGCGCTGACCGTCCTCCTCCTGCTGTGCAACGAGGCAATCGCGCAAGCCATGCAGCGGGGCCGCCACGGCGCTCGGCGAGCGCTGCGCCCGCTGGCCGTGGCGAGCCTGCTTCTCGCTGCAACGGCAGGCTATGGGGCATGGCGACTGGGCCAGCTGGAGCAGTCGCATGCGCTGGCCACGCCGTCCCTGCGCGTGGGCCTGGTGCAGGCCAATCTCACCGACTACGAGCGGCGCCGGGAAACGCAGGGCGGCTATGCGGTGATCCGCGAGGTGCTGGACACCCACTACGACATGTCGGAGTTTGCCGTTCGGGAGCAGGGCGCCGAAGCCCTGCTCTGGTCGGAGACGGTCTATCCGACCACCTTCGGCACGCCCAAGAGCCCGGACGGCGAAGCGCTGGATCGAGAGCTTGTCGGGTTTGTCGGCACACTCGGCGTGCCCCTGCTGTTCGGCACCTACGATCGTGACGCAGGAGGCGAGTACAACTCGGCCGCCCTGATCGACCCACGCCGCGGCGCGCTCGGCCACTATCGCAAGACCCACCCGTTTCCGCTGACCGAGCACGTGCCGGCCTGGCTGGACGGCCCCTGGCTGCGCGCCCTGCTGCCCTGGACCGGTAACTGGCAGGCAGGGCAGGGCGCACGCGTGCTGCCGCTTGCCGCGGCGGACGGCCGCGAGATCGACGTGGTGCCGCTGATCTGCCTCGATGACGTGCACCCACACGTCGCCATTGACGGCGCCAGGCTCGGCGCCCGGGCCATCGTTGGTCTGTCGAATGACTCCTGGTTCAGCGACTATCCGGACGGCGCACGGCTGCACCTCGGGGTTGCCAGCTTCCGCAGCATCGAGACCCGCCTGCCGCAGCTGCGTGTCACCACCAATGGTTTGAGCGCTGTGATCGACGAGTCTGGCGAGGTGATCGCACAGACCGCCATAGGCCAGCAGGCGGTCCTGGTCGGCGCGCTGCCGATTGCCGATCCGCTGCCGACCCTGATGGTGCGCTGGGGCGACTGGCTGGGCCTTGCGGCCCTGCTGGGGCTCGCCGGCATGCTGCTGGGTGAAGGCTGGCGCTGGCAGCAGACTCGGCGGCTCGCGGAAGGGAAGGGCGCCACGCCAGAAGCATCGTCGGCACTACGCGCATCGCTGCTACCTTCGCAGTGGAGAGCGGCGGCCGCCTTGCTGCGCCTGTTCGCCGGTGCTGGCCTGATCTGGATACTGCTGCGCATGCTGCTGGGCGATGGCCTGCAGGTGAACTCGCTCGGCCAGATCTGGCAGTTCGGCTATGCCGTGGCCGCCCCGGCCCTTGCCGCCTGGGCGATCGGTCGCGCCTTCGGAGTACAGCCGATCCTGCGCGGCGACCAGCTTGTGCTCGCATTGCCCAGTCAGCAGGTCGACGTGCCATTGGCGCAGATCGCCAGACTGCGCCTGTGGCGCATTCCGCTGCCCGGTCCCGGAATCGATATCGAGTTCGCATCGGGCCGCCGCTGGCGGCGGCAGCTGTTGCTCGACAATCCGCAGCGTCTGCTGCGCCGGCTCAACGAGGGCGGCGCTTCGACGCGCTGGGCCAGCGCGTTCGATGAACGAATCGCCGAGTTCTACGCGCAGCGCAGTCATGCCCGGCACGCGCTGCTCGACCACCCGGCCTGCAAGCTGTTTGTATTCCCCTTGCTGCTATCGCTGCCGGCCTTTCATCTGCATCAGGTGATCGCTTTCGGCGGCGCGTTCGGCGAGTGGGTTACCTACGGCGCCGGCGCCTGGTTCGTCGGCTTGCTGATCTGGTGGGCAGCCTGGATCATCGGCATGAGTCTGCTCGCAGCCGCGCTGCGCCTGGCGATCGAGACGCTCTGCTGGCTGACGCTGTGGCTTATGCCCAATGCGCTGCCGGCGCTGCGCTTGCTGCTGGAGCGGGGTGCCAGGGCCACGTTCTACCTCGGTGTGCCGGCCTGGCTGCTGTGGCGAGTGTTGGCTGGCTAGTGTCCTGTCCCGGAAGTACATCGCAGAATTCGCTCGGTCTGCGCCGTCGATGCTGCGTTGCTCGTGGTCGCCATAGCGCTGCTATGCCTCCTTCTCGCGCCTTGCCTCGACGACGCATCCGCGTCGCGACTTCAACAACATGCTTCCGCTAGCCCGGACGTTTCATGAGGTCGCCGTGGATCGCTTCTGTCTCGTGAAATGCCCGGTCTAGCGTTGCCCTGACTCCGCGCCTGCCGGCATGGCCTTGAGCTTGCGGCGGATGTATTCCTCGGGCGGCACGCCGAGCAGGTCCGCAGCCTTGCGCACCAGCATTTCCTCGTGGACCCCCAGCTGCCGATCGGCATAGGCGACCCGCCACAGCCACTCGACTAGCTCGGCGCGCTGCACCGGTGCCAGACCGGTACGCAGCTGTTCGGTGAACTCGTAGAGCGAGACCGATTCCCGGCGCGCCTGATGCGCCTCGCGCAACAATGCATCCAGCTCATCCTCCGAGATGGCAAAGGTCTGGCGCATCGCTGCGTGCACCGAATCCAGCTCGGCTGCATCGAAACCGTCTTCGGTGGCGGCCATCTCCAGCATCAGGGCCGCGGCCGCGCGGGGCAGGGCATGCGGATCGGCCTGCGATTCGTGCCGATTGACGATGGCGGTCAGTGCGCGAAACCAGTCGGTCATTCGGGTCAAACTCCGGTTGGGGCAGGGCAGTATTCTCGCGCCTTCGCGTCGTGGATGTCGTGAGCTGCGGGGCAGTCCCACCTGCGGCCGATCCAGAGAGGACAGGACGGGCGCCACGGCTCCTCGCCCTCGCGCTGCGCCCAGGTGAAACCCGAATGCGCCTGCAGCGCATTCGCGCTAGGCTTGGGCCGTCTGAGCAGCTTGCACATGCCATGGTCGCAGAAGCAGCAAAACGGGTTCTGCCAGAGATCCGCCACGAGCCGGGCTTGCAGGCGTGGTTGTCTGCGCTGGTGTCGCGCGAGCCGCCGATCCTCACGCTCACCGCGCAGCGGATCGGCGCTTGGCGGGCAGACCCCAATGCCAAGCTCGAGTCTCTGGCCGATCATCTGGGCCAGGATGCCGCGGCCGCCTCGCGGGTGCTGCGGGTGGCCAACAGCGCGATGTTCCGGCGCAGTCGCAAGCCGCTGGCCAATCTGGAACATGCGATCGGCGAACTCGGGGTCGACCGGGTGGTCGAACTCGCGCTCACCAGTGCCCTGATCGAAGAGCTCGGCCGTCTGGACCTTGAAGAGCGGGCCAGGGAAGAGGTCGCGATTGCCCTGCATTGCGCGGCGCAGTCCTCGGCGCTGGCGGATCTGTGCGGCGCCAGCGACGAGGCCGCACTGCGCATCTCCGCCTTGTTCAGCCGCCTAGGCGCCATCGAGGCCTGGTCGCATCTTTCCAGCCTTCCGCCCTCGGTCAGTGCCTGGCCCGAGATCGCCTTGCTCGCGGAATGCAGCCACGACACGGTGGAATGGGACCTGCTCGATTTCCGCATCGACAGCCTTTCCGATCTGCTTTCCCAGCACTGGGGGCTCAAGGAGTCGGGGCGCTTGGCTGTTATCGCAGCAAGCATGGTTGATCGCCATGTTCAGTGCGTGGAGTTTGGCAGCGAAGTGGCCTGCGCGATCGCCCACCGCGCAAGAACCCCGGCCATTTCCGAGTGCATTGAGCGAATCCGGAGGTTTTCGGGAGGCAGCGCTCGCGAGGTCGTCGAGTCCCTGGAGGCTGGCCAGCAAAGCGCACGCGCCCAGATCGCCCAATGGCTTAGTCCCGGCTTGGTCGCAGCGGTATTCAAGGTCCCTCTGCCGGACGCGGCCGGAGTTGCCCACAAGTCGCCCAAGATGGACGAACACGCTTCAGGAGAGGACTCACGCGCGCCGCAAGGCTTCGCCGAAGTAGAGATGCCAAGAGGCAATCCAATGGTCCTCAACGCACAATCCGGCGCCCGCAGATCGTTCAGCGTTCGCTTCTGCGGGGCGCAGGCCGGCCGCGGAATCCTGGCAATGCCCGAGCCCGAGGACTGGCAGGAACTGGCTGAGGGAACGCCGTTGCGGGTCAAGGTATTCAATGGCCGCTACGAAATCGGTTTTGCCTCGATTCTGCAAAAGCAGATATCCCAGCCAGCAAGATGCTGGATGCTTGCCTATCCCGAATCGATCAACTCGCGCGCGGTGCGTGCCGCGCATCGGGTGCCGATCGCCATGGAAGTGGAGCTGTCCACAGCTGGCAGCACACAGCGTTGGCCGGCACTCGGGCTCGATATCAGCGTCGACGGCATGCAGGTTGCGGCAGACCAGATCGCGGCCGGCGCCAGCCAACAACTGCGCATCCTGTTCAGCGTCAAGGTCGATGGCCGGGAGTGGTCGATCGAACGCGACGCCTCGATTTGCCACGCGCGTGTCAACAGCAAGACTGGACTTCATCATATGGGAGCTCTGTTTGCGCCGGACGCGGACCGCGAGTCACGACTGGCCATGCAGCGATTCATCGAGCAACGGCTGGCCTGGCTTAAATGCGCATAATCAATATTATGTCGTGTAGTGGGCGTCACGCAGGATCACGGCAACGCGCGGTCATCCGCACATCTGGTTGCTGATTGCCCAACAACCCCCTGACCGTGTGCCGCCAAGCCTGCAAATCTGCTTGACGGCCGCGCAATCCACGCCATCATGCGGCGTGCGCCATTGCACAACCACACAGGAGATTCAGAGACCATGGCAGCCAAGAAATCCCCGGCCAAGAGCGCCCCCAAGAAGGCCAAGGCCATCAGCGAAGTGATGTCGAAGACCGATCTCGTCGCCTACATCGTCGAGCAGACCGAAGTGGCCAAGAAGGATGTGGTCGCGGTGCTCGGCGGCCTGGAGCAAGCGATGACCGCCTCTGTTGCCAAGAAAGGCGGCGCTGGTGCTTTCGTACTGCCGGGCCTGTTGAAGGTCCTGGCGGTGTCCGTTCCCGCCCAGCCCAAGCGTAAGGGAATCAATCCGTTCACCAAGGAAGAGACCGTGTTCGCGGCCAAGCCGGCCAGCACCAAGATCAAGGTCCGCCCGCTCAAGAAGCTGAAGGACGCGGCGCTCTAATCCGCGGTTACCACGCGGAGGGAGCCATTCCTTAGGCGGCGCCAGGTGATGAGCCGGCGCCGTTGGGCTGTATCGACGTGCGTGCACGCCGAATAGACGCCATCGACCCCTAGTCGCTGCTGTAATGCCAGCGCTTCTACCCGCACTGCTTTGGGCAGCTGGAACTCTGCTGCGCTCCTCCGCTTGCCCGGCGTGGCGGCTGAAGGGAGTTGCCGCATCCCAAGTTGCGGGCCTTGACCTCAGCTGGCTCGTCGCTTGGGGCGTTGTCAGCCCTTACGTCATGTTGTTGACGGGGCCAATGTCGGCGGTGCTACTCGTCATCGTCCTGTTTCGCCGGCGCCGCGCGATCGCACCCTAACTCTGTGTTGCAGCGGACGCCGGGAACGTCGAACGCTTCACCATCACTGCGACCCGACGCCGTTGAATACGGCGATAGCCATCAAGCAACGGTCGTCGCGCCCGAGTCGCTGTGGCACGCGACGCATGGCTCGGTCACTTCGCCCGAGACAAGCGATCGTAAGGCTGCCGCACGGGGTTTCCAGTTGCCGGCGCCGCAAGTGGCGTTCGCGCTGCGCGCAGCGTCAGTGCTTCAGGATTACGTACAGCGCGTGGATGATGCCGGGGATGAAGCCGAGCAAGGTGAGCAGAATGCTGAGCCAGAAGTGGCCCTTGAACCCCACTTCGAGGAACACGCCGAGCGGCGGCAGGATGACGGCGAAGATGATCTTGAAGATGTCGGACGCGGTGGCTGGCATGGAACTCCTCCGTAAAAGCGAACAGGCTCGCCATCATGCCTTGCGTGCGCGGCAGCCGCAGCAGCAACGGTTCAGCCAACCTGCCCTGCCAACGTAGGTACATGTTGGGCAGCCATGCGTTGAACGGCATTGCGGGATGGGTTCGCTAGTGGACTGTAACGGATGAAGCGGTAGAGGGATCGCGCCGGCATGGTCGCGATGGACGCCGTGCCGGAGCGAGGCCAATAGCCGTAGCTATTGGCCAAGTGAGGCGCAAGTCCAGCGCGGCCAGACCCAGCGAGCTGCTATCGATTTGTCCGTTACAGTCCACTAGTCCTGCGAAGTGCCTGGCGAGCGCGACTGCTTGTTGACCCCGTTGGCGATGAAGGCGGCGAACGCGGCGATGAAGGCGGCGCCGAGAATCAGCTGAGCAAGGCCGTCGGCCAAGGCGAAAGCCAGCGCGAGCATTCCGACCAGCAAGGAGTCGGAGAACTGCATCACGCTGGCGCGAATGATCTTGTCGTTCATCGAAGGCTCCCGAGGGTGAAGGGTTGAATCCCTGAGTGTAGCTCGCTGTTCCGCTTCACGCGTCCCGGACCAACAGCCACGAATACCGCATGAACCGGCTTGCATGATGCCCCATTCCCGGCATTCTGCATGGCCCGTTTCGTGCAATGCGCACGGATCCCATGCATCACAGCGGCCCTGCCCGGCTCGGGCGCGTGTGCCCTGCCCGCTCCGCGCCGGCGTTCAGGCCATGCCCCACGCTCATGGCATCGATATTGCGTTTCCACTGCGGTCAGCCACCTTAGGGCGCACTTGACCGCGCTCGCGACGACGCTGCCTGGACGCGATGCCGTGTCCTCTCCCGGAGTGGCACGCGCCCGCTTCTTTCTTTCGCTCGATCAGGAGACCCATCCATGGACAAGGATTCAGCCTTGATGACCTTCCTGCAGGAATCTTCCGACCTGCTGCTGACCTACTCGCTCGACGGCCTGGTGGCGATCCTGCTGCTCGGGGCCGGTTTCATCGGCGGGCGCTGGGCGCAGCGCACCACGGAGCGCCAGCTCGACCGCATGCCGCATGTGGACGCGACGATCAAACCGCTGGTGGGCCGGATCGCCAAGCTTGGCGTGTGGATGATCGTGCTGGTCGCCGTGCTCGGCCAGTTCGGCGTGCAGACTTCCAGCATCATCGCCC
>CAYGMG010000133.1:0-10779 GCA_964350895.1 uncultured Lysobacter sp.
TAAAGGAAAGTTCTGGGGAGACCTCAGGTCCGAGACGCGCCCTACGGGGATTCGCCAACGCGCGACGAACGGCACATTTTCGCCCGAACTTACCGTTCAACCGAAGGAGAGTACCCGCCCGCGCCGGTGACCCTGCGGTCAGTCCTTCTTGCCCTTGTCCATCCGCCTTGCGATCTCGCGCAGGATGAGGTTCAACGCATCGTTTTGTTCAGTGCGCTTCTCCATCCCCTGGACCAGGGGGCGGAAGCCGAGTTCGAGGGCGTTGCGCAGGCCGCCGAGCCACATGGCGGACTCGGTGGCGGTGTCGCGGTTGAAGGTGCGGGCCAGTGCCTGCTCGTCGAGGACCCGGGTCAGCAGCTCGAGCAGCGCCTGCCAGTGCGCCTCGTTGCCGGCTGTCGCCGGAGCCGGCTGCGATGCCGCGTCGCCTAGCCGGTTGACCCCGTCGGCAAGGTCGCGCAGCTGGGCGACAACCCGCGTCGCGGTATCCGAATCGGCACCGCCGATCGCCTTGTTGCGCGCATAGTCGCGCTTTATCTGCGCCCAGCGCGCCGCCTCTTCTTCGGTCTGCGTGCCGAGCAGCTCGCCGAGCTTGAGCAGGTTCTCCTCGGCGCCGATGGTCAGCAGCTGCGACTCGCCGATGTAGTGGTCACGGATCAGCTGGGCCTGCTCGGCGTCGTTCATCACCGCGCTGAGCTTTTCGGCCAGCTTGTTCATGTTGCGGTAGCTGCCCTGCAGCTTGAACGGCGGCTCGGTGCGATAGGCATCAGCCTGGGCGGCGCTGGCGATGTACTGCATGTTGACCTTGAACACCACCTCGCGCAGTTCCATCATGCGGCTCAGCACGCCCTCGATCTCGCCAAGCTCGGCGGCGCTGTAGTGGTGGGAGAGGTCATTGGTCGAGAACGGCTTGCCCTCCAGCTTGTCGATGATCCGGTACAGGTCGTCCAGTCGGCGGGTGGCGAGCGGCGCCAGGACCGGGTTGGCGGTCAGGCTGTTCTCGACATAGCTGAGCAGGAACACATCCTGCCGGCCGCCGAGCACGTCGCCGAGGTTGTAGACGTCGGCGCGGTTGGCCAGCATGTCGGGGATGCGGAACACCTCGCCGGACTCGGTGTAGGGGTTGCCGGCCATCACCACGCAGAACTTCTTGCCGCGCAGGTCGTGGGTCTTGGTCCGTCCGCGCCAGACGCCCTCGACGCGCCGGGTGCCATCGCACAGCGAGATGAACTTCTGCAGGAACTCGGGATGGGTGTGCTGGATGTCGTCGACATACAGCATCACGTTGTTGCCCATCTCCAGGGCAAGGTTGAGCTTTTCCAGCTCCTGCCTGGATGTCGCGTCCGGGGCCTGGGCCGGATCCAGCGAGCGCACCTCGTGGCCCAGCGCGGGCCCATTGATCTTCATGAAGATCAGGCCGAGCCGGTGGGCGACGTACTCCATGAGCGTGGTCTTGCCGTAGCCCGGCGGCGAGATCAGCATCAGCAGACCCATCAGATCTGAACGCTTGCTTTCACCGACGGTGCCCATCTGCTTGGCGAGGTTGTCGCCGATCAGCGGCAGGTAGACGTCATTGATCAGCCGGTTGCGGACGAAGCTGGCCAATGGCCGCGGTTCGAACTCGGACAGCCGCAGCTGACGCCGCTCGCGTTCAAGCAGCGCGTGTCGCGCCTGCTGGAAGGCAGCAAGGCCGGGCAGGAACTCGCTGCGGTGGCGCTGCAGACGCTGGGCCAGCTCGTCGACGCCGAAGGCCAGACGCCCGTCGACGATGCGCGGATGCTGGCCGAGCAGGCCAGCAACCTCGGCGCGCAGCTCGACTTCACTATGGCGGAGCGGAATCTGCTGATCGACCAGAAGCAGGGCTGCAGCTTCAGGCAGGTAATCGCGCCATTCGGCGGATGGCGGCTCGGCGCTGGCGAACAGGGCCTGCAGCCACTCGCCGGACAGGGCCAGGCGCGCGTCAAGGCGTGGCCCAAGCTCGCGCAGCGCGGCCTGCAGGTCTTCCCAGCGCCCGGCGCGGGCCAGGCTGGCCTTGAGCTGGGCCAGCAAGCGACTGGCGTAGCGGCTGACGGCGAACTGCGGATGCTCGGCGGCCAGCTCGTCGGCCAGATAGGCAGCGGCGTCGGACGCATCGGCTAGGAGCGGTCCCGGCCGGCGCTCGGCGACGAAGGCGGCAAGCCGGCTGGCGATTTCCTCGACCAGCCCGGCACCGGCGTCGGGCGCGCCAAGGCTTTCCTGCAGCAGCCGGCGCTGCCGCGCGCGCAGCGGCCAGAGCGCGGCGTCGGCCTCCTTGTGCAGCGCCGCCCAGGCCACCAGGGCAAGGCTGCGCGCTGCCGGCGGATGGGCCAGGGTGCCCGCGGCAGCGCGCAGCGGCAGCCAGGCGTGCAGGATCCGCGCGGCGTCGTGGTCGTGGATGCCTTTCTCGTAGCCCTCCTTGTAGCGCGGCGCGGCGAACTCCCTAACATGCCGCTCCAGCGCCGCGGCATCCGCCTGCATGGCGCGCAGGCCGGCGCTGTCGACGCCGTGCTCGGCGCCCTGCGCTGCGGCCAGCACTTCGGCGGCGAGGTACTCACCGCGGTACAGCTGCTCGGACTCCGAGGCCAGGCTGACCGACCAGTAGGGCCGCAAAGCCTCAAGCTCGGGATCCTCGACCGGCGCAAAGTAGTCGGTACCGGTCAGGTGCAGGCTGAGCTGCTCGCCGCGCGCGAGCACGGTGAGGTCAAGCGGCTGGGTGTTGACCGAGAAGCGGTGACGCGGGCCGAGCTTGATCACCTCGCCGCCGGCCTCGAACAGATCGGTCTTGTCGCGCAGCGAGCGCACCGATTGGTCGCGCGCGGCCTTCAGCCGGGCCTCGACATCGTCGGCCTTGACGCTGTCATGCAGGGCGCGCAGGCGCTCGACCAGCTCGCGCAGCTTGAGGATCAGCGGATCGCCGGCGAAGAAGGCGTTGAGCTCATCGGGGTCGGTGAAACGCGCTGTTCTGCGTGAGAAGCCTTCGAGGATTCGCAGCGCCGCGTCCTGCACCGCCTGGGCCTTGCGCTGGCGCTCGTCGACCAGGGCCTGGCGATGGCTCTCGAAGGCCTCCAGCACTTCCTCGCGCTTGCCGAGGATGTCCTGCAGAAAGTCCTCGTGCTCGCCGAACTGGGTCTCCAGCTCTTCCAGCTGGACCAGGATCCTGGCCAGCTGCTCGTCGCAGCGTTCGGGATCGCGCGAGGCGCCAAGCGCCGCGGTGACGCTTTGCCCGAACAGCTGGAACTGGGCGCCGAACTGGGCCACCGCCTCGGCCGAGCCAAGCTGCTTGCGACGCTGGGCTGCGCGCGCCTTGGCCTGGTTGAGGCTGGCATACAGGGCCGAGATCGCCTCGACGACGCGGGTGCGCTCGGCGGCATCCTCGATTTTCAGGCTGGCCATCAGCGAGGACAGCATGTCGAGATCTGCGGACAGCGCCTCCATTGCCTCGATGATCGGCCGCAACGCGCCGGCGCCGGCGGCGGCCTGAGCCTGCGTGTCGAGCTCGGCCAGCCGCGCCTTCAGCGGCGCCAGCGCGGCCTCCTCGCCGAGGAAGCGCGCGGTGGCCTGGGACAGGGTCTCGTGCCGCTCGCGCAGCGCGGACTCCATGGCGTCGATGCCGGCAACGTCGATGTAGCGGTAGTCGCGAATGGTCAGTAGATGGCCGCGCTGGCGGGTCAACGCATTGAGCCGCGCGGTGAACTCGTCGATCGACTCGCAGCGTTCTGCGACGGCGTCGGCGAGCAGCTCGCGCTGGCGGGTTTGCGCCTCGCGCAGGGCGGCGTCGCTCTGCCCACGGATGCTCTCGACCTTGGCGTACTCATCGAGCACGGCGGCGCCGGTGCGGGCGATCTCGCGCAGCAGCGGGGCGAGATCACCGCAGGCCGGATCCTCCAGCCAGTGATGCAGGTCGAACAGCCGCCGCGCATCGTTGACCAGCTGCTGGTAGCGCTGCGCGCTGACCGACTCCGCAGCCATCTCGCGGCGCAGGGCGAGCAGGTCGGAGATCCCGCGGACCATCGGCGCATTGCCGATCCGGCCCATGAAACCGGTGCGCGGCGGCGCGGCGGCGGCATGTTCGTCGCTGACGAAGGGGGTCTGCCAGACCTGCATCGGATGGACCCGGGTCGGCTCATCGCTCTCCGCGCTGAACACCACCATGCGGCCGTCGTCCAGCCGGGCATAGCCATGGCCAAGCAAAGGCGTCTGCAGAGCGCGCTGGATCAGGTTGTAGGTGAACAGCGCCACCCGGCCGTGCTCGGGGGCATAGAACACATAGAGCACGTCCTCGCCGTTCGGCGAGCGGATCATCCGCGCGAAGTGCATGCCGTCCATCGAGCGCTCGAAGGTCTTGTGCTCGCCCGAGGGCAGCAGATAGCCGCCGGGAAAGACGATGCCGTGGTCCTCGGGCAGCTGCACGCAGCTCTGGCCGATGGCGTCGATGCGCAGCACCGTGCGGGTCAGGGTGTTGTAGACCAGGTGCCGCCAGACGCTTTCCCGATAGGGCAGGACGCGGAGCAGGATCAGCGCACCGAGCTTGGCGTACTCGATACGCGCGTCGTCCAGTGACTGGGTGGCGTCATCGACCGGCTCGCGGTAGATGCCGAGCCCGTCCTGGGTGTTGTTCTCGATCTTGATGGTGAGATCGCCGCCGACGGTCTCGACGAACACCGCATCCAGGATGTTCATGTGCGGATGGCGGCCCTCGACCATGTGCTCGCGCGAGCAGGCGGTCCACTCGAAGTCCCAGGCCGGTGGCGGGGCGATGTCGCGCTCGCCGCGGTTGTCCACATAGCTTGTCGTTCCGTCTGGCGTCACGCGCCAGCGGAACACCCGCACATCGCTCAGCCGCTCGCCGATCTGGAACGCCGCCAGCAGCCAGCCCTCGCGGCGCGCCAGCTGCAGCAGACGGGTGTTCTTGTAGTAGGCGTACAGCTCGCGGAAATCCTGGACGAAACCGTCCTCGGCCAGGAAGCTGCCGGCCATCGCCACCGGCTCCACGTCCCAGGCTTCTTCGCGCTGCACCAGCCGGTACAGCGAGAACACGTCCTCGACCCGGGTTTCCTTCTTCAGCCCGAGAAACACGTTGTAGCCGAACAGCAGCAGCTCGCCGACCTGGGCGATATCGCGGGCCACGCAGTTGTGCTCGGTGCGCACGCGCAGCCGGCCAATCGCTTCCATCCGGCTGCTGCCGAACTCGGCAAGGCGCTGCGCGTTGAGCCCATCGGCCAGGCCCTGGAGCTTCTCGCCCTGGGTGGTCAGACGCCGGCGCAGCACCTCGTAGGCGCCGCCTTCGGCAACGGCCTGGTCGACGGTGGTGGGGGTTTCGCTCATCGTGGTTCAGATCCCTGGAAGGCGATGCAGGAGCCAGCTTGCTGGCGATCAATCGTTTCGCGAGACGAATCGCCAGCAAGCTGGCTCCTACCCAAGAGAGGGCGGGGAACTAGGCCTCCGGCTTGCCTGCGTTGCCGCCCTTGCCGCGCTCGCCGAGGAACTTCGACAGCAGGTCCTGCAGCATCGGACTCTTGTCGGAGAAACCCTCCACCGCCTTGCCCAGCGACAGGCCCTTGGCGAAGGTGTCGAACACCTCGCCGCCGCCGCCGATGATCTCCACCTTGGCCTTGGACAGCGCCGCACCCAGCACCTCGGCCTGGTCACGGGCGATTTCCTTGTTGGCATTGATCGCGGCGATCGCCTGCTCGAATTGCTTCTCCAGCGCCATGCGGAACTCCTCGTGGCCGCGGGCGCTGTCGCTGAGAGAGTCGAGGGTGCCGAACTTCTTGGCCAGACCCTCGGCCTCGGCCTCGTAGCGCAGGCGCATCACATCGGCCTCGGAGGTGCCGACCTCGCGGGTCGCCTTGGCCTTGGTGTTGGCAACGGCTTCCTCGCCGCGTGCCTGGGCGCTGAGCTTCTCCTCCATGACGCGGGCCTCGGCCATGCCTTCCTTCTCCTTGGCCGCGGCGGTGACTTCGCGGACCCGCGCATCGGCAAGGCCGGGTGCTGCGCGCTCGGCCTCGATGCCCTCGGCCAGCTTGCGCTTGGCCTCGGCCTGGCGCGAGGCAGCCTCAAGCTCGGCCTGGGCCAGGGTGGTGATCTCGACTGCCTTGTGCTTCGCGCGCTGTTCTTCGGCCTCGGCCTCCTTGACCTGCATGACCAGGGACTCCTCGGCCTTGGCCTGGGCGTCGAGGATGGCGACCTGCTTTGCCCGCTCGGCCTCGCTGACCTCGCGCACTTCCTTGATCCGCTCCTCTTCCTGGGCAACCGATTTCTCGACCACGATGCGCTCGCGGATCACGTTGGCGATCTGCATGCGCTGTTCCTCCAGCGCCTTTTCCTTCTCGATCCGCTGTAGCTCGACCTCGCGTTCGCGGGCGACGATCTCCATCTCCTGGGCGCGCTTGACCTTTTCCTTCTCGATCACCACCGCGCGCTGGCGGTTCTGTTCGGCAACCTCCATCTCGCGCATGCGGTTCTGCTCGCGGATGTCGAGCTGCTCCTGGGTGGCGATCCGCGCCTGCTCGGATTTCAGCCGCTCTTCTTCCTGCACCTTCTGCGTCTCGGCCTGCTCGCGGGCCTGGATGCTGGCGATCTCGCGCTGCTGGCGGGCCTCGGCGTCGGCCTGCTGGCGCTCCAGCGAGAGCATCGCTTCCTTGGTCTCGACGTTCTTCTTGGTGATCGCCAGTTCCTGGTTGCGCTCCAGCTCGTTGGTGACGACGTTCTGCTTGGCGGTCAGCTCGGTGATCTTGCGAATGCCCTCGGAGTCGAGGATGTTGTTCGGATCCAGCGAGGACTTCGGCGTCTGCTCCAGGTAGTCGATGGCGACGTCTTCCAGCACGTAGCCGTTCAGATCATTGCCGATCACCTCGATGATCCGGTCGCGGAATTCCTGGCGGTTCTCGAACAGCTGGACGAACTCGATCTTCTTGCCGACCGTCTTCAGCGCCTCGCTGAACTTGGCGTTGAACAGCTCGTGCACCGCGCCCTTCTCCGAGGCGCGGTCGACGCCGATCGCCTTGGCCACCTTGAGTACGTCCTGCTGGGTCTCGTTCACCCGCAGGTAGAAGGCGACGGTGATGTCCGCGCGCATGTTGTCGCGGCAGATCAATCCGTCCTTGCCCCGCCGATCCACCTCGAGGGTGATCAGCGAGATCTTCATGAACTCCTTCTTGTAGATCACCGGGAAGACCAGCGCACCGGTGAACTTCACCTTGGGCGTGGTGGACAGGTCATTGACGATCAGCGCGGTGCCCTGCGGGACCTTGATGTAGAAGGCCTTGAACAGGGTGACCACGACGAACCCCAGTAGAAGAACAAGACCAAGTGCAGTCAGCACGGGAATGATGATGGCTTCGTTCATGGCGCGATCTCCGATTGACCTGCGTTGAAATGGCTGAAATGGAGTGACGAAACTAGGCCGAGCACTCAGGCATTGCCTTCAGGAATGACTTTGAATGTGTTGTCCGCGGGCACGTACTCAGCCAGCAAGACGCGGTCCCCGCGGACGAAGCGTCCGGCCGGCGCACGCACCTGCAGGATGAGACCGGCTCCGCCGTCATCGACTTCGGCCTGTCCGCGCTTTTCGTCGACGGTCGGACTGCGTATCACCGCCACACGACCCAGAAGTGACACGTCATCCATCGCACGCGTCTCAGCGAACAACGGGCGCATCGGGTGCAGGACAAGTCCAGCGAAGGGCGTCGCCACGATCAGGCTGATCGGCGCGGCGAGCCAGGTCGCCGCCGTGAGAAGGGTGCCGTCAGGCCAGGCGCGAAGGACTGCGTAATCAAAAAAGTAGCAGGCCAGCCAAGCGATCAGCGTAATCACCGTCAAGATCAGCGAGAGCGGAACACCGTCGAGTCCCAACTTCATCAGAAGCCCGGTCAGCTCGCCCCCTGACAGTCCATCGCCGGCAGCCAGGTCGCCACCGAGCAAATCCAGCTCGAACAGGCCCAGCAAGGCCAGCGCCCAGTAGCCCAGCGCCACCGCCAGCAGGACGCTGAGGATCACGGTCGGAAACGACAGCGCGATGTCGAAGAACAGATCCATGCACGCCCCCGGCGGCAGCATTGCGGATACACCACAGACGGCTTCCCCGGCCGGCTGTGACGTGGGCTGGCAAGCATAGCGCTTGGGGCGGCGGGTTTCCCTTTGGTCCGATGGGCGGAGCGCCGCGCACCTCGGTACCCTTGGCCAGGCGTCGACGGGGGAGGCTCGAATGAGCCAGCAAGGGCGGGACATGCTGCAGGCGCTGCGCGCCTTCGAGCGTGGCAAGCGGGTGTCGGCGGCGGACGCCGTTCGGCTGATCCGCAGCGGCGATACCGTGGCCACCGGCGGCTTCGTCGGCATCGGCTTTGCCGAGGGCCTGGCCATCGCACTGGAGCGGCGCTTCCTCGACAGCCAGGCCAGCGGCGCGCCCGAGCCTAGCGACCTGACCCTTGTCTATGCCGCGGGCCAGGGCGACGGCGGCGAGCGTGGGCTCAACCATCTTGCCCACCCGGGCCTGATCAGACGGGTCATCGGCGGCCACTGGGGACTGGTCCCCAGGTTGCAGAAGCTGGCGGTGGAAAACCGGATCGAGGCCTACAATTTCCCGCAGGGGGTGATCTGCCAGCTGTTCCGCGATATCGCCGGCGGCAAGCCCGGGCATCTGACCCGGGTTGGCCTCGACACCTTCGTCGATCCGCGGCATGAGGGCGGCAAGCTCAATCCGCGCACCACGGAACAACTGGTCCGCCTGCTGGAGATCGACGGCGAGTCCTATCTGTTCTATCGCGCCTTCCCGATCGACGTCGCCCTGATCCGCGCCACTACCGCCGACCCCGACGGCAACCTGACGATGGAGCGCGAGGCCCTGACCCTTGAGGCGCAGGCGCTGGCCATGGCCGCGCACAACTCCGGCGGCCTGGTCATCGCCCAGGTGGAACGTCTGGCTGAGCGCGGCAGTCTGAAGCCGCGCGAAGTCAAGGTGCCCGGCGTGCTGGTCGATTGCGTGGTGCTTGCCGAGGACGAATCGCACCACTGGCAGACCTTCGCCACCCGCTACCGCGCCGGCTATGCCGGCGAGCTGCGCGAGCCGCAGGAAGGACTGGCAAGCCTACCGCTGTCGCCGCGCAAGGTAATCGCCCGGCGCGCGGCGCTGGCCCTGCGCGCCAACAGCGTGGTCAACCTCGGCATCGGAATGCCCGAGGGGGTCGCCCAGGTGGCCGCCGAGGAAAACATCATCGACCTGCTGACCCTGACCGCCGAGCCGGGTGTGATCGGCGGCATCCCCGCCTCCGGGCTCGACTTCGGCGCGGCGATCAATCCGCAGGCGGTGATCGACCAGCCCAGCCAGTTCGATTTCTACGACGGCGGCGGGCTGGATATCGCCTGCCTCGGACTGGCTCAGGCCGACCGCGAGGGCAACCTCAACGTCAGCCGATTCGGCAACCGGCTGGCCGGCGCCGGCGGCTTCATCAACATCAGCCAGAGTGCGCGACAGCTGTACTTCCTCGGCAGCTTCCGCGCCGGCAAGGGCGAGATGACTGTCGGCGACGGCCGCCTGTCGATCAATCGCGAGGCTGAGGGCTGCAAGTTCGTCGAGCAGGTCGAACAGCGCAGCTTTTCAGCACGCGAAGCGCTGCGCCGCGGCACCCGGGTCCACTACATCACCGAGCGCTGCGTGTTCCAGCTGACCGAAGACGGCCTGTTGCTCAGCGAGGTCGCGCCGGGCATCGACATCGAACGCGACATCCTCCGCAACATGGCGTTCCATCCGCTGATTCCGCGTGATCCGATCAGCATGGACCCGGCGCTGTTCCGCACCGACAGCCTGGGCCTGCGCGAGCGCCTGCTGGCCATGCCGCTGGCCGCGCGCTTCGCCTTCGATGCGGCACGCGGCATCCTGTTCATCAATTTCGAACGCCTCGCCGTGCGCACGCCGGACGACGTCGAAGCTATCCGCGCCTGTGTGCATGCAGCCCTGGCCGGCGTCACGGACAAGGTGCTGGCCCTGGTCAACTACGACCACTTCCAGCTCGCGCCGGAGATCGAACTGGTCTACGCCGAGATGGTCCACGACCTGGTTGACCAGCACTACCGCGACGTCTGCCGCTACACCACCTCAGGCTTTCAGCGCAGCAAACTCGGCCACGCCCTC
Organism: uncultured Lysobacter sp.; assembly: GCA_964350895.1. Lineage (GTDB taxonomy): Bacteria > Pseudomonadota > Gammaproteobacteria > Xanthomonadales > Xanthomonadaceae > Pseudomarimonas. The sequence goes on from CAYGMG010000133.1 coordinate 10,145, forward strand.
GACCAGCGCGGCGTCGCCCCGCACATCTATGAATCCGCGCACGAGGCGCTGGCGCATCTGGGGGAGACCGCCGGCTGAGCGGCGGTTCCGGGCGCAGATTTGCCGTTCGCCGCGCGTTCGCGAATCCCCCGTAGGGTGCGCCTTGGGCGCACCGATACGGGCATTCGGACGGTACGCCCGGTGCGCCCAAGGCGCACCCTATGGGTGTCCGATCTGCGCGATTTTGCCGGTCATCGAGGATCCACAATTGCGCCGGCCTACTGTGGGAGCGGATCGTATCCGCGACCGCAGCGCGACAGGCTTGCCACTGACTGCGGTTAGATCGAAGCTCCGCGGTCGCGGATACGATCCGCTCCCACAACAGCTCGCCGGCGCGCCCTCAGAACGGCAGCTTCGCGCCCGAGCCGCCCTCCAGCTGGAGCCTGCTCGCACAGTGCCGCGGCACGTTCCGGGCATCTCCCGATCAGGTCGGGGGCGAGCTCTGCCCTGGGGGTCCGCGTTCGAGATCCGAGGGTTCGCCGACAGACAGGGCCCCGATGATCGGCCATCCTGGCCGCACGGCCTGCGGTCTTGCTGCGCCTCGACCACGAAGCCTGGCTTGATGTGGGAGCGGATCGCATCCGCGACCGCAGCGC
>CAYGMG010000134.1:0-10766 GCA_964350895.1 uncultured Lysobacter sp.
GGTTCGAAACGCTTTTGACCTTGATCCTGATCTTGCTTCGCAGAAAAACCGCCGCCAGCAATGCGAGAAGAGCGCATTGAGTTCGCTGCGCGAACGGCAAATATGCGCCCTATCCAGCCATACGCGACAACTGTTCCCTGGCGTCGGTGCGACCGATGCGATCAATTCGCACAGGCGCAACATTGCGATACGAAATCGCAGGCAACAAAAAACCCGGCTTGAGCCGGGTTAGTTGTTGGCGTCCCCACGGGGATTCGAACCCCGGTCGCTACCGTGAAAGGGTAATGTCCTAGGCCTCTAGACGATGGGGACGTTGCTTCTTGGTGGAGCCAGCCGGGATCGAACCGGCGACCTCTACAATGCCATTGTAGCGCTCTCCCAGCTGAGCTATGGCCCCGCTACTGGAAAGCGCGCATTGTAGGGAGCAACAATTTTTCCGTCAAGCGGTTTGAGCAACACTGATCTCTGCCAGCTCATCCGGACCCACCGCGCGAAGGGTGAAGGGCGAGTGGCCCTGGTCGCCAAGGTACTCAAGCCATTTCGACAGGAACACATTCATCCGCAGCCGGTGGCCGACCACGGTGCGCGCTGGTGCATCGAGGCCGAGCACGTCCTGCCAGCGCCGGCCGGCGTAGCAGTGCGTCGCCTCTGCCATTCGCGCATCACGGTAGACGCGAAGGAAGGCAGACGGATCGGGGCGCGAGGTGATCGGATCGATCAGGCCATAGGTGAGCCGCAGCTCCAGCGTATAGGCATGCCGCTCGACCACCTGCAGGTGCAGGTCGAGGCCGTCGTCAATCGATGAGAGCAGGTAATCGCCGGGCAGCTGGGACAGGCGGAAGACCCGCTCCAGGCGCTCGTAGTTTTCGGCGTACAAGCCCATCAGGAAGCCGAACCGGCTCATCCTCAGGGCGTTGGTGGGAGTGCTCGACATGGGTCGAGGATAGCACGCAGCCTGAGTGCGGAAAGTGGCTCTGCAACAGGGTTTTCCCGGTGCTTGACTCGTGTCCTGTCCCGGAAATACATCGCAGAATTCGCTCGGTCTGCGCCGCCGATGCTGCGTTCCTCGTCGTCACCATAGCGCTGCCATGCCTCCTTCTCGCGCCTCGCCTCGACGACGCATCCGCGTCGCGACTTGAACAACGTATCTCCGGGACAGGACACTAGCGCCCTTCGGGGCTAGAACATGTCTCTCTCGATGCCCAGTTCGCTCATCAGCTTGCTGGCAATTTCCTCGATTGAAGTATGTGTAGTGGAGAGCATCGGGATGTTCTCCTGGCGGAACAGCCGCTCGGCGACCTGCACTTCGAAGCGGCACTGCTCGATCGTGCAGTAGCGGCTGTTCGGTTTGCGCGCTTCTCGGACCTGCTGCAGGCGATCGGGATCGATAGTCAGCGCGAACAGCTTGCGCCGGTGCGCACGCAGTTTGCGCGGCAGTTCGGCGGCATCGAGATCATCGTCGGTGAGCGGATAGTTGGCGGCGCGGATGCCGAAGTGCAGCGCCAGGTACAGGCATGTCGGGGTCTTGCCCGAGCGCGAAACGCCGACCAGGATCACCTCGGCATCGTTGTAGTCGAGGTCCACGCCATCGTCGTGGCTGAGCGCGTAGTTGGTCGCATTGATGCGCGCCTCGTACTCGACCAGGTTGACCAGGCCATGCGCCTGACCGACGCGCGGCTGGCGGGCAATCCCAAGTTCGTTCTGCAGCGGCTCGATGAAGGGAGCGAAGACGTCGAGGATCAGCGCGTCGCTGCCGGCGATGATCGCGCCGAGTTCGGGGTCGATCACCGTATTGATGACGATGGCGCGCTGGCCGGTCTGCTCGTGAATACGCCGGATGCGTTCGGCCGCCTCGCGCGCCTTGTCCGCGGTGTCGACAAATGACAGCCGCTGGGTGACGAAGGTCGCGCCGGAAAACTGGGTCAGCACGCTGTGGCCGATGGTTTCGGCGGTGATCCCGGTGCCATCGGATACGAAGAACACCCGCCTTGCCGACTCGCTCATGCCCGCCTCCATTTGTGCTGAGCGAGGAGTCTGACCGCAAAGGCCATCGATGCCCAGCCCGCCGCGACCTGCTGCGCCGCGGCATTCCGAGGAAAATCAAGCTTGTATGCACGCTCCCGGAACCGCATCATTGCTGCTTTGCCGCCCTGCCGGCCCCCGCTTTCCCGACTCGGAGTAGCCCTGTGACCGTCAACATCCTCTGGCTCGACGCCCTGCGTCTGACCGACCTCGCCCAGGTGGGCGGCAAGAACGCATCGCTGGGCGAAATGATCGGCCACCTGGCAGGGCTGGGCGTGTCGGTGCCAGGCGGGTTTGCGACCACCGCCGACGCGTTTCGCGACTTCGTCGCGCACAACAGTCTGCACGCGAAAATCTTCGATCGCCTGGATGGCCTGGATGTCGAGAACGTCGACGCCCTGGTCGCGGCGGGCACCGAGATCCGCAGCTGGGTCATCGAAGCGCCGCTGCAGCCGGCCCTGGAGGCCGACATCCGCAGTGCCTACGAGAAGCTGTGCAAGGACGCCGGCGGCGAGAACATCGCCGTGGCGGTGCGCTCCTCGGCGACCGCCGAGGACCTGCCTGATGCCAGCTTTGCCGGCCAGCAGGAAACCTTCCTCAATGTTCAGGGTATCGACGAAGTGCTGGTGCGGGTCCGCGAGGTGTTCGCCTCGCTGTACAACGACCGGGCGATTGCCTACCGCGTGCATCAGGGCTTCAAGCACGAGGACGTGTTCCTGTCCGCCGGCGTGCAGTTGATGGTGCGCTCCGATGTTGGCGCCTCGGGCGTACTGTTTACCCTCGACACCGAGTCCGGCTTCCGCGAAGCGGTGTTCATTACCGCCAGCTATGGCCTCGGCGAGAACGTCGTGCAGGGCGCGGTCAATCCCGACGAATTCTATGTCTACAAGCCGAACCTCGAGGCCAAGCGGCCGGCCATCCTGCGCCGCCAGCTCGGCAGCAAGGAAATCCGCATGGTCTATTCGGATGCCGAGGGCGAGCGGGTACGCAATGAGGACACCCCGGTCGAGCTGCGCAAGCGTTTCTCGATCAACGATGCCGACGTCGAAGAACTGGCGCGGCAGGCCGTCACCATCGAGAAGCACTACCAGCGCCCGATGGACGTCGAGTGGGCCAAGGATGGGGTGACCGGCAAGCTCTACATTGTCCAGGCACGCCCGGAGACAGTCCGTTCGCGCAGCAACGCGACCCAGATCGAGCGTTTCCATCTGGGCGCCAAGGGTCCGCTGCTGACCGAGGGTCGCGCCATCGGCCACAAGATCGGCTCGGGCGTGGCCAGGGTCATCCGCAGCGTTGCCGAGATGAGCCAGGTCCAGCCTGGCGACGTACTGGTTGCCGACATGACCGATCCCGACTGGGAGCCGGTGATGAAGCGCGCCGCGGCCATCGTCACAAACCGCGGCGGCCGCACCTGCCATGCGGCGATCATTGCGCGGGAACTGGGTGTTCCGGCAGTGGTCGGCTGCGGCGACGCGCTCTCCAGCATCGCCGACGGCGCCGAGGTGACGGTCTCCTGCGCCGAGGGCGACAGCGGTTTCGTCTACGAGGGCAGCCTGCCCTTCGAACGCATCGTCACCGATCTGGGCAACATGCCGCCGGCGCCGCTCAAGGTGATGATGAATGTCGCCAACCCCGAGCGCGCCTTCGATTTCGCCATGCTGCCGAATGCCGGCGTTGGCCTGGCGCGGCTGGAAATGATCATCAATAGTCACATCGGCGTGCATCCCAAGGCCCTGCTCGAATATGCCAAGCAGGACGCCGAGACGCGGCGCAAGATCGACGAGCGCATGGCCGGATACGCCGATCCGGTGCAGTTCTATGTCGACCGTCTGGCCGAAGGCATCGCCACCCTGACCGCCGCCTTCGCGCCTAATCCGGTGATCGTCCGCCTTTCCGACTTCAAGTCCAACGAATACGCCAACCTGATCGGCGGCCGCCGCTACGAGCCCGAGGAAGAGAACCCGATGATCGGCTTCCGCGGCGCCAGCCGCTATGTCGATCCCAGCTTCAGCGAGTGCTTTGCGCTGGAATGTCGCGCGATGAAGCGGGTGCGCGACGAGATGGGGCTGACCAATGCCTGGGTCATGATTCCTTTCGTACGCACCGTGGGCGAAGGCAAGCGAGTGATCGAGGTGCTTGAGAAGAATGGCCTCAAGCGTGGCGAGAACGGGCTGAAGATCATCATGATGTGCGAGTTGCCATCCAACGCCCTGCAGGCCGATGCCTTCCTCGACCTGTTCGACGGCTTCTCGATCGGCTCCAACGACCTGACCCAGCTGACCCTCGGCCTTGATCGCGACTCGGCGATCGTCGCCGACCTGTTCGACGAGCGTGACCCGGCGGTCAAGGCCCTGCTGTCAATGGCGATCAGCGCCGCGCGCCGGCGCGGCAAGTACATCGGCATCTGCGGCCAGGGGCCTTCCGACCATCCAGACCTTGCTGAGTGGCTGATGGATCAGGGCATCGAGTCGGTCTCGCTGAACCCGGACACGGTGGTCGATACCTGGCTGCGCCTGGCCAAGCACAAGCGCGAGGGCTGAGCTAACGGGAAGTAGCGCACGCCGGACACTCCTCCGGCACCGTGGCGCACCGCTGCGGGCGGCTGAAGGCCGGGGCTGTGCGAGCCGCTCAGCGCTGGCTCAGCGCCTCGCCGACTGCCTGCGCGGCGGCCTGCACGGCGGGAATCACCCGCTCATAGGCCATGCGCGTCGGGCCTATCACACCGAGCACGCCCAACACCTTACCCTCCGCCCCGTACGGTGCGGTGACCACGGTGCACTGGTCGAGCGGAGCGACGCCGGACTCCTCTCCGATGAACAGCCGCACGCCCTTGGCGTGGATGCAGCCTTCCAGCAGCTGGACCAGCTCGCGCTTGCGCGAAAAGGCTTCGAACAGCTCGCGCAGACGGTCGAGATCGGAGAGATCCTGCACGCCCATCAGCCGGGTCTGCCCTGCGACCAGCACGTCCTCGGCATCGGAATCGCCGAACGCAGCCTCGGACAGATCGATGGCCATCGACAGCGCGTTCTCCATCGCCGAGCGGGTTTCGCGCAGCTCGCGCAGGAGGTCCCGACGGATCTCCGACAGATGCCGTCCGCTGTAGTGGGCATTGAGGTAGTTGGCAGCCTGCTCCAGCTCGCCCGGCGAGAAGGGTCGGCTGGTCTGGATGATCCGGTTCTGCACCTCGTTGTCGGTAAACACCAGGATTACCAGCACGCGGCTGCCGTCGAGCGGAACGAAGTCGATGTGCCGGAAGGCGAACTGCTCACGCCTGGGCACGGTGACCAGGCCCACGAAATGGGTCATCGCCGAGAGCAGCTCGGAAGCGCCGCTGAGCACCTGCTGGGTGCTTTGCCCGGCCGGCAGGCAAGCGCGCAGGCGCTGCACTTCCCTGGCGTCAGGCGAGCCCACCTGAAGCAGGGAGTCGACGAATACGCGATAGCCCTGGGCGGTCGGGATTCGTCCGGCCGAAGTGTGCGGGGTCGACACCAGGCCGATGTCCTCAAGGTCCGACATCACATTGCGGATCGTCGCCGGGCTGACATCCAGTCCCGAGTGCTTGGCCAGCGTGCGCGAGCCGACCGGCACGCCCTCGCGGATGTACTGGGCGATGAGGGCGCGGAGCAGTGCGCGGGCGCGGCTGTCGAGCAGGTTCGGGGTCACGCGGTAGGCTGCCAGCAGGGCGAATGGTCTCTCAATAGATACGGCCTCCACCGTCCCGAAGCAAGGGCGGATTGGCGGGCCGCGGCGCCCATGCTACCGTTCGCGCCCTTCCGAGAGCGCCCATGCTGACTCGTCTATACCTCAAGGATTTTGCCATCGCCAGCGCGGTCGATTTCGACCTGCAGGCCGGACTGGGGGTGATCTCCGGCGAAACCGGCGCGGGCAAGTCGCTGCTGGTCGACGCCCTGCTGCTGCTGTCGGGCAGCCGCGCCGATCCGGGCGTGGTCCGCCACGGCGCCGAGCGCGCCGAGCTGGGCGCCGAGTTCGTTCTCGACGATGCGCCAGCTGCCCTTGCCTGGTTGCGTGAGCGCGAACTCGATGACGAGCAGCGCTGCATGCTGCGCCGGGTGATTCGCGCCGATGGAGGTTCGCGGGCCTGGATCAACGGCTCGCCGGCCACCGTCACCCAGCTCGGCGACCTTGCCGGACTGCTGATCGAGATCCACGGCCAGCACGAGCACCAGGCCCTTCTCGAACGTGCCCAGCAGCTGCGCCTGCTGGACGCCTTTGCCGAGCACCCCGCCCTGCTCGATGAGGTCGCCCGCTGCCACGCTGCGTGGCGCAGCCTGGTCGACGAGCGCGAGGCTCTTGAGGGCGGCGGCGATCCTGCCGAGCGGATCGACTATCTGCGCCACCAGCTGGCCCAGTTCAAGGGCCGCCGATTGGCGCCCGAACACGTGACTGCACTGTCCGCGCAGCAGCGCCGACTGGCTGCCGGCCAGGAAATCGCCGATGCACTGTCTTCTGCCCAGCGGCGGCTTGCCGATGACGGCAGCGATGGCGCGCGCTCGGCGCTCACCGGTGCCCGGCACGCGCTGGAGCGTGTCGTCGAGCATCTGCCGGCGCTCGCCGACACCGTTGCCCTGCTGGACAGCGCGTCGATCCAGCTCGACGAAGCCGCCGCCCAGCTGGAACGCTGCGCCGACGATCTAGATCTGGATGGCGACTCGATGGCCGCGGTCGAGGCCGAACTGTCCGAGCTGCACGAGCTGTCGCGACGTCATCGGGTGCCGATGGAAGCGTTGGCCGAGACCCAGCAGGCGCTACAGGCCGAACTCGAACGTCTGCAGGACGCCGACGCGCTCCGCGAGCGCATCGGCACGGCCATCGCCAGCGCAGAGAAAGCGTGGCAGAAAGCGGCTGCGGCGCTGAGCAAATCCCGAGCCAAGGCCGCCGAGCGGCTGGGCAGCGAGGTGTCCGCCCTGATGGAGTCCCTGGGCATGGGCGGCGGCCGGTTGGTGGTCGAACTCAGCCCTCAGTCCAGCCCGAATCCGCACCCGGTTGGCGCCGAGCGCGCCGAACTGCTGGTCAGCGCCAATGCCGGCCAGCCCCCGCGACCGCTGCGCAAGGTCGCCAGCGGCGGCGAGCTATCGCGCATCAGCCTTGCCATCGAGGTCGCGACCTTTGGCGGCGACGGCGTGCCGACCCTGGTCTTTGACGAAGTGGACAGCGGCATCGGCGGCGCGGTAGCCGAAGTGGTCGGAATCAAGCTGCGCGAACTGGCGGCGCATCGCCAGGCGCTCTGCGTCACCCACCTGCCCCAGGTCGCGGCCCAGGCGCATTACCAGTTCCGCGCCAGCAAGCGGATCGAGTCGGGGGTCACGCTCAGCCGTCTGGAGCGCCTTGACGAGGGCGGCCGGGTCGATGAACTGGCGCGAATGCTCGGCGGCGTCGACATCACCGAGACCACCCTCGCCCACGCCAGGCAGATGCTGCAACGGGCCGCCAGCAAGCGTTGATCCTGGCGAAAGGCGCAGCAGTTCAACGTTGATGAGGGAAGGTCGCGCCCCGAGCAGGGCGCGCCAGGCGCGCCGCTAGCGGCGCGCTGCATCCTTCTTCTTGCGCACGTAGAGCACCAGGCTGTGGTCGTCGATCTGGTAGCCGTGCTTCTCGGCGATCTCATGCTGCAGGCGCTCGATTTCCTCGCTGACGAACTCGATCACCTTGCCGGTTTCGACATCGACCATGTGATCGTGATGTTCGCCGCGATCCAGCTCGAACACCGCCTGCCCGCCCTCGAAGTTGTGCTTCATCACCAGGCCCGCCGCCTCGAACTGGGTGAGCACGCGGTAGACCGTCGCCAGACCGATGTCGTCCTCGTTCTCGAGCAGCTGGCGGTAAATATCCTCGGCGGTCATGTGCCGCGGGCTGGCGCTCTCGAGGATGTCGAGCACGCGCATCCGCGGGTGGGTGACCTTCAGGCCGGCCTTGCGCAGGTCCTGCGACTCCATTCGTCTCTCCTCCAGCACGGGCCCTGGGGGCGCCGGAATCACGTTTCGGGTCCCTGAACGGCCTGCGGCAAGTCCGGGCAGGCGGGGCGCCCTAGTGTATCATCGGCCGCTGTTTGCACTGCCGACGGATCCATGCGCGCACTCCTACTAGCCGCCAGTATTTCCCTCCTCGCCGGCTGCGGGGTCATCTACAAGGTCGACGTCTATCAGGGCAACCTGCTGGATGCGGATTCGGTCGAGCAGCTCAAGCCCGGCCTGTCCAAGCGCCAGGTGCTGGCCCTGCTCGGCTCGCCTTCGGTTTCCGATCCGTTTCATCAGTCGCGCTGGGACTACGTTGCCACGATCAGCAAGCGCGGCAGCGAGCCGGAGGTGAAGAATCTCTCGCTGCGCTTCGATGGCGACCAGCTGGTCACCATCGAGGGCGACTATTTCCCCGAGCGCAACGTCGAACTGGTGCGCGACATGCGCCGCTACGGCAATCTGCCGCGCGAAGAGCGCAACCGCCGGCGCGCTGGCCGCTCCTAGGCCTGCCGAAGCGCATGCGCCGCGGCGTTTGCCGCGCGCTCGCTTGCATCGGGAAGGTCCCAGATCGCGTTGCGTGAGCCGAGCCAGCTTTGCTGGAGTAGCTCAGGAGGAGCGTCGCCCGGCGCGCAGAGCGCGCTCGCGTTCGACTCGCTCGCGGCGTTCGACCTTGGGGTCGCGAATCAGCCTACGGTAAATTTCGACGCGATCGCCAGGGCGCAGCGGTTGGCTGAGCGCCGCCTCGCGTCCCCATAGGCCGACTCCGGCGGGCAACGCGTCTGGATCAAGTCCGGCCTCGGCCAGAGGAGCCGCACGCAGCGCATCGCCAATCGTTGCCTCGGCAGGAAGGACAAGTTTCCAGCGCCAGCAGCGCGGCGCCGTGGCGTAGACGACTTCGATCAGCAGCGCCATGGTTCAGCCTGCTTCCCGGCGCGCTTCACGCACGAAGTCGTCGACCAGCCGGTCAGCGAAGCCTCGAAACCCGCTGGCCAGTGCCGAGCCGAGGAAGCGGCCGGCAAGTTCGAAGTCCAGGCTGAGGCTGACCCGGCAGGCATCTTCGGCCAGGGCGTTGAATGACCACTGGCCGTGCAGATCACGAAACGGACCCTCGACCAGGGAGAGACGAATCACGCAACCGGGCTCGACCTCGTTTCGCGTGGTAAAACCCACCCGGATGCCGGCAAGGCGTACGCCCAGCTTCGCCAGGCGCCAGTTCTCGCCGCGCTCAAGCACGCTGCTTTCCTCACACCAGGGGAAGCGCCGGGCGTAGGCGTCGACATCGTCGACCAGGTCGAACATCGCCTGGGCGCTGCGCCTGACCAAGGCGCTGCGCTCGACCCGACTCACCCGCTGTTCCGCGGCAAGGCTCGCCAGAGCGACGCCGATTCGGCCAGAATCCCACGCAAGGAAGCGATCCCATGTCCAAGAAAGCCGCAAAGAATAACGGAACCGACAGAACAATCGCGCTCAATCGGCGCGCGCGGCACGAGTTTGCGCTGGGCGACCGCTTCGAGGCGGGCATGTCCCTGCAGGGTTGGGAGCTCAAGGCGATCCGCGCCGGCCGCGCCAATATCGGCGAGAGCTACGCCGTTGTCCGCGGCGGCGAGCTGTTCCTGTTCGGTGCCCAGATCACCCCCTTGATCTCGGCTTCGTCGCACGTGCTTGCCGACGACCGCCGGACCCGCAAGCTGCTCCTGCACCGCCACGAGATTGACCGGCTGATCGGTCGCGTCGAGCGTGAAGGCTTTACCTTGATTCCCACCGCGATGTACTGGAAGGGCAACAAGGTCAAGCTCGAGCTGGCCCTGGCCAAGGGCAAGCAAAGCCACGACAAGCGCGCCACCGAAAAGGAGCGCGACTGGAACCGCGAGAAGCAGCGGGTGATGCGCCGAGGCAATCCGAATGCCTGAGGCCGCGCCGCGCCCACGCTTCTCGACCCGCGTCGAACGGCTGACCGAGGACCCGGCCTCGCGCGCCTGGGCCCTGCACGGCCGCGCTGTCGCCCTGCAGATATCCGGGCGCCCGGTGCGCCTGCTCTCGGTCGGCGATCCGGACTTCGACACGCCAGCCTCGATCATCGATGCCGCGGTGCGCTCGCTGCGCGCTGGGCGCACCCACTATCCAGCGATCGCCGGGGACAGCGCCCTGCGCCAGGCGATCGCCGCCCACCACCGCGCCGAGTCCGGGGTCGACTGCGATCCCGGTCAGGTCCAGGTGTTCGCCGGCGGCCAGAATGCGCTGTTCATGATGATGCAGGCGCTGGCTGGCGACGGCGATGAAGTGCTTGTCGCCGATCCCTATTACGCGACCTATCCAGGCGTCATCGCGGCCTGCGGCGCGCGGATGCGGGCCGTTGACACCTCGACCAGCGACTGGCATCTCACCGCGAAACAGATTGAAGCGGCCCTGAGTCCAGCGACCCGTGTCGTGCTGCTCAACTCGCCGAGCAATCCCTGTGGCGTGGTGACGCCAGCGGAAGAAGTGGAGCGGATCGTTGCCCTGTGCCAGCGGGAGGGGCTTTGGCTGGTCGCCGACGAGGTCTATGGCGAGTTGCTTTTCGCCGGCCGCTTTCACTCGGCCTGGAAATACTCGGCGCGACACGACCGGCTGGTGGTCATCGGCAGCGCATCCAAGCGTTTCGCGATGACCGGCTGGCGGCTGGGCTGGTGCGCAGCGCCCAGCGACCTGATCGTGCGCCTGAAGGCGCTGGCCACGGCCGGCCTGTTCGGCACCCCGCCATTTCTGCAGGATGCGCTGGCCGGCGCGCTG
>CAYGMG010000135.1:0-10754 GCA_964350895.1 uncultured Lysobacter sp.
CACAGTCCACTGGTGTCCGCGCGGTTGGCCGGTGCGCTGCACGCCTGCGGCGGCGGGCTGCGGTCCCAGCCAGCCCAGTAGAGCTGGAAATCGTTCCCCTCAGGCGGCGCCGCCAGTTCGATCAGGGTCCAGTCCGAACGCGTGGTGGCATCGCCGCCGCCGGCGAAAGGGTTGTTGGTGGCGGCCAGGAACGCCAGACCCGGTGATGTACGCGAGCTCGGGCGCGGCAGCGCCTGACCGCTTTCCGCCGATCCGGGGATCCGGCAGCTGGCGGACTCGTAGCGCCAGTAGACCACCGAGCTGGCCGCCGCCTGCTGCGACGTAGCCCCGCAGTGGGTAGCGGTGGCGAACAGCATGCGCTGATCACCCGCCGTATTGTTGAGCAGGACGCCCGAGCACAGACCGCCGCCGCCGACCACGATCGCGCCTGCCGATCGCCGCGGCTGGTTCCAGGCGTCCTGGGCATCGAGACAGGCAACATCCGTATTGCAGGATCCGGACTTGCAGCCCTTGGAGACACGCCCAAAGCCTCGATAGCCGTGCGCGATCCGGCTCAGCGAGAGATCGAGTCGGGGCGCATGCGCTCTGGGCAGGCTCACCCGGATCAGGGCCCGCTCGGCCATCAGCACCGGCGTCCAGAGCTGGCCATGTGGCAGCCGGTCAGCCGCCGTGTAGGGACCGAGCTGGTCGGGCTGGTCGCCGACTCCGTGGATAAGCAGCTCCGAGCCCTCGGGCAGGTTGAACCGGTCGAACGCAAAGCTGAGGTGGGCCGCGTCGGCAGCGGAAACCGCCAGCTCCCAGACCCAGCGACCGCCCTTGTCCTGACGCCAGCTGCCGTCCCAACGCGGACTGACCGACACCTGGTGCACCTGCGCGATCCGCAGCGGGCCGCCAATGAGCTTGTCGCTGATCGAATCTTCGCGGGCCAGCTTGTCAAGGTCGAGCGGAGCGAACGCCAGCCTGTCGACCACAGCAAACGACGCCTCTGGCGTCACCGCTTGGGCGCTGACGCTGCTTGCCCAGCACAGCGCGATGACTGCGTACGCGACGCCATGCGACAACTTCCTTTCGCTTCGGAACATGAGCTTCCCCTCAGTTTTTCGAAACACGCCCGGGTAGCGCCCGCCCAGACCCAGCAATTTCTGCGCTGTGTGAAGCGGGAAAGTCGGACCATGCCGACTTGAGCGGACAATGTCACCCGCAGCATTGCTGCGCGGCACGATCACCGAGACGGAGCGGTGGTGGGTCACTTGGCGACTGTTCGGCGGGTCAACACCCGCCCTACGCGAACGTCTTGTTTGCGCGCCTCAAGCAGTCTCCCGCGTTGCTGCTTGAAGCGCACTTCGCGCTGTAGGCCGTCCCATCAGCGCCAGCGTTCCGCGTCGCATGCGGCGCTCATGAGTTGCCGGGCGCGATCAGTCCCTGGGTCTGACCTTGACGTGCAACTCGGCGAGCTGGCCATCGTCGATCGCTGACGGCGCACCGGTCATCAGGCACTGGGCGCTGGTGGTCTTGGGAAAGGCAATGACGTCGCGGATCGAGTCGGTGCCGGCCATCAGGGCGGCGATGCGGTCGATACCGAAGGCGATGCCGCCGTGCGGCGGCGCGCCGTGGCGCAGGGCGTCGAGCAGGAAGCCGAATTTGGCCTCGGCCTCCTCGGCGCCGATGCCGAGCAGGTCGAACACCGCGCTCTGCATGTCCGGGCGGTGGATGCGGATCGAGCCGCCGCCGATCTCGTTGCCGTTGAGCACCATGTCGTAGCCGCGCGACACGGCGCTGCGCGCATTGGCGCGCAGGTCGGCGATGTCGTCGACCGCCGGCGCGGTGAACGGGTGATGCAGGGCCACATAACGCTGCGCTTCATCGTCCCATTCGAACATCGGGAAGTCGGTCACCCACAGCGGCGCCCAGATGTTCTGCACCAGGCCCAGATCGCGACCGACCTTGAGCCGTACCGCGCCCATGAAATCGCAGACCGTCTTGTACGGGCCGGCGCCGAACAGCAGCAGGTCGCCGCTCTGCGCGGCGCTGGCCGTCAGCAATGCGTCGAGGGTGGCGTCGTCGAGGAACTTGGCGATCGGCGAGTTGATCCCCTCGCGACCCTTGGCGCGGTCCTCAACCTTGATCCAGGCCAGGCCCTTGGCACCGTACTTGGCGGCGTGCGCGCCCATGTCGTCGATCTGCTTGCGCGACCAGCCAGCCGCGCCCGGACAGCGCAGCACGGCCACCCGACCGTCGGGGTTGCCGGCCCAGTCGGTGAACACCTTGAACTCGCAGCCGCGGACCTGTTCGGCGACGTCGACCAGCTCCAGGTCGATGCGCAGGTCGGGCTTGTCCGAGCCATAACGGCGCATCGCCTCGGCGTAGGGCAGGCGCGGAAAGGTCGCTGCCAGCTCGACGTCCATCACCTCGCGGAACACCTCGCGGATCATCCCCTCGACGCAGTCCTGAACATACTGTTCCGTCACCCAGGCGAACTCCATGTCGAGCTGGGTGAACTCCAGCTGGCGGTCGGCACGCAGGGCCTCATCACGGAAGCAGCGGGCAATCTGGTAGTAGCGGTCGAAGCCGGCCACCATCAGGATCTGCTTGAACAGCTGCGGCGACTGCGGCAACGCGTAGAACTCGCCCGGATGCATGCGCGCCGGGACCAGGAAGTCACGCGCGCCCTCGGGGGTTGCCTTGGTCAGGATCGGCGTTTCGATGTCCTGGAAGTCGCGCGCGTCGAGCCAGCGGCGCAGCGCCTGCACCAGGCGGATGCGGGTGCGCATCATGCGCTGCATCTCCGGCCGCCTGAGGTCGAGGTAGCGGTACTTCAGACGGCTGTCCTCGCCCGGGTTCTCGTGGAAGTGATAGGGCAGGTTCTCGGCGCGGTTGACGATCTCGATCTTCTCGGCGACCACCTCGATGCGGCCGGTCTTCATCTTGTCGTTGACGCTGTGCCGCGCGCGCACCGTGCCGGTGATCCGCAGCGCGTCCTCGTAGCCCACCTCGGCAGCGACCTTGTAGGCAGGATTGTCCGGCTCGGCGACCACCTGGACGATGCCCTCGTGGTCACGAAGATCGATGAAGCAGACCCCGCCGAGGTTGCGGGCGACGTCGGCCCAGCCACACAGGGTGACGGTCTGACCGAGCAAGGTCTCGTCGACGAGACCACAGAAATGCGTACGCATGGACAACTCCAGAGCCGCAGCAGGGCGGAAAGCCGGCCATTGTACGAAGCTCTCGCCGATTTCCCCACTGTCGAGCATTCCGGGCTGGCTGCCCTGGCACCTGCCGCGCGTGGGCCATCGGCTAACCCCGGCCTTCCTGCTGCCTTGTTGCCGCCAAGCGGCTCGGGTCCGGTTGGGGTCCTGCCGCGGCTGTGCTCAGCCCCGGCAGCCGGCCAGACGTAGCTGCTGGCCGGGGCGGATCAGGTAGCTGGGCGCCTTGATGCCATTGGCCTGGGCCAGCGCCTTGGCGCTGCCGCAGCCGTGCCGGCGGGCGATCGCCGCCAGGGTGTCGCCGCGCCGCACCACGTAGCTGCCGGCAACGCTGGCACCGCTGTGCCGCTTGGCCGCGCCGGCGATCTGCAGGGCAGCGTCGGCGCGCTGTCCGTCGAGGCAGTCCTCGCGATAACCCTCGGCCACCTCCGCCGGCACTTCCAGCCGGGTGCCCGCGGGCAGCTCGTCGTGAGCCATCGGCCGCGGATTGAGGTTGCGCAGGGCCCGGAACCAGCCGCTGCGGCTGCCGCGCTGGCCGACGCAGATGGCCAGCTGATTCAGTGAAGCAGGCTGTTCAAGGACCAGGGATACCGGAGCCACTTCGAGCTGGGGGAATTCCAGTCCGTAGTCCTCGGGGTGCAGGAACAGCCAGGCCGCGGCCAGTACCATCGGCACGTAATCGCGGGTCTCGCCGGGCAGCTGGCGGTTCAGCGCGCCGTCCCAGAAGCTGGCCCGCCGGCTTTGCCGGACCAGCCTGCCGACCCGCCCTTCGCCGCCGTTGTAGGCAGCAAGCGCCAGGGCCAGATCGTTGTTGAACTCGGCAAAGCGCTCGTTGAGGTAACGCACATTGGCGCGCGCGGCGAGCTGTGGGTCAAAGCGCCGGTCGAAGCCGTCGGCGTCGCGGCCAAGGCCGAAACGCATCCCGGTCGCCGGCATGAACTGCAGCGGGCCAGCGGCGCCGGCGCGCGACACCGCATGCACCTTGCCCGCCGACTCCTTGGCCAGGATGCCGAACAGCAGGGCCTCGGGCAGGCCGGCCTGCTCGTACTCCGGCCACATCCGGTGACGCATGAACTGGTAGTTCTCGAAGGACTCGAGCAGCTGCGGGCGCATCCAGGTCAGCCACTCGTTGAGCGCGGCCTTGACCTGCGGATTGAGGTCGATCACCTCGCGCAGGTCACGCCCATTGAGCAGGGCCAGGCTGTCCTTGAGGCCGTCGATCTCGGCTTCCGGCCCCAGCACGTCCTGCTCCGAAGGCGCTCCAAGCGCGCCGCCCTCACCCTCGAGCGCCAGCGATTCGCCGGGCGGGGCTTCGCTGGCCAGCAGCAACTCGGATTGCGCATCGAGCAGCTCGGCGTAGCGCGCCAGCAGCGCGGCGGCGTCGCAGCCCGGCTGACTGGCGCAGGCCTGGCTTGCCGCCTGCACACCCTCACCGGCTTCGCGCAGCCGGTTGGCGGTCGCCACATCACGCTGGTCGCGCCAATCGGCCAGCGCGATCTGCCAGGCTTCGATAGCCGCTTCGGCAGCGCCCTGGGCGGCACCGGCACTGGCAAGCCCGGCCTGATCCAGGGCGGCGCGGGGCTGAGCCGCGCAGCCGGCCAGCAGGCCGAGCGCGGCGGCAAGTAGAAATCGCTGCATGGTGGGTTCCCTGTCCCTGTAAGCCGCAAAGGATAGCCTGCCTCGCGGCCGGCTTCCCTGCAGCCGTCGCGCTCAGTCCGCGGCCGGCGCCGCAGCGTCGGTCGTCGCCCGCTTGCGGTGCTTCTCGAACCAGCCAGCGCTGTTCAGCACCTGGGCGATCATCTGGCTCGGCCGGCGATTGATCGAATGCGAGGCACCGGGGATACGCACCAGGGCGGTGTCCACCCGGCGCAGCTTGAGCGCCTGGTAATACTGCTCGGATTCCGAGATCGGCGTGCGGTAGTCGACCTCACCGGTGATCAGCATGGTCGGCGTGCTGACCCGACCCACGTAGCTGATCGGCGAGCGCTTGAGGTAATGCTCGGCATGCTCCCAGGGCGGACCGGGAAACCAGTACTGGGAGAAAAAGCCGTAGGCGTCGGCGGTCAGCACGAAGCTGTACCAGTTGATCACCGGCTTGGCGACCACCGCGGCGCGAAAGCGGTCCGTATGGCCGACTATCCACGCGGTCAGCACGCCGCCGCCGCTGCCACCGGTAACGAACAGGTTGTCGGTATCGACGATGCCGCGCTCGATCACTGCGTCGACGCCGCTGATCAGGTCGTCGTAGTCCTGGCCCGGATAGTTGTGGTGGATCAGGTTGGCGAACTCGTCGCCGTAGCTGTCGCTGCCGCGCGGATTGGTGTAAAGCACCAGGTAGCCCTTGGCGGCATACAGCTGGATCTCGGGGGCGAAGCGCGGTCCGTAGTTGGCGAACGGACCGCCGTGGATCTCCAGCAGCAGCGGATAGCGCTTGGCCGGATCGTAGCCCGGCGGGTAGACCAGCCAGCCCTGCACCTCGCGGCCGTCGTGGGACGAGGCCCAGTTGATCTCCTCGACCCGGCCCAGCTCGCGCGCAGCAAGCAGGTTCTCGTTGAGGGCGGTCAGCACGTTTGCCGGCTTGCCGCGCGAGGCGACGGCGAGATCTGCCGGGCGATACGGGGTGCTATGGGTGAACACGACCTGGCCGGCGGCGGTATCGAAGGAGCCGCCGCCGTAGGGACGGCCCATCGCCGTGCCGCCGAGGTCCTCGGCGACCTGCTCGATCTTGCCGCCGCCGCGGGCGACCCAGGCGATCCGGGTCACGCCGTGGTCGTCGTAGCTGAAGTACAGGCCGCGGTTGCCGTCCCAGCCGATCTCGTCGACGCTGCGATCGAGTCCATCGGTGAGCGCGCGGGTCGTGCCGCTGTCGAGATCGAGCACCGACAGCACGACGTTGTGATAGCCCATTCGCCGGTCATCGAATCCCACGTAGGCCAGGGTCTTGCCGTCGGGCGACAGGGCCGGATGGCCGTCGGGCCCGTCTCGCTCGGTCAGCCGGCTCAGCGCGCCGCTGTCGATATCGACGCGGTACAGGTCGCTCTCCAGCGGGTCGAAGTCGGCCTCGGCCACCGGGTTGGCCGACAGGTACAGCGACTTGCCGTCCGGGGAAAACGCCAGCGGTCCGTTGAAGTCGAAATCGCCCGTGGTCACCTGACGCGGCGCGCCGCCGTCGGCATCGACGACGAAAACATGGCTGTAGCCCGGCTCGATGAAGCCAGCGCCGTCGAAGCGATAGCGGAAGGTGTCGATGACCTTGACCGGCTTCGCCCAGTCGGCGCCGCGCGGTGGCTTGGGCATGTCCTTGGCAAGGGTGGTGCCGCTGGCCGCCACGCGCTGGGTGAAGGCCAGCCGCTTGCCGTCCGGCGACCAGGCAAGACTGCCGGGCGAACGCTCCAGCTGGGTCAGCCGCGCGCTGGCTCCGCTGTCCATCCAGCGCACGAAGATCTGGCTGCCGCCATCGTCGCCGGCGACGTAGGCGATCCGCCGGCCGTCCGGCGACCAGGCAACGCCGCCATCGTTGCGGCTGCCCGAAGTCAGCGGCCGCTGCTCGCCGGAGCGCAGGTCGATCTGCCACAGGGTGCTGCGCCGCTGATCCTTCAGCCGGTCGAAGAAAGTCCGTTGGTAGATGGCCTGACGGCCGTCCGGGCTCAGCGCTGGCCGCTCGGCCCACTGCAGGTCGAACACATCCATCGGGGCCAGGGCGGGCTTGTCGGCTGCCGCCACGGAACCGGCCAGCAAAAGAAGAATGAGGGCGCTGCGCGGAAGCATCGGTCACCTGTTGCGCGGGAAAGACCCGATCCTAACCGCTCACGCCAGCGCTGCGCCGTGCTCGCGCAGCGTAGCGGCAAGCAGAGTGCTGGCTGCGATCAGCGCCCTTGGTTGGCGGCGAGCCAGTCCCATGCCGCATCCAGCGCCGCATAGGCCGAGGGCATCAGCGCCTGGTAGCGCTGCGCCGCTGCCGGCAGGCCGAGCAGTGAATCGAAGTGTTGGGCGCGCGGCAGCGGCTGCCAGTGCAAGGTCGCGGAACTGCCCTGGGCATCACGATAGGCAGCACTGCTGAAGTCGATCGGCACCAGCCCATCGTCCTCGCCATGCAGCAGCCAGAGCGGCAGATCGTCGCGCAGCGCGTCGGCCCGGGTCGCCTCGACCGCGGCGCGGAGGCTGGCGGCCTCGGCGCTGTCGCCAGTCCACAGCGCACGCAGGCATTGCAGAGAGGCGAACTGCGGATCGGCGCGTGAATCCTCCGGGCCCTTCAGCTGCACGCCGGCGCCAGGCGGAATGCCGCTGCTGTCCGACCACCAGAGCGACGGATCCGCCTGTTCAGTCGCGACGTAGCGGAAACCGCAGGGCATGTCGTCCGGGCCGCGGCGCAGGTAGGCGCTGGCATAGCCGGCGCCCACCGCCCGCCACAAATCAAGCCGGGTGCTGGCCACCGCGCCCTCGAGTGCGGCCGGGCTCCAGCCCTGGGCCGCCAAATGCGCCAGTGCGGCTTCGGCGGCATCCTCCAGCCTGCCCTCAGGCAGCAGGCCGACGCGCAGCAGGCTGGCGCAGCGGGTCAGCGACACGCCCCCTTCAACCGGGAGCAGGGCCGATTCAAGGCTCGCCGAGGCAGCCGCGCAGGGCATGAACAGCGCCGCTTCGGTGGCGTAGTCGTAGAGCGCGCGGCCGCCCCGATGCGGCAGCACATTGGGCGAGATCGCGACCAGCGCGTCGACCTCCCAGCCATCCAGCGCCGCCGCCTGCAGCACCGCACCGCCGCCGTTGGAAACGCCGGTGGCGATGATCCGCCAGTCGCTGGCCGAGGCCTTGCGCGCTGCCGGCTCGAGCGATTCAAGTTGCGCCCTCGCCCACTGTGCAGTCTGCTGCACGTGGCGTCCCCAGTCGGCCTCCGGATGGGCTGCCGAATGCGCGTGCGGAATCGCCACCGATGCCGCCGGGGCGTCCAGCTCATAACGCACCGCTTGCGCGGAAGGCGCTGGCAGGCGGCCATCCAGCCCGGGACCGCGTGTGGTGCCGGCGGCAATCCAGTCGCTGCCGGCGCCCTTGTCGGTGTAGGCCACCGCGCAGCCGCGCGGCAGGCCCCAGCCACCGGCCAGCGCGATCGCCCCGTAGATGCCGCGCGATCCCGAGCTGGCGCTGACCACAAGGCAGGGCGTGGCGGCATCGAAGGTGTCGGGAATCTGCAGCATCACCCGATGCCGCGCGCCGGATTGCGGCAGGGCCAGCACGGCATGCAGCTCGCGACCGGGCACCGCGGGTTGCTCTAACCGACCCGCGCCAAGCCCGGCCTCGCTGATCAGCGCGATGCCGCGCCAATTGGTCCACACCGCGCGACGACGCAGGGCCGCGGCCGTACCGTCATTGGCCGGCGGCACGGGAGAGGCCAAGCCCGCCCAGCCAAGCCCCGCGGTCAGCAGGTCATCCTCGGTCGAATGCGTGGACAGCGACTGCGCCAGCGGCGTCGGCGCCTCGCGCACCGGAGCCGCTGCGCTGCAGGCCACAAGCCATGCCGACGCGGCCAGTGCCAGCCATCGCCAACCAACCGCGCATCGCTGCTTGCTGCTCATCGTCCCTCGCTCCCGCCATGCCCGATGCCCCACGCTACCCCGCCCGCGGATCACCGGCATCGTACTTTGGTACTAGTGGACTCGCAGGTACAGCACGCCGGCCGCCGTTCCGGCTGCCTGCAATCCCCAAGCTGCACCTTCACGGCCAAGGAGCGCGATCGAGCGCTACACTCCGCGAAGCCCGCAGGCGACTCGCCCGCACCCCTCAAAGGAGTCAAACAGCATGTTCAGCCATGTGATGGTCGGTGCCGACGACCTCGATCAGTCCCGCCGTTTCTACGACTCGGTGCTCGGCGCGATTGGCGCACGAGCGGGCGTGACCGACCCCAAGGGCCGGACCAGCTGGCTGCACAAGGGCGCGGTGTTCATGTTGACCAAGCCAATCGATGGCCAGCCTGCCAGCTGCGGCAACGGCATGACCATCGGCTTCCAGTGCGACAACGCCGAGATGGTCGACGCCTGGCATGCGGCAGGTGTTGCAGCCGGCGGCACGGCGATTGAGGACCCGCCCGGCGTGCGCGCCAACCCGTTTGGCCAGCTTTACCTTGCCTACCTGCGCGACCCGGCCGGCAACAAGCTGTGCGCGCTGTATCGGATTCCCAAAGCGACGGCCTGAAAGCAGTTCCGACGCCCGCCGCGCCGCACTGGCGATGGGCGGTCGTCTCAATCTGGGAAGACCTGCCCCTGATCCACTGCCTGCACTGCCACAAACCACTGGCTCCGTCACCGTGGTGGCGACGGATCGGCGAATACTTGTCCGGCCGGACGCGGGACAAGGCGCGCGGCGACGGCCCACGCCGCAGCGCTATCCGCGTCTTCCTGCTCGGCCATGAGTGCCTGCATACCTACTGGCGTTGCCGCTCGTGTGGCTACTACTCGGTTGAGTCGTACTGGGATACCTGGGACGGCGAAGACCCTACGAAGCCGCTCGGTACGCTGTCTGCCGAGGTTGGGGAGTACTGCATCGCGCTGTTGGCCGCGTGCCCGGATCCCATGGACCAGGACTGCGAGTGCGTCTCGCACAAGGTGCTCCACTACGGCAAACCGCAGTCGAACAGCTTGGAAGCCGGGTCGTTGCCAGCTGACTCGGCCGGCGATGGATGAGCACGCCGATCGGACCTCGGTGCGGCGCGCAGTCGCAGAACATCGAAAGCAGCCTGGCGCGCGGCCGCAGCCACGGCTTGCTGTTATCTTGCGTCCATTCATACCGCGCCCTGCCCTGCCTTGATCCGCATCCTTATCGCCGACGACCACCCGCTGTTCCGCACCGCGCTGGCCCAGGCGGTCGCTGCGCTGGACACCGATACCGAGGTGCTGGAGGCGGGCTCGCTGGGCGCGGCGCTGGCCCTGCTCGACGCGCAGCCGGATGTCGATCTGGTCCTGCTTGATCTGCACATGCCGGACAGCCACGGCCTGATGGGGCTTGCCACCCTGCGCGCCGCGCATCCGGCGGTCGCGGTGGCGATGATTTCAGCCGACGAAGAGCCGGCCACAGTGCGCCGCGCGCTGGCCTACGGCGCTGCCGGCTATCTGCCCAAGCGCTGCAGCAGCGAACAGCTGCACGCCGCGCTGCGCGTCATCCTGGAAGGCGGCGACTATCTTCCGGAGGAACTGGCCGCCAGCCTCGATGCACTGCCGCAGGCCGACGAGGACGACCGCACCGCGGCGCGCCTGGCCCAGCTGACGCCGCAGCAGTTCAAGGTGCTCTCGCTGGTTGCCGAAGGCCGGCTCAACAAGCAGATCGCCGATACCCTCGGCATCTCCGAACGCACGGTCAAGGCGCACCTCAGCGCCCTGTTCGAAAAGCTCGATGTTCGCAACCGCACTCAGGCCGGCGTGCTGCTCAAATCGCTGCAGCTGCGAGAGGGACTGCCCGCAACCAGGGTCGGCGACTGATCGGACAGCGGTTCGAGGCAAGGGCGCGAATGGGCGCAAACCGGACATCCATAGGGTGCGCCTTGGGCGCACCGGGCGTACCGTCCGA
>CAYGMG010000136.1:0-10722 GCA_964350895.1 uncultured Lysobacter sp.
CAGGGCGAATGGCCACTCAAGACCGGCCCACAGGCCCAGTGCCACGGCGCTGGCGGTCAGCAGCAGCAAGCCGCTGATCGCCGCGGTGAGCGCCATCAGCAGCCAGGCTGCGCTGCGCAGCACGGCGGCCGCGCCGAGGGCGATGTCCTGACCGGCAAGGCTCAGCAACGATGAAACGGCCGCCGCCTCGGCAGCGGCCGTTTCGCGTAGCGCCTTGAGTTCGGCTGAGGCGTCCATCGGCGCGGGCTCAGCGGCGCAGCAGGCGCGAGAGCAGGAAGCCGCTGGCAACCGCGATACCTAGCGCGGCCAACGGACGATCGCGGACGAACTGGCCGGAACGCGAAGCCAGCTGGCGCGACTTGTCACCCAGTTCGGCCACGCGCTGTTCGGCGGCGCCCAATGCGCTGCTGCCGGCGGCCTTGGCTTCGGCCCCGGCGGCGCGCAGCGACGGGCCGGACTCGTCGATGCCGTCGCGCAGCGCCTTGCGCGCCGCGACGTTGGCGACCTGCACGCCCTCGACCAGCTTGTCGGCGGCCTCGACGACATGCGCCGAGGCGTTGCCCAGATGCGCCTTGGCGCTATCCGACGAGCCGTTCCCACCCTGCTTGCCGGTATCTTGCTGTGTCTGCTTGCTCATGTTCAAACTCCTTGTTGTGAACGATGGCGGCTATCGCGCCGCCTGGTGCGCGCCCGGACCATTGCTGATCCAGGCGGTGAGAAACGGATCGCGGCGCTGCTCATCGAACGCTTCGGCATGGAAGCGCTCGACGTGCTCGCTGCGCCGGTCGATGCGCAGATCGACGCGAAGCATGGCCGGCGGGCCTTCGGCGACCTGCAGCAAGCCCCACAGGCGAACGTCGGCGTGC
This sequence comes from uncultured Lysobacter sp., assembly GCA_964350895.1. Lineage (GTDB taxonomy): Bacteria > Pseudomonadota > Gammaproteobacteria > Xanthomonadales > Xanthomonadaceae > Pseudomarimonas. The sequence continues at coordinate 867 of CAYGMG010000136.1, forward strand.
GACTCAACCAAGGTCAGGCTTTCGACCCGCACCAGCTCGAACGGGTAGCCCGGACCAAGCCGCTCGCGCAGGGCGCCGGTGGTGATCAGCGCAAGGCGCTGGCGCAAGGCCTCGCCCTGCTGCTCGGCTGCGACCCTGCGCGGCACCGGCATCTCGTTGGCCGCGACCAGCATGCGTTCGCTGGCGATCGGCAGACTCGGGCCGGAGACCGCGAGCAGGGACCAGAGCGCCGCCCAGGAAGCAAGGCCCAGAGCCATCAGCGGTACCACCGACACGGCGCGGCTCATGACGGCCGCTCCACGGTGGCCCGCAGCGTCGCCGCGCGGCTGGCCGGCAGGGCGTTGTCGTCGAGCGCCTGCTCGACCACCCGCGCGCTGGGCAGGACCACCTGGAGCGGCGCCGCTGGGCGCGCGGGTTTGCCAGCAAGGATGCGCAGATCACCTTCAGTGAGTTCTTCAATGCACAGCACGGTCATGGCCGGGCTCCTGCGGGGGTATTGCGGTAGAGCGTCGCAAGCTGCGTGCCAGCCGCAGGCCGTGCGTCCAATCAACAAGTTAGCGCCCGCCGGCGCGCTGGCCGCCGTGCAGCCGGCACGATTGCGCATCGCCGCCATGCGCGATGCACGCAGCAAGGCTGCTGCCCGCGCTATCGGCTTGCCCTGTGCAGGGCCGGTGAAACACCGCTGAAGCCCTTATGGAGACTGGCTTTGCGGGCCGTCGGGCGGGGCCGAGCGAGGGCCGGGCCGGTACCGGCGGCAACTGGCACGCGACTTGCTGATTCCACGGCAATGGAAAGCGCCGCCTTGCCATGTGCGCTTGATGTCCCCGGATAAGGAGTGCCGAGATGAATGCCCGAGCCGTGAGCCAAGAGTTCGAGCGCAGCTGGCCACACTGGATGATCGGAATCGTGGTGGTCGCCAGCGTGATGGCCATCGGCTCCACCTTTCCTCCTGGCGCTTGGTACGAGCAGCTGGCCAAACCGACCTGGCAGCCGCCTGCCTGGGTGTTCGCGCCGGTATGGACCCTGATCTACGCGACCCTGGCCGCCTCGCTGGCCCTGCTGCTGGCAGCGCCGGCCGGTGTCGACCGCCGCAACGCACTGTGGATGTTCTCCCTGCAACTGCTGTTCAACGCGGCCTGGACACCGCTGTTCTTCGGCGCCGAATCGGCCCTGCTCGCCTTCATCGACGTGGTCTGTCTGTGGATTGCCGCCCTTGCCAGCGCCCTGTTCTCGGTGGCAGTGCGTCCGGCCGCTGCCTGGTTGCAGATGCCCAACCTGCTGTGGGTATCCTTCGCCCTGGTTTTGAACGGCGTGATCCTGGCCCTGAACTGGTAGCCAAGCCCTGATGAAACTCGCGAATGGTTGACACCCTCCAGGCGTCCCTGGCGCGCTCATCCGCCTCAAGACGCTTTCAGATGCTTCTGCTCTGCGCTGCGGGCGCCCTGATCGTGTCCGGCGCCGTGCTCAGCGCACAGACCCTGGGCAAGCTTCGCGAGTCGGTTGACTGGGTTGCCCACACGCTGGCAGTCAAGGAGGCGATCGCCGAGCTCGGCTCGGCCAGCCACGACGTCGACGCCTACGGCCTGCGCTACCTGCTGCGTCTGCAGGACCGTCATCTTCGTGCCCACTCGCTGGCCATCAACATGTCGATAGAGCGCAGCCAGCGGCTCTCCCAGCTGGTCAGCGACAACCCCGACCAGCTGGCCCGGGTGGCCCTGCTGCGGCGCGTGCTGACCGAGCGCGATGAGTGGTTCCGCAAGGCCATCGGCGAAACCCAGCAGATGGGTTCGGCCACGGCCTCACCCCAGGTCCAGTCCGGCGGCGGCGCGGCACTCACCAGCGAAGTGCGCAGCCTGCTCAACGCCATCGAGTTCGAGGAGAACCACCTGCTGCTGCAGCGCCAGGCTGCGCTGGAAAGCGTGCTGACCCAGGGCAGCGTGACCGTTCTTCTGGTCAATGGATTGGCCCTGGTGATGGCGGTGATCGCACTGTTCCTGCTGCGTCGCGGCAACCTGCAGGAGCGCGCCCGGCAGCTGACCGAGGCGCGGGCCTCCGCCGCAGAACGCGCCACCCGACAGAAGAGCGACTTCCTGGCCACCATGAGCCACGAGATCCGCACGCCGATGAATGCGCTGCTTGGCTTTTCCCAGCTGCTCGGCCGGACCCGGATCGAGCCGCAGGCCCAGGAGTACCTGCGCGCGATCCGTACCAGCGGCGAGGCCTTGCTGGCGCTGATCAACGACATCCTCGACCTGTCCAGGATCGAGGCCGGCAAACTTACCCTGTCGATCCAGCGTCTCGAACTGCGCGACCTGGTCGACAGCACCGCCGGCGTGTTCAGCGACGCTGCCAGCCGCAAGGGCCTGGTGTTGCGGACCCGGGTTGCTCCCGACCTGCCGCGCAGCCTGCTCAGCGATCCGCACCGCCTGCGCCAGGTGCTGATGAACCTGCTCTCCAACGCGGTCAAGTACAGCGACCGCGGCGAGGTGGAGCTGTCGGTGAAACTGCTCCGCCGCGAAGGCAACCGCGCCGACCTCTGCTTTGCGGTGCGCGACACCGGCCGCGGCATCAGCGATGCCGAACAGGCAAAACTGTTCGAGCCGTTCCACCGCGCCACCCCGGATGACGACAGGGAAACAGGCACCGGGCTGGGCCTTGCGATCGTGCGGCGGCTGACCAGCCTGCTCGGTGGCGAGGTCACCCTGCACAGCGCCCTGGGTCGCGGCTCGGTGTTCGAAGTCACCTTGCGCGACGTCGAAGTCGCCGACAGCGCCGGGCAGTCGAGCAGCCAGTTCGGCGCTGGCGCCGGCTTCGATGCCATTGCGCCGAGCCGGATCCTGATCGTCGATGACGTCGCCTGGAACCGCGACCTGCTCGAAGCCTTCCTCAGCGAAGGCGCGCACCAGCTGGCCTTTGCCGCGGACGGCGAGCAGGCCCTCGACGTGGCCGCCGAATTCCGGCCCGACCTGGTTCTGATGGATCTGCGCATGCCCAAGCTCGACGGCCGCGAGGCGACCCGCCGGCTGCGCCAGACACTGGGTGAGCAGGCGCCGGCGGTGATCGCGATCAGCGCTTCCAGCATGAGCCGCGAGGAGCGCGAACTGGCGGCGCTGTTCGACGGCTACGTGCGCAAGCCAATCGCCCGCGAAGTGCTGTTCCAGGCCCTGCTCGAACATCTCGGCCCGGCCGCCGACGAACAGGACAGGCCAGCGCAGGACGATGCCGATCAGGCGCTGCCCGAAGCACAGGAAGACATGCAGCTCGACGCCGCCGCACGCGCCGCGCTGATCGAGCTCACCCAGTCCACCCTGCCGCGCCTGCGCAATACGCTGCGGGTGGCCGAGGTGCGCCGCTTCGCCGGCCAGCTGATCGAACTTGCTGCCGGCGGCCGCGCGCCAGCGCTCGGCTACTTCGGCCAGCGCCTGCTGGGTGCGGTGGAACGCTTCGACATCGGCTTGATGGAATCTTTGCTAGAGCAGGCCGAGGAACACATTCTCACCGCGTTGAACAAGGTGTAGTGACGGATGCGCGATTGGCCCTGGCCCGATGAACCCTTGCTCGCCCTGGCCGTGGACGACCAGGAGCCGAACTTGCGCCTGCTTGGTCGGCTGCTGGCCGATGCGGGCATCGACATCATGCCCGCCGGTAACGGCGCCACCGCGCTCGCCCGCCTTCGCGCCCTGCGTCCGGACCTGATCCTGCTAGACCTGCGCATGCCTGGCATGGACGGCCGCGCCGTGCTGCGGGAGATCCGCGCCGAGCCGCAATGGTCGGCGATTCCGGTGATCCTGTGCACCGCCGCGCACGACAAACCGGGCCTGCTGCAGGCTTTGGAAAGCGGCGCCGACGACTTCCTGCTCAAGCCCTATGCCCCTGAAGAGCTGCTCTGTCGCGTGCTGAGCCACGGCGAGCTGTCGCGCAGACGGCGCCTGGCAGGAGAGTAGCCAGGAGCTGGCGCCCTGTCCTGCCGGCACCGCCAAGCGGAGTCATGGCAGCGCCGGCGCGGCGACCTGCGGCAGCGCATCGTCGGTGCAGGCCCGGCGAGTTCGCTGATGGGTTTCTGGCCGCAGCGATGCAGCGCGCAAGACACCGCCCCGCGCATCATGCAGTTTGCGCGATGAGCGAGCCAGCCTAGACCGCAACTTCTTGATTCACCGCCCGCTGCGCGCTTGGCACGTCTCCTGCTGAGTCTCCTTGAACCCAACCCCGAGGAGAACTTCCATGCGCCACGCCACCCTGTTTCGCTTGTTCCTTCTCGCCTTGGCCATGGCCGCCTTGTCCGGCTGCAACACCCTGCACGGCGCCGGCCAGGATATCGAGGCTGCCGGCGAGACCATCCAGGACGCCGCCGACAATTGAGGAGCCCGAGCATGAGCAGCAATATCTTTGAAGCCCTGCGCCAGGACCATGAGGTGCAGCGGACACTGATCCGCCAGCTCGCCGAAACCCAGGGTGACAGCCCTGATCGCCGGCGGCTGTTCGAACAGCTGCGCCACGCCCTGCAGGCGCACGCCGCGGCCGAGGAGCGCTGCTTCTACGTGCCCCTGATCGACAGCGACCTGACCCAGGACAAGGCCCGCCACAGCGTTGCCGAGCACAACGAGATCGATGAACTGCTGGCGGAGCTGGAGGACATGGATATGTCCAGCAGCGGCTGGCTGACCCGCGCCCGCCACCTGTTCGAGCGGGTCGAGCACCATCTTGCCGAGGAGGAGCAGGAGGTGTTCCAGCTCGCCGGCAAGGCGCTCGATGAATCCAGCAAGCGCAGTCTGGCCCGCGAGTACCAGCGCGAGATGGAGCAGCAGGCTCAGCCCGCCTGAGGCGGGGCGGCACGACGCCGCTCATTACACCCGGGCGCAGGCCCTTGCGGCGATCGTCCGCACCCTAGTGTCCTGTCCCTACCCCACTCAACAAGAGGAAAACGCCATGAATACCGACCAAGCAATGCCGCACGCCCGGATGCTCAGCCTTGCCCTGCTCGCCGCCCTCGGCCTTGCCGGCTGCGGCGCGGGCAACAACCCCGACAACGCCGTCAACGAGGCCGCGCAAGAGCGGGCCGAAGACGTGAACGAGGCACGCCGCGAGCTCGATCAGGCGGTCAGCGAAGGCGCCGAGGAGCTGGCCGAAGCCCGCGGTGAGGCGATGGAGATCACCAACGATGCCGCCTACGATCTGGCTGTCGCGCGCGCTGAAGGCGATTACGAAGTCGCCGTGGCCCAGTGCAAGACCGAGCAGCTGGACGCGGCGCGCAAGGCCTGCATCGAGGAAGCCGAGACCACCCGAGAGCGGGTTCTGGCGCGGGCCAAGGCCGAGCGCGAGATGAACGAGAACACCGCCGACAACCTGCAGGAGTGAGCGGCAGCGGACGGGCGCTAGCGCCCGTCCGCAATCTCTGCAAGCAGCTGCTGCAGAAGGTCCAGCTCGCGCTCGATGCCGGACAGGTCGAACTGGGCGACGTACTGAACAAGCCGTCTGGACGACACGCCCAGCGTCGGCTGAATGCCTTGGGCGGCGACCGCGTCAAGGTCGAATGCCAGGCGCCGCACTTCGCTGAGTCGCAAGGTCCGCGCGGTCTCGACTACCCGCTCACGCAGCTCGCCGGCCTGCGCCGCAGGCATGGCCTTGGCCTCGACCGACGCGTCTGTCGACAGCGTATCGGACTCTTGCGGCATGGACGGTGTGGTCGCGGACGCAGCCGCCGGCAGACACTGCAGCAGGCAGGCGTAGAGCGCAGTAGCGGCGATCGGCTTGCGCAGATGGGCATCGAAACGCGCTGCCGCGTGCTCGCCCTGCGATTCGGGTCCGGATGCACTGAGCGCCACCACGGGAAGCGCCCTGCCGGCGATCCGGCGGATCGCGGCGCAGGCTGCATAGCCGTCCATCACCGGCATGCGCAGATCCATCAGCACCAGATCGGGCCGCTGCCGGCGCAGCGCGTCGAGCGCCTGCTCGCCGTCGCCGGCCTCCTCGACGATCACCCCGGCGCCGTCCAGATAGGCGCCTACCAGCTGGCGGTTCCAGGCGATATCGTCGACCACCAGCACGCGACGCCCGGCGAACACGCTGAAATCCGGCAGGGCCTCGTGTTCGTTGGCCGTGGCCGCTTCGCCGGCGACCTCCAGCTGCGCAAACTCGATGCGAAAGCAGCTGCCTCGCGCATCCGAGCGCAGCAGCACGATGCTCCCCTCCATCAGTTCCACCAGCCGGCGGACGATGCTCAGACCAAGCCCACTGCCCTCCTTGCCGCTGCGCTCGGCCGAGCCGTCGCGGATGAAGGGCTCGAACAGGCGCGCGCGCACCGAATCGCCAACGCCGGGCCCCTGGTCCTCCACCTCCAGCCAGAGCCGATGCTGGCCCTCCGCCACCGCTTCGCCGCCGCAGCGCACGGTGATGGTGCCGACCTCGCTGTACTTCACCGCGTTGCCGATCAGGTTGCCCAGCACCTGGCGCAGCCGGTGCGGATCGATGCACAGCATGGGCAGCTGCTCGGCGGAGTGCACCTCGATGCGCAGGCCGCCCTGCTCGGCCGGCTCGACGAACACCGCGACCGTGCTGTGCACCAGATCCTCGACGTCGGTCGGCTCCGGGTTGAGCTCCATCCGTCCGGCCTCGATTCGCGACAGGTCGAGGATGTCGTTGATCAGCGCGAGTAGGGACTGCCCGCTGGTGCGGATGATCGACACGTACTCCTGCAGCTGTGGATCGCTGACCTTTCTTGCCAGCAGCTGGGAGAAGCCGAAGATCGCGTTCATCGGCGTGCGGATCTCGTGGCTCATATTGGCCAGGAACAGGCTCTTCTCGCGGCTCGCCGTTTCGGCGCGGGTGCGCGCCAGCTCGGACTCGGCCGCGGCGCGGATCAGCCGTCGCTCGCGGCGCGTTGCGGCGAAGGCGACCACCGCCAGCGCGGCCGCGATCGCGCTGATCGCCAGCACGGTGGCCGCCGCCTGCACCCGCTGGTTGCGCAAACGCTCGCTGGCCAGGTCGCGCTGCTGCCGCTGCTGCCGCACCAGTGATTCGGCAAGGGTCCGCACTTCGTCGCCGAAATCGGCGCCGCCGCCAGAGCGGATCCGTTCCACCGTGGTCTCGATGCCTTCGGCCAGGGCAAGCGCAACGGTAGCGTCGTTGAACGCGCGCCGCTTGCCGGCGACCTCCTGCAACCGGGCAACGATGTCCTGCGAGGCCAGATCCCCGGCCGACAGCTGATGCAGCTCGGCCAGTTCGACATCCAGCCGCAGCATGTCGGCGTTGTAGCGGTCGAAGTAGTCCTCGCGCAGGGAAATCAGCCAGCGCAGACCGAACGACTCGGTCTTGCCGAAAGTCGCCAGCATCGACTGGGTCTTGGCGATGCTGGCCTCGGCGAGCTGCAGTTCGGCCACCGAGCCGCGCAGGGCGAACGCCGACTGCAGGGTGGCCAGCGCGGCCAGCAGCACCATGACCAGGGCGATCACCGTCAGCCCCTGATTCAGGCGGCTGCCGCGCGCAGGGCGCTCGCTGGGTGCGAGCGTGCTCATCGGCCGTCTGCTCGCGGCCAGCGTTTGTCGCGGCGCGCACCCGCCTGCCGGCAGCTCAACGGATCACCGCTGCGCGCAGCAAGGGCGGCAACGCCGGGGAGCCGCAGAGCACGCATTCAGCCCGGCGGCCAGCCGAGCTTGCGACCGGCGAGCAGGTGCAGGTGGATATGGAAGACCGACTGACCGCCGTCCTCGTTGCAGTTGAACACGGTGCGGTAGCCGCTCTCGGCGACGCCTTCGCGCTTGGCGAATGCGGCCGCCGCCAGCACCAGTCGACCGACCAGCTCGGCTTGCTCGGGCGCCAGATCGTTGAGCGTCGCCACCGGCTGCTTGGGAATGAACAGCACGTGCACAGGAGCCTGAGGATTGATGTCGCGAAAGGCCAGCACGTAGTCGTCCTCATAGACGATGTCGGCGGGAATCTCGCGGCGGATGATCTTGCTGAACAGGGTCTCGGCCATGACGGGTTCTCCTGCGGGGTAACGGCGTGTTCAGTCGGTCACTTCATTGCGCATGCCAAAGGCGTGCGCCAGGGTTCCGCGGTCGATGTACTCAAGCTCTCCGCCCAGCGGCATGCCGTGGGCCAGGCGCGAGGGCCGGATGCCCCGGCTGCGCGCCAGCTGGGCAAGATAGTGTGCCGTGGCTTCGCCCTCGACGGTCGGATTGGTGGCAATGATCAGCTCGCGCACATCGCCGGCATCAAGGCGCCGGGCCAGCTCGTCCAGGCCCAGCTCGGCAGGGCCGAGCCCGTCCAGCGGGGAAAGTCGTCCGTGCATCACGAAGTAGCGCCCGCGGTAGCCGGTGGCCGCCTCGATGGCGGCGAGGTCGGAAGCCGACTCGACTGCGCAGAGCTGGGCAGGATCACGCTGGGCGCTGCGGCAGATCGCGCATTCGGGGTCTTCGGTCAGGGTCCGGCAGCGCGCGCAATGGCCGATCCGCTCGACCGCGTCGGCCAGCACCGCAGCCAGCCGGCGGCCACCGTCGCGATTGCGCTCCAGTACGTGCATCGCCATGCGCTGGGCGGTCTTCTGCCCAACCCCGGGCAGGCAGCGCAGGGCGTCGATCAGCTGTTGCAGGAGGTCGGTACTGGCCATCGGTGCTCCGCCGCACTGCGCGGCAACGCGTTGTTCAGAAGGGCAGTTTCATGCCCGGCGGCAGCGGCATCCCGGCGGTGGCCTCGGCCATGCGCGCCTGGGATGCCTCGTTGGCCTTGTTCACCGCATCGTTGATCGCCGCGGCAAGCAGGTCCTCGAGCATCTCGGCATCGTCCAGCGCGGCCGGATCGATGCGCACCTTGCGGCACTCCATCCGTCCGCTCAGGGTGACCTCGACCACGCCGCCACCCGCCTTGCCGGTGACCTCGACGCTGGCCAGCTCTTCCTGCGCCTTTTTCATGTTGTCCTGCATGCGCTGCGCTTGCTGCATCAGGTTGCCGAGGGGTCCTCGCATGGTCGTCTCCGGTCCGGTGTGTGATGGGGGTTCAGCTGTCCAGCGGCCGCACCGAGTCGGCCACGATGCGCGCGCCATAGTCGTTGACCAGCCGCTGCACGGTCGGATCCGCGGCGAACTCGGCCTCGGCGCGCAGCTGGCGGGCATCGCGCTCGCGGCTGCTGCGCTCGCTCAGCGTCTCGCGCGCCTCGCGCGGCGCGCCGAAAGCCAGCCGCGGGGGCCCGCCCAGCGCATCGGCCAGCGCGTTGGCAAAGCGGTCCAGCAGGGCCGGGGCGCGCAGATGCTCATGCACCTCGGGCAGGCCAAGGCGAAGTATCTGTCCATCGTCGCCGAGGAACTGCGCATGCGCGGCCAGCTGCCCTGCCGGCCCGCCCAGACTGATCCCGGAAACCACGGCAAGCCAATCCTCGTTGTCGTGTACCAGGCGACGCGTCGACGGCGTCGCCGCCTGGCTGCCTGAGTCGGAGGCTGGGGCGGATTGCGACATGGCCGCGGCCGGCGGCGGCGCTGCGATCGGCGGCGGCGCGGGCGCAGCGGAATCGCGATGCGCATTCTCACCGGCCTTGGCCAACGCAGGCGGCGGCGCAGGCTGCGCGGGCTCCGCGACTGCCCTGGTCGCGGCGGCCGTGGTGGAGGCGGCGCTGGACAGCTTGGCGATTGCCGCGGCTGCGGCGGCGCGCCCGCCATCGCCGCGCGCGCCGCTGCCCGCGCCGCCGGCGCCACCGGATGATCCGCCGACCAGCTCATCATCGATAGCCTGGAAGGAGAGCATGCGCAGCATGACCATCTCGAAGCCGATTCGCGGGCTGGGCGCCAGCTCGATCTCGCGCTTGCCCTGCACCGCCATCTGGTACCAGAGCTGGATCTGCTCGGGGGCAAGGCTGGCCGCGGCCAGC
>CAYGMG010000137.1:0-10687 GCA_964350895.1 uncultured Lysobacter sp.
CGACGCATCCGCGTCGCGACTTCAACAACATACTTCCGGAACAGGACACTAGCGCGCGGGGCGCCCCGCTGAAGGCGACCGGTCGATGCTCTCCGCGGCAAGCTTCGAGCTGCCGACCTGTCGCTCAGCCCTCCTTGGCCGGCGGCACCAGCAGCACCGGGCAGTGGCAGTGCTGCGGAATACGATGGGCGACCGAGCCGACCAACACGTTGGCCAGGTTGGAGCGGCCCTTGGTGCCGAGCACGACCATGTCGGCCTTGATCTCGCTGGCGTAGTCACCGATGCAGTGCGCCGCCGGCCCGACCTCGACCCGCTTGCTGACCGTGAAGCCGGAATCGCCGGCGCGCTTCAGGCCCTCTTCGAGATCACGCTCGCCGAGCTGCATAAGCAGTGGCCCATCCATGCCGGCGGTGATGCCGAAGGCGTCGGCATGGACGATCGGCTGCTGCACGTTGACCAGGGCCAGTTCATGGCTACCGCCCCAGCCCTTGGCCATGGCAATGAGGGAATCGAGCGCGTGCAGCGAGGTGTTGCTGCCATCGATGGCGACGACGATCTTCATGGCGGACTCCAGAGTCTGCAAGTGAAACGGTAGGCGATGATGCCAGCCGCGCGCGGGAGGAGGCGAACCCCCCGATGACCCTAGCCTACGCCGGGCGCAGGCAGGCACGCTTGATCACGCTCAAGCCGCGCCGCCGCTCCACTGCATGAGGTTCAGGAACTCGCGGCGGGTCTTCGGACCGTAGGTGCGGAAGTGCGGGTCGGGTGCGTTGCGGTAGTCCTGGCGCAGCGCGGCGACGGCATCGCCGGAGAGGTGCCTGGACAGGACATCATCGGGAACCGGATACAGTTTGAGCGCGTTGCGTCCGAACACCTTGGCGCGGATCTGCGGGGTGATCTCCGGGTAACCGTAGCGCTCGCGGAACTCGGCCGAGATCTGGAAGGCGCGGAAGGCCTGGATCTGGTCCTGCGGGCTGCCGTACCAGATCGAGTCGGTGCCCCAGAGGATGTTGTCCTCGCCAAGATGCAGGAGCAGCTTGCCCAGCGCATGGGCCGTCGAGTCCGGGTCACGCATGAGGAAGCGCCAGGTCGATCCCAGCTCGGCGTAGACATTGCTGCCGTGGCCGAGCCCGGCATCCTTGACCGCGGTGACCAGGGCGTCGATGCCGTCGCTGCGCTTCGGGTCATACGGCCCCTCGGGCTTGGCGGTGACGAAGCCCGAGTGGTAGATGAGGAAGTTGATGTCCGGATTGGCCTTGCCGATCCGGCCCATCTCGGCGCAGGTGGAGTGCTGGTAGGACTTCTGGCCGAAGGGCAGGCCCTTGTGGATGCAGATGTTGCGCACGCCGAGCCGGCGCGCCTCGGCAATCATCCGCAGCCCCGGCTCGTCATCCATGAAGAAGCCTTGGCCATCCGGTCCCCATTGGGTGTAGGTCTTCCAGGCGGCGACCTTGAACTGGCTGGCCAGGCGTTCCATGTCCTCGACATCACCGGCCTGATTGGGGTTGACCCGGCCATGCAGGTAGAGCCGGTGGGTGCCCTGCATCTTCTCGACCACGGCGGCGGTGGCGGCGGCCTCCTCGATGGTCAGCGGCTCCCCGGCGCGAGTGCTGGGGACGAAGCTCAGCACGGTCAGATCGGTATCGGAGTCCAGGAAGATGTCCTTGATGAAGGCGTCCGGGCCCAGGCACTGCAGATGGTCACGGGCGCCGGGCAGGGCGGCGGCCGCGCAGCCCTCGGTATTGGCGAAGGACAGCGGCCGGGCGCTCTCGGACAGGGCGCGGGTCCAGGCTCCGGTCGGATTCACGAAATGGCCTTGGACGTCGAAGATGAACTCCTTGCCGGCGACCGCCGCCTCGGCTGCGGCCGGCTCGAAGCGGGCCTCGGGCGCAATCTCGTAGAAGCCGCCACGCTGGCCGGCCGCCGCAAAGGCCTGGTTCATCGCCAGCAGGCTGCTCGCCGCGCCACAGGTCGAGAGCAGGAACTGGCGGCGCGACTGGCCGGTTCGTCGTGCCGCGCCGGCCGCCGCCTCGCGCGCGGCGCGGTTGGCAGCGTGATGATGTGGCGCCAGCGGCACCGGAGCGAACTCGCCATTGCTGGTGCTGTCGAGCTTGATCGGCAGACGCAGGTCATGATCGTCGTGGCGGGACATGGGCTACTCCTCGGCGGACGGTGACTGTGAGGGTACGCTTGTGCGCGCTGGCTGCGCTGCGCTGATCGGGACGAGCCGAGCACCTGCTGCGGTCCGCGCCGGAAGCGAACGGGAGGAACAGCACGATGATCGACTGGTACTGCGAATTGCTGGGTTCACTCGGCCAGGTCAGCGCGCGCAAGATGTTCGGCGGCTGGGGCCTGCTTCACGAGGGTCGGATGTTCGCCCTGGTCGCCGACGAGGTGCTCTACCTCAAGGTGGACGAGCACAACCGGCAGGCCTTCGACGACGCCGGCAGCGGGCCTTTCATCTATCGCTCGGCGCGCGGCGAGGCGGCGATGGGCTACTGGCGCGCTCCCGACGAGGCGCTCGATGATCCCGAGGCCATGCGGCCCTGGGCCGCGCTCGCCTGGCAGGCTGCTGAACGCCAGCCGCGCAGCCCGCGCCGCGGCAAGCGCCGCGCGTCTTGACGCTTACTCGGAAGCCCGACTACACTGCCGCTCTTATGTCTGCCGACCTGCCAGCCTCCCTGGATGCTTGGCGCGCGGTTTCCGCGCGACGCGTGTTCGAAGGCAGGACGAATCTGGAAGCGTTTACACGCCTGCGTGACAGCCTTGCAAAGGGCGAAGGCGAGTGCCGCTTCCGGCTCAGTTTCGACCGTGACCGCTTCGGTGTGGCGGTGGTCGAGATCGAGGCCGACGCGGAGCTGTGGCTGATCTGTCAGCGCAGCTTGCAGCCGTTCCAGCTACCGGTTTCGATCCGGCAGCGGCTCGGCCTGGTCCGCGACGAGGCAGAAGAATCCTCGCTGCCGCCGGAAGTGGAGCCGGTGCTGGTGGGAGCCGACGGTGAGCTGTCACCGCTGGCGCTGGTCGAGGATGAACTGATCCTCGCCCTGCCGGTGGTCCCGCTGGGCCCGCAGGCGGCGTCGCAGCCGGAGCCAGTAGCTCCGGAGGACGACGAACCCCGTATCAACCCTTTTGCGGCCCTGGCCGCCCTCAAGAAACAATCGAGTTAGCTGGAGACGACCATGGCCGTTCAGAAAAGCCGCAAGACCCCTTCGAAGCGCGGCATGCGCCGTTCGCACGACGCCCTCACTGCCAAGCAGCTGGCGACCGACCCGACCACCGGTGAGACCCACCTGCGCCACCACGTGACCGCCGACGGCTACTACCGTGGCAAGAAGGTCATCCAGGTCAAGGGCGCGGTGGTCGACGAAGCGTAAGCCCCAGCGCGCGGCTCGCCGCGCCGCCCAGGCAAGTCCACGACGGCGGGCACGATCCCGCCGTCGTCGTTTCCGCCTTTGCCTTCCCACCCGGCGCGGTTAGTCTGAGGCACAGCGTTCCTGCACACCCGAGGTTCCGGCACGATGGTCACTCTTCCCTACGCGCGCATCATCGGCACTGGCAGCTACCTGCCCGAGCGCATCCTGACCAATGCCGAGCTGGCGACCCGCGTCGACACCAGCGATGAGTGGATCCGCGAACGTACCGGCATCGCCCAGCGGCACGTTGCCGCCGACGGCCAGACCACCGGCGACCTCGCCTTCGAGGCGGCCAAGCGGGCCCTGGAAGCTGCCGGCGTAGATGCCTCGGAACTCGACCTGATCGTGCTCGGCACGACCACCCCGGACATCATCTTCCCGTCCACCGCCTGCCTGATCCAGCATCGGCTGGGCGCCAACGGCTGCGCCGCCTTCGACGTCAATGCAGCTTGCTCTGGCTTCATCTACGCGCTGAGCATCGCCAACCAGTTCATCCGCGCCGGCACGGTCAAGACCGCCCTGGTGGTCGGCGCCGAGACCCTGACCCGGATGCTCGACTGGGACGATCGCGGCACCTGCGTGCTGTTCGGCGACGGCGCCGGCGCCGCGGTGCTGCGCGCCGACAGCGAGCCGGGCGTGCTCTCCACCCATCTGCATGCCGATGGCGGGCACAAGGAGCTGCTTTACAACCCGGTTGGCGTGTCCGCGGGCTTCAAGGACGAGAAGAACCACGGCGTGCGCGTGCTGATGTCCGGCAACGAGGTATTCAAGGTCGCGGTCAAGACTCTGGACGCGGTGGTCGAGGAGACCCTCGCCGCCAACCAGCTGGAGAAGTCGGCGATCGACTGGCTGATCCCGCATCAGGCCAACCTGCGCATCATCAGCGCCACCGCCAGGCGACTCGGCATGTCGATGGAGCGTGTGGTGGTGACGGTCGACCGCCACGGCAACACCTCGGCGGCATCGGTCCCGCTGGCCCTCGATGAAGCGATCCGCTCGGGCAAGGTGCAGCGCGGCGAGCTGCTTCTGCTGGAAGCCTTCGGCGGCGGCTTCACCTGGGGCTCGGCCCTGGTTCGCTACTGAGCGGCAAGGGCCTGCGGCGCAGGCCAGCGCATCAGCCAGCCACGGCATCCAGCTGGCCGAATCGCCCAGCCTGGAAATCCGCCATCGCCTGGCGGATTTCCGCCTCGCTGTTCATCACGAAGGGACCGTAGCCGGCAATCGGCTCGTTCAGCGGCGCACCGCCCAGAATCAGCACCAGGGCCGGCTCCAGAGCTTCGATGGCAAACTCGGACTCCTCGCGTGACAGGATCAGCAGCTGGCTGGCAGCGGCCTCGTGACCGGCCACGCGAATGCGGCCGCGCAGCACCACCAGCGCCGCCGTGTGGCCTTCGGGAAGGGACAGCGTCTCTCCGCCGCCAGCATCAAGGCTGAGATCCCACACGCTCACCGGCGACTGCGTCCGCGCCGCGCCTTGCGACGCGCCCCATTCGCCCGCGATCAGCCGCAGACGACCGCCACCGGGCAGGCTGAGTGCGGGTATGGCAGCAGCCGGAATGTCCTGGTACTGCGGCGCCATCATCTTCTTCGCCGCCGGCAGGTTGACCCACAGCTGGACCATTTCCAACGTGCCGCCGCTGGCGCTGAACTCGCGCGAGTGGAACTCTTCGTGGAGGATGCCTGAGCCAGCGCTCATCCACTGCACGTCTCCGGCAGCCAGCGAGCCGCTGTTGCCGGCGCTGTCGCGGTGCGCCAGAGCACCCTGATAGACGACGCTCACCGTCTCGAATCCACGATGCGGATGCACGCCCACCCCGCGCGGCCGGTCAGCCGGGCTGAACTCGTGCGGCGCCGCGTGATCGAGCAGCAGGAAGGGACTCAGCTGCTGTCCCAGCGAGCCGTAGGAAAACACCGAGCGAACGGGAAATCCGTCGCCGACCCAGTGCATTGAGGGCGGCTGGTGGATGGCGATAACGCTTTTCATCTGACTACTCCAGCAGGTCAATTGCGCAGCATGATCGGCGCAGCGCCGGACCGAAACGAGCCCTGGCCATGCAACGCAGTGTTCCGCGGCGCGCATCAGGCAGCAGCCGATTCCCCTGCAAGCGGCAGTGAATCCAGAACCTGCGCGCGCCGCAGTCGCCGCTCCAGGCGCAAACCCCCGGGGCGTGCCAGATCGGGCTCTCACACAGCGGTGTGCGGACAGTTTCCAGGCCTGAGCAAGAGCCGTTGCCGACGCTGCATCTCGCCAGCCGGACGGCTTGACCGGGAAGAACCTGTGCGCCGCGGGCAGAATCGCCGCCCGCCGCCCATGCGCGTTTGCACGGGTCGCTGCTAGACTCGACGGTTGGTCCGGACGAAGCTCGCCATGTCGCTGTTCCCGCCGAACGACACGCTCGATCCCCGCCAGCAGATCCGCCAAGCGCATACCGAGCTGCTGCTGGAGCGCTTTGCCGCGCTGGGCGACGCCGACCGCACGGTGATCGAGCTGGTGGCGCTGGCCGAGCTGCCGATCCGCATCGATTCGCTGGATGCGCTGCTGCGCCATGCCGGGCTGGATCCGGCCTGGCGCGAGCACGGCGTCGGCGACCTGATGAAGCTGCTGCTGCGCCTGAACGGCTTCCTGATCGATCCGCGGGCAGCCGACCTGCGCGCCCAGGGCGGGCTGCCGCTGCAGCGCGCCGCCCAGCTCAGCCTGCTCAAGAGCGGCCGCGCAGCGCGCATCGCCGAGGCGCTGCGCGGCCCGCAGGCCGGCGCCCTGGAGCGGCTGGAGCCGGAGTACCGCAGCGGGGTCCGGCTGCGCCTGCGGATCGCCGGCATCCTCGCCGGCATGTCGCCCGAGCAGCTGATGCTCGGCGCCTACCGCAGCGCCCATATTGATCCGATCGGCGAGGCCCTGGCGCGCGTGCACAGTCATCTTGGCGCGGGCGACGAGGCGGTGATCGAGGCCCTCGACCTCGGCTTCCAGGTGCCGGTGCTGGAGTCCCTGCTGTGGCGCCAGCTGCGACGCCCGGAGCCGGGCCAGGACGCGCTGATCCGTCGCGCCCGCGATCTGCTGGTTGCCGAGCCCGGCTTTGGCGTTCCCCTGCTGGCGCCGCTGGCCGACCTCTGCGCGCTGCGCGGCGAGGCCCTGCCCGAGCTGCCGCTGCAGGACGGCCTGATCGGCCTTGGCCATTGCGACGCGGCGATCGAGCGCCTGCGCCGCGGCGAGCCCAGCGAATCGGTGGTCGCGGATTTCGATGCCGCGCTGCGCCTGTACCGCAGTGAGCACGGCAAGCGCAGCCTGCCGCCCGGATTGATCGGCAAGCTGCTGCTGGCCTGCCTGACGCTCAGCCAGGCGCCGGCCCAGGTCAAGCGCCGCGAGCAGCTGCTGCGCCTGCGCGAGCCACCCAGCGAGCTGCAAGGCGGGGTCGGCGTGCACCACTGGCAGGCCTTCATGCGCGCCCGGCTCAGCGGAGAGCGCTTTGAGCAGCCCGAGCAGATCGAAGCCGGCCGCCCCGACGATGTCTGGTGGCTGGCCCTGCTCCTGCACTGGTCAGGCACGGTGTTTCCCAGTGCGTTGCGCGAACGCCTGCAGCAGGTCGAGCAGCTGGCCGAGGCGGTCGGCTGGCGTTGGCTGGCCGAGCAAAGCGCGGCCCTGCTGCGTCCCGACGAGGTCGCTCCAGCCAGCCTGCGGCCGCCGATCGGCGACTGGCTCAAGCCGGCCAGCGAATGGCAGATCAAGCTCGACGCGCTGGCCGAGGCGCTGTCCCTGGACGGCGCCGAGCGCAGCGTCTCCGGCAGCAGCGGACACTCCCAGCTGCGGGTAAGCCTGCGTCCACCGCGCGGGGTGACCGACTTCCTGGCCATCGAGGTGCTGGAACAGCGCGCCAAGGGCAGTGGCTTTACCAGTGGCCGCGTGGTGGTGACCGCTGCCGCGGTGCGCAACGCGCTGGAACGCATTCCGCCGGGCGACAGCGCGGATCGCCGCCTGCTCCAGGCGATGCTCGGCGAGCCCAACCAGAATCTGCGCCACGGCCTGCCGGTGGGCTCGCGGATCATCGGCGCACTGGTCGGCCACCCGCGGGTCTACCTGCGCGACAGCGAGACCCCGCTGGAGGTCGCCGAGGGCAGCGTCAGCCTGCTCACCGAGCGTCGCGCCGATGGCCGGATCAGCCTGCAGCTGTCGCCGCGCGAGGCGCTCGGCGGCGAGGCGGTGGCGCGGCTGGAAGACGCCACCTTACGCCTGTACCGGCCCGATCCCGGCCTGCTGCGCATCGGCGAGATCGTCGGCGACGGCGTCGACCTGCCCGAAGACGCCGCCGATCAGCTGCGCGCCCTGCTCCCGGGTCTGGCGCGCAAGCTCAGCCTGAGCGCCGACCTGAGCCAGCTCGGGGTGCACGAAGTGGGCGCGGAAGAACAGCTGATCGCCCTGTTGGAACCCTGGCGCGGCGGGCTGGCGCTGCGAATCGTGATCCGTCCGCTGGGCGAGCGCGGTGGCGTGTTCACGCCGGGCCGCGGCCCGGTGGCCGTGCTCAGCCATGGCGCCGGCCAGGTGCGCCGGGCGCAGCGCGACCTCGCCGCAGAGCGCACTGCGCTGGAAGGCCTGGTGAAGGGTTGCGACGCGCTGCAGGCGCTCGATGACGAGGCCAGCCTGCAGGTTGACGATCCCGAAGCCGCCTTGGAGCTGCTGGAGCAGCTGCAGCAGCTCGGCGATGCGCTGCTGCTGGAGTGGCGCGAGGGCCGCCCGCTGCGGGTCGCCCGCGCCCAGGGCGAGGGCGCGCTGCAACTGCAGGTGGAGGCGCAGCGTGACTGGTTCAGCGCCAAGGGCGGGCTGCGTCTGGATGACGGTAGCGTGGTCGCCCTGTCCGAACTGCTGCGCGCCCTGCCGTCAGCCCAGGGCCGCTACCTGCGCCTGGACGATGATCGGGTGGTGGCAATCGGCAACGAGCTGCGCCGCCGGCTGCAGGTGCTGGACAGCTTCGCCGATGCGCGCGGCAACGTGCAGGTCGGCGGAGTGGCGGCATTCGCCCTTGAGGCCGTGCTCGATGAGGACAGCGAGCGCAGCGCCGCCTTCGTCGAGCAGATCGAGCGGATGCGCGCCGCCGAGGTACTGCAGCCGGAACTGCCCAATGGGCTGCAGGCCGAACTGCGTGACTACCAGATCGATGGCTACCGTTTCCTGATGCGCCTGGCAGCGGCCGGCCTCGGCGCCTGCCTTGCCGACGACATGGGCCTTGGCAAGACCGTACAGGCGCTGGCCGTGCTGCTCGCCCGCGCCGGCGAGGGACCGGCCCTGGTGATCGCGCCGACCAGCGTGATCGGCAACTGGCGGCGCGAGACCCAGCGTTTCGCGCCGCGCCTGGCGGTGCGCGTCTACGGCGACGGCGACCGCGAGGAGGCCCTGCGCGAGCTGGGTCCGGGCGACCTGCTGCTGGTCAGCTATGGCCTTCTGGCCGGCAATGCCGAGACCTTCGCCGCCCTTCCCTTTGCCACCCTGGTGCTGGACGAGGCGCAGGCGGTCAAGAACGCCGCCACCCAGCGCGCCCAGGCCGTGCGCGCACTGAACGCATCGTTTCGCCTTGCCTGCACCGGCACGCCGCTGGAGAACCATCTTGGCGAGCTGTGGAGCCTGTTCCGGGTGCTCAACCCAGGCCTGCTCGGCAGCGAGGACCAGTTCCGCCGACGCTTCCTCGCCCCGCTGGAGCGCGATCCGCGAGCGCCGCAGCGCGAGGTGTTGCGCCGTCTGGTGGCGCCCTTCCTGCTGCGCCGGACCAAGTCCGACGTGCTCTCCGAGCTGCCGCCGCGGACCGAGATCGTGCTCCAGGTCGATCCCAGCCCCGGTGAGGCCCGGCTGCTGGCTGCCCTGCGCCGACAGGCGATGGACAAGCTGCGCGGCGAGGGTGGGCCGATCGAAGCACGCCGGATGCACATCCTGGCCGAGCTGACCCGGCTGCGCCGCGCCGCCTGTCATCCGCAGCTGGTTGCGCCCGAGCTGGGCCTTGAGAGCAGCAAGCTCGAACAGCTGATCGAGCTGCTCAAGGAGCTGGTCGACAACCGCCATCGGACTCTGGTGTTCAGCCAGTTCACCGACTACCTGGCGATCGTTCGCGCGCGCTTGGAGCGCGAGGGGATCAGCTACCAGTATCTGGACGGCAGCACCCCGCAGAAGTCCCGCGACACCGCCGTGGCCGCCTTCCAGGATGGCCTGGGCGATGTCTTCCTGCTCAGCCTGCGCGCCGGCGGCGTCGGCCTCAACCTGACCGCGGCCGACTACGTCATCCACCTCGATCCCTGGTGGAATCCGGCGGTTGAGCAGCAGGCCTCGGACCGCGCCCACCGGATCGGTCAGACCCGCCCGGTCACCGTGTACAAGCTGGTTCTGGCCGGCAGCATCGAAGAGCAGATCCTCGACCTGCACGGCAGCAAGCGCGAGCTGGTCGACCAGGTGATCGGTGATGCCACCGGCGCGGCGCCAGTCAGCGCCGAGGCCCTGCTGGAGCTGCTCGCCGATGTCTGAGCCGACGACCTCCGTTGACTCGCCGTGCATCCGCCAGTGCTGCCTCGACGAGCACGACGTCTGCCTTGGCTGTGGACGGCATATCGATGAGATCCTGGCCTGGCATGCGTCGGGCGATGACGTGCGCCAGCAGATCCTGGCCCAGGCCGCGGCGCGCCGACGCAAGCGCATCCTGCGCCAGCCGCCTTCTTCCGGCGGGGCGGACTGACCGCTTCCGCGCCCTGAACCCCTCACGAGACCTCCTGCATGAAGCTGTTCGGCCTGCTGCGCAAACCCGACTGGGAACACGCCAACCCGGAGCGCCGCGCGCGCGCCGTGGCGCGCAGTGATGATGCTGCGCTGCTGGCCAAGCTGGCCGAACTGGCCCAGGCCGACCCGGCACCGGCGGTGCGCATCGCTGCGCTGGCCCGACTGGATGATCTCAGCCTGCTGGAGCGACGGCTGCGCGGCGAACGCGACGCCGAGGTCGCCGCCGTAGCGCGCCAGCGTCTGAACACATTACTTGGCGGAAGCGCTCCGCCCGGCGGCGAGGCGCTGGTCGGCCAGTTGCTCGATGATCCGCTGCTCGCCCAGCTCGCCTCCCAGGCGGCGACGCCGGTGATCCGCCGTGCCGCGATCAGCCGCCTCGACCGCGCCAGCGTGTGGATCGAGCGCTGCCAGAACGATGCCGATGCCGCGCTGCGGCTGTGGGCGCTGGAGCGGATCGAAGGTGCCGACGCCCTGGCGCGCATCGCCGACGCCGTGCGCAAGCGCGACAAGCGTCTGGCACGCGCCG
>CAYGMG010000138.1:0-10681 GCA_964350895.1 uncultured Lysobacter sp.
GGATAGTCGGGGTGGGTATCCGAGACCGGCAGATCGGCGCGCACCAGCCACATTGCATTGGCCTTGTCCGGAGTCTCCAGTTTCTGCTCGCTGGCGGCGACCTCACGGTAGGGGTTGGCGATGCGCACGAAGGGCTGCTCGCGGCTGAAGTCGGCGAACAGCGATTCGAGCTTGGCGCCGATCTCCGCGGCATCGAAGTCGCCGACTACGGCGATCTCGCCATCGCCACTGCCATAGAAATCGGCATGGAAGCTTCGCAGCTCGTCGAGCTTGATCGCACGCAGCGCCTCGATCTGTTCGGCGAAACTCTCGGCGTAGTACGGGTGGCCCTTCGGCCAGGGATTGAACTGGCGCGCCAGGGCATTGCTGGCGATCGCCTGCGGCTCGGTCATCTGGCTTTCGATACCGGTGATCATCTGGGTGCGCAGCTGCTCGAACTCAGCCTCCGGGAAGGCCGGCTGGCGCAGCAGCTCGGCGACCAGGTCGAGCACCTCGGGCAGGTGCTGGCGCAGCGTGCTGCCGCTGACGCTGACCGTCTGCGCCGAACCGCTGAAGCCGACCTGGGCCTTGAGTTCGTCCAGACGGCGGGCGATGTCCTCGCGCGAGCGCTGCTCGCTGCCGCGGGTCAGCATCGAAGCGACCATGCTGGCCGCGCGCGCGCGGCCGCTGACCTGGGCCTCGTTGCCAAAGCGCATGCTCATGCTGAACACCACGGTGTCGCCGCGGGTCTGCTTGCTCAGCAGGGACAGCTTGGTGCCATTGCTCAGCTCGGCCAGCTGGGTGCGCGCATCGATATTGGCCGGCGTGGCCTCGAAGGCTTCACCGGCGGCGACCGCAGCGCGCCCGACATAGCCCTTGAGCAGTTCGTCGGCCGGCTTTGCCTCGGGCACCTCGGTGCGGTCAGGCTCGCTGGTCGGAATGAAGCGGCCGAGCGTGCGGTTGCTCTGCTTGAGGTAGAAGCTGGCAACCCGGTTCAGGTCCTCCAGGCTGACGTCTTCGACGCGATCGCGGGCGAGGAAGAACAGCCGCCAGTCGCCCTGGGCGATGGACTCCGACAGGCTCATCGCCAGCCGGTTGGCGTCATTGATGGTCTGCTCGGTGGCCTTGTCGAAGCGCCGCTTGGCATCGTCCAGCTCGGCCTGGGTGATCGGCGTCTCGGCGATCCTCTCCAGCAGGCCCAGCAGTGAGGATTCCAGCGCCTCGAAGTCGCCTTCCTTGGGCGCCTCGGCGAGGAACATCAGGTAGCCCGGCTCGGCCAGGGCCAGGTCGAAGGCGCCGACGAAGGTGGCCAGCTTGCCCTCGACCAGGGTCTTGTGCAGACGGCCGGTGGGCGTGTCGCCAAGGATGTCGACGAGCAAGGACAGGGCGGCGAAATCCTCGTGGCGGCCAGCCGGGCCGTGATAGCCCACGCCGAGGTAGCGGGTCTCGCCGACCCGGCGCACGTTGACCTCGCGCTCGCCGTCCTGGGTCGGCTCGCGGGTATAGGTGCTGGTCAGCGCGGTGTCGGGCTTGGCGATCGCGCCGAAGGTCTTCTGGATCTCGGCCAGGGTGCGCGCCGGATCGATGCGCCCGGCTACCAGCAAGGTGGCGTTGTCCGGACGGTAGAAGCGGCGGTAGAAGTCCTGCAGCCGCTCGATCGGCATGTTTTCGATGTCGGCGCGCGCGCCGATGGTCGAATTGCCGTAGTTGTGCCACAGGTGGCCGACCGAGGAGATCCGGCTGATCAGCATGCCGACCGGATTGTTCTCGCCGGACTCCATCTCGTTGCGCACCACGGTCATTTCGGAGTCGAGGTCCTCGCGGCGGACCAGGGAGTTGACCATCCGGTCAGCCTCCAGATCGAGCAGCCAGTCGAGGATCGCGTCGTCGGCAGCGAAGCTGGCGAAGTAGTTGGTCCGGTCAAGCCAGGTGCTGGCGTTGAAGCGGATCCCGCGCTTCTTCATCTCGCCCGGAATGTCCTTGTGCGTCGGCGTGTCCTTGAACAGCAGGTGCTCTAGCAGATGGGCCATGCCGGTCTCGCCGTAATTCTCGTGCCGCGAGCCCACCTCGTAGGTGATGTTGACGGTGACCGTGGGCTTGCTCGGATCCGGGAACAGCAAGACGCGCAGGCCATTGTGCAGCCGGTACTCTGTGATGCCCTCGACCGAAGTCACCTCGGTGATGCCCTCGGGCGGAGCCAGGGCGGATGCGGGCGCGATGAGCAGGACGCAGAGCAGCAGCGCGGCGAGGAAACGATAGGTGGACATCGACAGCTCCAGGGACAGGATCAGAGAGGCGCGAGCCAGGATCGGCTCCCGCAAGCCGCAAGTTTAACCGCCTGGCGTCAAGGGGCGGTGCAGCGATCGAGCCAGGGAATCGCCGTGAGCCATGCACAGCGAAACCGGGTGTTCAGGGGCAAGCGACAGGCAAATCCGGCGCGGCCAGGCGTGCGCGCGGCCCAGGTCCGGGGAGTGATTCCCGGGCCTGGGCCGCTGGCGAGCGGGGCTGGCAGTCAGGGCGAAAAGCGCGGATCGGCCAGGGCCATTTCGGTCACCTGGCCGTACTTGGCTGCCACCTCGCGGATTTGCGCTGCATCGCCGATCAGCACGATGGCCAGGTTGTCGCGGGTCGGGAACACCTCGCGCGCGGCATTGACGGCTTCCAGATCGAGAGCCGCAAGGCGCGCGGCCAAGCCCTCGACCTGTTCGCGGCCAAGGCCGTAGAGGTCCAGTTCGGTGAGTTCGCCGGCCAGCTGGGCATTGGTTTCCAGCTGCGGCGGAAACTGCCCCAGCATATAGTTTCGCCCGGACTCCAGCATCGGCTGGCCGATGCCATCGGCATGCAGGCGGTCGATGATGTCGAGGGTCAGGTCGAGGGCCTGGGCGGTGGCGTCGGTGCGGGTGAACGAGGCGACCGATGCCGCGCCGGGGCGGGCGAGCCGGTCGATCCGCGCGCGAGCGCCATAGGTCAATCCGCTCTCGACCCGCAATGCGGTGTTCAGCATCGAGGTGAAACGGCCGCCGAACACCGTCTGCACCAGCTCCTGCGCAGCGCGCTGCGGCGCATCGACTGCGGCGCCGATATTGCCCATCCAGTAGTAGGTCTGGGTGGCGCCCGGCTTGTCGACCAGGAGCACCCGGCGACCCTGCTGCCTGGCGGCGGTGTCGACCGCGGGCAGGTTGCCGGCGGCCTTGTCCCAGCCGGACAGGGCATCGGCCACCAGCCGGGTCATCGCTTGGGGATCGAAGTCGCCGACCACGGCGATGGTCGCGCGGTCAGCGCCCAGCTGGGCCTCGCGGAAGGCCTTGAGGTCAGCAAGCTCGACTGCGGCGAGGCTGGTTTCGTCGCCGCCGCTGGGCCGCGCGTAGGGATGGCCGGCAAACAGCCAGGCATTGCCGTAGCTGCCGATCAGCTGGTCCGGGCCGCTGTCCTTGGCGGCCTGGATCGACTGCACAGCGCGGGTGCGGACCTTGTCGAACTCGTCCGCATCGAGCAGCGGGAAGAGCAGCAGGTCAGCGACCAGCTCGACCATCAGCGCGGCATCCTTGGCCAGGAACTCGGCCTCGATCGAGACTGACTCGCGACCGGCGCCGACGTTGAGCCGGCCGCCCACCGCATCGACAGCCTCGGCGAAGCTGGCCGCATCGCGCTCGCCGGCGCCCTTCTGCAGCAGCTGAGCGAGCAGTTCGGCGGTGCCCTCCTTGCCTGCCGCATCGGCCAGGCTGCCGCCGCGGATCTCGATGCTCAGCGCGACCATCGGCACGTCGCGGCGCGGCATCAGGATCAGGGTGGCGCCGTTTTCCAGGGTGCTCCGTTCAAAATCGGGTAGGCGGATGCCCTCGTTGGCCGTCGCAGGCAGGGCCAGCAGAAGCCCAAGCAGGCAGGAAATCATTCGCATGGTCGGCTCCTGGATCAGTCGGCGCGGGGCACGAGGGTGCCCACGGTACGGTTGTCGCGGCGCAGCACCTTGGCTGCGACGCGCTGGATGTCGGCGCTGCTGACCGCGGCGTAGCGCTGCGGTGCTTCGAACAGCTTGCGGTAGTCGCCATGGAACACCTGGTAGCTGCCCAGCGCCTGGGCCTTGCCGGAGATCGTCGACTGGCTGCGCCAGAAGCTGGCCAGGGCCTGGTTGCGCGCCTTGTCCAGCTCGCTGTTGGCGATGCCCTTTTCGATGAGCTTTTCCAGCTCGGCGTCGACCAGCGACTCCAGCTTGCCGAGGTCACCGCCCGGCGTGCCGACCGCATAGACCAGGAACAGCGAAGGATCGAAGCCGGGGCGGAACGAAGTGCCGGCTTGCACCGCGGCCTGCGCCTGCTCGACCAGGGCCTGGTTGAGCCGCGAGGAGCGGCCCTGGCCGAGGATCGATGCCAGCAGCTCCAGCGCCGGGCTGTCCGGATCGGCGGCGCGGGTGGCGTGGTAGCCCATGGCCAGGATGGGCACCTGCGCGGCCTTGTTCACCACCACACGGCGCTCCCCCTGCTGCTCGGGTTCGACCGTGGTGATCGCGCGCGGCGCTGGCTGCGCCGGAATCTTGCCGATGTGCTTCTCGGCCAGGGCGAACACCTGCTCCGGCTCGACCGCGCCGACCACCAGCAGGACTGCGTTGTTCGGCGCGTAGTAGGTGCGATAGAAGTCGCGCAGCTGCTCAACCGTCCAGCTCTCGATATCCGAGGGCCAGCCGATTACCGGGAACTGGTAGGGGTGGGCAACGTAGGCGGTCGCCATCAGCTGCTCGAACAGGGCGCCGAAGTTGTCGTTGTCGACCCGGGTGCGGCGCTCGGAATAGACCACGCCGCGCTCGCTCTCGACGACCTTGGGGTCGAATTCGAGGTTGGCCATGCGGTCGCCTTCGAGATCGAAGATGGTCTCCAGCGCGCTGACTGGAAACCAGTCCTGGTACACGGTGAGGTCATTGCTGGTGTAGGCGTTGTTGCTGCCGCCGGCCGCCTCCATCTCGCGGTCGAACGCGCCCGGCGCGCGGCGCTTGGTGCCGTTGAACATCATGTGTTCAAAGTAGTGGGCGATGCCGGTGATGCCCGGGTACTCGTTGCGTCCGCCGACCTTGTAGAAGGTGTAGAGGGCGACATTGGGGATGTCGTGGTCCGGCCAGACGATCACTTCCAGACCATTGTCGAGGGTGCGGCTGACAATGCCGTGTTCGTCGGGTGCGGCGTGGGCGAACAGGGGCAGCGCCAGCGCAGCGCCGAGCAGCAGTCGGGAAAGCAGGGAGGGGTGGGGCATGGGAGCGTTCCCGTGATGGGCAAGCGCCGGGTTATAGACAGCCTGTGCGCCCGCGGCAAGTGCGAAAGGTCCCGTGGGCACTGCGTGCTAACGTGGATCGCAGCCACGATGCGATTCGAGGACGGTGTCGGATGAGCAAGCAGGCATTGATCAAGGTGCGCTTCCACGGTGCGGCGGGCGAGGTGACTGGTTCGCGGCATCTGGTCGAGGCGCTGGGCAAGCAGGTCCTGCTCGACTGCGGGATGATCCAGGGCGGTCGCGGCGAGCACTCTCGCAACGCCGCCGGCTTCGGTTTCGATCCCGGCAGGCTCGACGCTGTGGTCATCAGCCACGCGCATATCGATCACCTAGGCCGCCTTCCGCTGCTGGTCAAGCGCGGCTACAGCGGGCCGGTCTACGTGACCCGCGCCACCGCTGACCTGGCCAAGATCATGCTCGAGGACTCGGCACATCTGGCTTCGGCCGATGCCGAGCGCGAGAACCGCGGCCACCAGCGCCGCGGCGAGGCGCTGATCGAGCCGCTCTACCTGCTGCGCGACGTGCACGACACCCTGCAGCTGTTCAAACCGATGGACTACGGCGAGAGGCGCGAGATCCTGCCCGGCATCAGCCTGCGCTTCGAGGACGCCGGGCATATCCTCGGCGCGGCGATAGTGGAACTTCTGGTGGAGAAGTCCGGACAGCGGCGGACCCTGGTGTTCTCCGGCGACCTGGGTCCGGACAAGGCGCCGATCATGCGAGATCCGACGCCGATGCGGCAGGCCGACATCGTCCTGATGGAAAGCACCTACGGCGACCGCAGTCATCGCTCGCGCAGCGAGACCATCGACGAGCTGGGCGCGATCCTGGAGCGCGCCCATCAAGACCAGGGCAATGTGCTGATCCCGGCCTTCGCCGTGGGCCGGACCCAGGAGCTGCTGTACTGGATGGCGCGCTACTGGAAGGACTGGGGCCTGTCGCGCTGGCAGATCATCCTCGACTCGCCTATGGCGGCCCGGGTCACCGACCTGTACCAGCGGCATTCGCCGCTGTTCGATGCGCAGACCCAGGCCATGTTCGAGAAGGGCCCGCATCCGTTCCGCCTGCCCAATCTGCGCACCGTGGTCGACGTGCAGGACAGCATGGCGGTCAACCGGCGCGCCTCGGGGCAGATCATCATCGCCGGATCCGGCATGTGCAACGGCGGGCGCATCCGCCACCACCTGCGACACAACCTGTGGCGGGAGAACTGCGACCTGATCTTCGCCGGCTACCAGGCGCGCGGCACCCTGGGCCGGCAGCTGGTCGACGGCGCCGAGTTCGTCAACATCTTCGGCGAGAAGATCAAGGTGCGCGCGCGCCGGCATACCATCGGCGGACTCTCGGCGCATGCCGACCAGGGCCAGCTCGCTGCCTGGTACGGGCACTTCAACGGCCATCCGCCGGTTGCCCTGGTGCACGGTGAGGAAGAGGCGCGGGAAGCGCTGGCGAGGGTGCTGCAAAAGCAGTTCCGGGCCAAGGTCACCCTGGCCCGGCCGGGGCACAGCATCGAGGCCTGAGAGATGCCCGGTGCCGCGCACTGCCTGCTGCTCGACGTCGGCGGCCAGTCGCTGCGCGCGGCACTGTTCGATGCTGCCGGCACCCTGCTTGCGATGGAACGGCGTGCTGTGGCGACCCGGCTGCCTCGGCCAGGCTGGGTCGAGCACGACGCCGAGGAACTGGTGCGTTCCCTGCGCGATGCGCTCGACAGCCTGGCGGATGCCGGCGCTGCGGCACCGGTCGCCGCGGCCGGACTGTGCTGCCAGCGCGCCAGCGTGGTCTGCTGGGACACGCGGGATGGGCGCGCGCTGAGCCCGGTGATCTCGTGGCAGGATGCGCGTGGCGCTGCCCTGTTGCAGGCCGCGCAGCTAGATCCGCAGCGGGTTGCCCGGCGCACCGGCATGCGACCCAATCCGTTCCTCGGCGCCAGCAAGCTGGCCTGGTGCCTTCACGAGTTGCCGGCCGTGCGCGAGGCGAATCGCGCGGGACGACTGCGGCTTGGGCCGCTCGGCAGCTTTCTTCTGCAGCGTCTATTGAGCGAGGCGCCCGATCTCTGTTCGGCCAGCCTTGCCCAACGCAGCATGCTGTTCGATCCGGCTCTGCATGACTGGGATGCCGGGCTGTGCGCGACGTTTGGTATCGATCCCACCAATTTGCCGACCTGCCGGCCCGATCTGTCGGCATTCGGCAGCCTGCCGTTTGCCGGTCGCACGCTGCCGCTGAAACTGTGTGCCGGCGACCAGAACCTGCTGCCTGCAGCGCTGAACCTGCAGCCGGATGAGGGCGTGGTCAATCTCGGCACCGGCGCCTTCCTGCTCGCCGCCGGCGATGCAGCCGAGGATTCGCTGCTGCATAGCGTGCTTCCTGGAAGCGCCCGCCCATCGGCGCTGATCCTCGAGGGCACGGTGAACGGCGCCGCCGCCGCGCTGGCCTGGTGGGCAGGGCAGGACGGAGGCGCCGTCGGCGGCGCGATCCCGCCCTCGCAATCGGATACGCCGCACTGCCTGCCAGCGGTCGGGGGGCTTGGCTCGCCGCTGTGGCGCAGCGGCGAGCAGCCGCGATTCTCGGCGACGCCGATCTCGGCAGCGCAGGGCCGCGCGGCAATTGCCGACGGCATCGTCCACCTGCTGATGCTCAACCTCGAACGGATGCGCCGCTGCGGACTGGCCAATGGGCGGCTGTTCGCCGGCGGCGGATTGGCCGCGGCGGACAGCCTGCTGCAGCGCCTGGCCGATCTTGCCGGGGTCGAGGTGCTGCGCCCGCGCAACGTCGAGCTGAGCCTTGCCGGCGGCGCCGCCCTGCTCGGCTGCGAGCCACTGCGTGCAGCCGATTGCGCACGTTTCGCGCCGTCGTCCTCGGCAGCGCTCGCGGCTGATCGCTGGCGTGCCTGGCGGGAGTGGCTGGGCGAGTTTCTTGCGCCAACGCAAGGGGCGTAGGCGGCGGATCAGCTACCCTAGCGGCCGTTTTGCTGCTGCCCCGACCGCCGATGCCGTCCGATACCCACGAGCACCCTTCGCGGATCGCCCCGCGCGACGCCGCCAACAAGCCTTACTCGATCGAGATCGTCCAGGACGTCCGTCACTGGACCGACTCCTACTTCAGCTTCACCACCACCCGCGATGACGGGCTGCGCTTCGACAACGGCCAGTTCGTGATGATCGGGCTGATGGTCGACGGCAAACCCCTGCTGCGCGCCTATTCGATCGCCAGCGCCAACTGGGAAGAGCAGCTGGAGTTCTTCAGCATCAAGGTGCAAAGCGGCGCCCTGACCTCGCGCCTGCAGCACATTCGCGAGGGCGACGAGGTGCTGGTCAGCCGCAAGCCCACCGGCACCCTGCTGATTTCCGACCTCTGGCCGGGCCGCACCCTGTACCTGCTGGCCACCGGCACCGGGCTGGCGCCCTTCCTGTCGGTGATCAAGGACCCGGAAACCTACGAGCGCTTCGAGCATGTGGTGCTGACCCACGGCGTGCGCGGGGTCGATGATCTGGCCTATCGCGACTACATCGAGAACGAGCTGCCGCGCCACGAATATCTCGGCGAGACGATCGCCGCCAAGCTGCGCTATTACCCCGCGGTCAGCCGCGAGGATTTCGCTATCCGCGGCCGCCTCACCGAGCTGATGGACAGCGGCCGGATGGCCGACGACCTTGGCTTGCCGCCGCTGGATGCCGAACACGACCGGGCGATGATCTGCGGCAGTCCGCAGATGCTCGCCGATTTCCGCCGCATCCTCGACTCCCGCGGCTTCAGCGCCGCGCCGCGGATAGGTAGCCCGGGGCAGTACGTCTTCGAACGTGCCTTCGTCGAAAAGTAGGCCGGCGACTCCGACCTCCCCGGCCGGCTGCTTCAGCCCTTGCCCTGCTTGATCAGGGCAAGGCCCAGCAGGGCCTGCTGACCGAACAGCCGGAAGCCGGCATAGATATCGGCGTCGAGCCCGCGCCCGCTGCGCGCTCGGTCGGCGTACAGGCAGCCGATCTGCACCTGCCCAACCGACAGCGGCATGATCAGACAGCGTCCGCCGCACAGCGCGGCGAGCGCGGGATCATCGGGCAGTCCTGCCGGGTCCTGCGTCCTGCCCAGCCACTGCGGCTCGCCCTGGGCCAGAACCCAGGACAGGGCGTTGGCCGACGCGGGCCGCGCTGCAAACTCGAACGGACGCGGCAGCTCGAAGCCTTCGCCATGCAGCACGCTCTTGGCGCGCAGGGTCTGGCGATCCGGGCTGAGCAGGGCAAACACCACGCGATCAAAGCCGACACCGCGGAACAGGCCTTCCAGGACCAGGTCCATGAGGGCGCCAACGCCCGGCGAGTGCTCGGCGAGCAGCTGGGAGAGCTCGCGCAGAACCGCGAGCTGAAGCCCGGGGTCGCCCTCGGTCCCAAGGCCGGGATCGGCAGCGGGAGCGGCGACAGGGTCCGATGCGTTTGCCGGGTTTGCCGGGTTTGTCGGCCTGGCAGCGTTGGCGACAGCTGGCGGTTCGGCGAACGATGTCGACGCGCCCAGCGCCTGGGCCATTTCCGCGGCGCTGGCAAGGGTCGACAGGGTTTCCTCGCGCAGGCTGCGCGGCTCAAGGCGCAGGGATTTTCCGGTCGCTGCGAGCAGAGCATCCATCGCCGGTCCCGGGCCTTCGCGGGCCAGGCAGTCGGCCAGCTCATCGCCAAAACGCACCACCTGCGAGCGCAGATCGGCCGCATCGCGGCCCTCCAGCGTCCGGTTGAGCAGCTCGCTCAAGCGCCATTCGCGGTTGAGCCGAAGGGTCAACTCACGCAGCGGGAAGCCGAGCAACTCGCTCTCGGCGCGGCTGCGCTGGGCCGCCGGCAGCCTGCGCGAAGCGAGCAGGGGCGCGATCAGCCGCTGCTCGTGGGCACCGATCGCGCACATCAAGGACAGTTCGCCAAGGTGCGAAAGCAGGGCGGCAACGAAGATCTCCTCGGCCTGGGCAAGCCGCGCCTGGCGCGCCAGTTGCCGGGCCTGCAGGGCGGCATGCAGGGCGCGTCCCATCTCCCCCGCGACCAGGGCACGATTGTCCCCGACGAGCAGACCGTCGACCACGGCGATCGACAGACTCAGGTCACGCACGGTGTCGAACCCGAGCACGATGATCGCCCGACTGATCGTGCTGATCCGTCCGCCGCCAGGATTGAACAGGGCGCCATTGGCCATGCGCAGCAGGCGGGCGGTCAGTGAGACATCCTGCAGGATCAGTGCTGCGAGTTCGGCGGCCGAACTGTCCGTGTCCAGGGTTTTCCCGGCAATGCGCTGCGCGGTGCGCGCGAAAGCGGGCAGCTGGGCGCCGGTCAAACGCTGCAGCCAGTCCTCGATGCTTGGCGCCGGGTCGTTCACGGATCCTCCCATACAGCGTGGACCGAGGGGGGCAGCGCTGAGGCCACGCTAGTGGACTGTAACGGACAAATCGAAAGTAGCTCGCTCGGTCTGGCCGCGC
>CAYGMG010000139.1:0-10613 GCA_964350895.1 uncultured Lysobacter sp.
CAAGCCTGTAGCGCTGCGGTCGCGGATACGATCCGCTCCCACAACAGCTCGCCGGTTTGCCTCGCGAACGGCAAATTTGCGCCCAGTGCAGACCACGCGCCAAGCGCTGGCAGCTTGCCCGTGCGGCTAGGGCTAATCCAGACCGAGGTCCCGCAGGCGCTTGCGCAAGGTAGCGCGATTGATGCCGAGGGCGGCGGCGGCGCGTGACTGGTTGCCGTCGTAGTGACTCATCACTTCGCGGAACAGCGGCTCTTCGACTTCGCGCAGCACGAAGGCGCGCAGCTCGCCGTCGACGGTGTCACCCAGGTCGGTCAGGTAGCGCTGCACGGCGTGGGCAACATGTTCTCGCAGCGGCGACGAGGCCGCGGATGAGGAAGCTCTGGGTGGCATCGGAAGAAGATCGTTTTCGCTGGACGCCGCGCTATGGCGGGTGGCTCAGTGTAGACCCGTCACGTCTCATTGGCGAGTGCAATTCAGGGCTTTCCCGATGCGTGCCGACTGCCGGCTCAATGGAAGGCGAACTCGAAGGCCAGCGCCTGGCTGCCCGGATCAGCGATCTCAAGACGCAGGCTGGTGGTCTGGCCGGGCGCCAGCATCTGGCCCTCGCCGACATGGTATTCGGACGGCGCGAAACGGCGCAGCGCTACGACCTGGCCATCGATGTCGGCCAGCTTGAGCTCGACATGCGGAAGCGGCTGCGCCCACGGCGCGGTATTGCGCAGGCTGGCAGTAACCAGCAGGCCGCCTTCCTCGCTGGGGTGCGGGCCGACTTCGCGGCTGAGCATCTGCAGCGCAGCGCTGTCGCGCCAGGCAGGAAGCGAGCAGCCGAGCACGCCGCACAGGGTTTCGTAGCTGCCGCGCCAGACCGGATCGGTAGCCAGGCGGAAGCGCTCGGCGAGCAGGATCTGCAGCAACAGGGCCAGGGCCAGCAGGGCAGCGCCCAGCCACCACAGTCCGGCCGTGCCAAGCCGCGGCCCGTAGCGCTGGGCGAAACGCGGTACATCGTCCTCCGAGCCGCTGTCGTTCGGCGCCTCGAACAAGCTGCCCTGGCGTTCGGCCAGCTCCGGATCAAGCATCGGCGCTTCGTTCTCCGGCGGTCCGTGACGCAGGCGTTCCAGCGCATCGAACTCGCGCGAGCAGACCCCGCAGCGAACCCGGCCGCCGGAGGGCAGGAACTGTTCGGCCTCGACCGGGTAGACCGTGGCGCAGTGCGGGCATTGGGTGAGCATGGGCGCAGTGTAGCGGTGGCTCAGCGGCGGCGCGCGCTGATCCTGACCCAGTCTTCCTGCTGCGCGACGGCGAAGTCGTCGAACCACGGCGCAAAGCGCTCAAGCAGCGCCTCATGCTGGCCATGAAGGATGCCCGACATCGCCAGCTTGCCGCCCGGAGCACAGCGCGCGGCGATGACTTCGGCCAGGGCGTCCAGCGTACCCGCCAGGATGTTGGCGACGACCAGGGAATAGCTGCGCTCGGGCGCGGTTGCCGGGTCGAACACGGCCAGGCGATCGGCCACGCCGTTGCGCGCGGCATTGTCGTCGCTCGCTGCCAGCGCCTGCGGATCGTTGTCGATACCGTCGGCCTGCTTGGCACCCAGTTTCAGCGCGGCGATGGCCAGCACCCCGGACCCACAGCCGAAGTCGAGCACATGCGCGCCATCAAGCGACTGCGCCTGCAGCCATTCAAGACACAGCGCCGTGGTTGGATGGGTGCCGCTGCCAAAGGCCAGGCCAGGGTCGAGGCGCAGCACCACGGCATCCTCGGCCAGTCCTTCCGGCTCGATATTCCACGGATAGATCCACAGCCGCTTGCCGAATTTCATCGGTTGGTACTGATCGAGCCAGGCGCGCTCCCAGTCCTGGTCGGCCACCTCGCGCCATTGCGCCGAGGACAGCTCCAGCTCGCCATCGATCGCTTCCAGCGCCTCGATGATCGCCTCGCGGTTGGCATCCTGATCGAACAATGCGTTAAGGGTGATCTGCGCCCAGAGTGGCGTCTCACCGACGCCGGGCTCAAGGATTGCCCGCTCGTTCGGTGTTTCCGCCTCGGCATCCAGCAGGGTAACCGCCAGCGCGCCGACGTCCTCAAGCGCCGCTTCGTAGCGCTCCTGGTCCGACTCGCGGCAGTGCAGGTTGAGTTCGAGATGGGGCATACAGTTCTCTCAGTGCCAAGGCGGGCGCAGAATCGAAGGGTGGGTTGCCGCGGGCGTTTTTGCGGGCGGTGTTCAGCGTGTCGAGGCGCTCGCGCTGTGGAGGTGCTCAAGTCGGTCGAGCGACCCAGCCTCGGCGTCCAGCCGCTCGCAGCGCAGGCGCTTTACGAGCTGGAGCTTGCCTGGGCCAGCCGACGAAGGCGGCTGATACACGGTGGCCAGGCCATCCACCACGACGGCCCCGCCTGCGCTCATCTCCATCGAGTGGCTGAGCACCGCACGGCCCAGCAGGCTGTCAACCACGTGGAAGGGCTCAGCAGCCTTGTCCACGCCGCGCAGGCGCGAATATCGACTTGCCCATTGTCGGACTGCATGGGCTGCATGGGCTGCATGGCATCCTCATCTGGCCTGCGCGGGCACTGCTAACCCAGATCGATCCCGCGCTCTTTCTGCTCGGCCAGACGCTTTTCCAGGTAGTGGATATTCATCCCGCCCTGCTGGAAGCCGACGTCGGCCATGATCCGCTGCTGCAGCGGGATATTGGTCTTGATCCCGTCGATGACCATCTCTGACAGCGCGACGCGCATCCGGGCGATGGCCTGGGCGCGGTCGGCGCCGTGGACGATCAGCTTGCCGATCATCGAGTCGTAGTTGGCCGGGACGCGGTAGCCCTCGTAGATATGCGAGTCGACTCGCACGCCCGGTCCGCCGGCGGCGTGGAAGTGCTTGATAAGGCCCGGGCAGGGCAGGAAGGAATCGGGATCCTCGGCATTGATCCGGCACTCGATCGCATGCCCCGACATGATCACGTCCGTCTGCTTGATCGACAGCTTGTGGCCGGCGGCAATCATCAGCTGCTCGCGGACCAGGTCGATGCCGGTGACCATTTCGGTGACCGGGTGCTCGACCTGGATCCGGGTGTTCATCTCGATGAAGTAGAAGCGGCCGTCTTCGTAGAGGAACTCGAAGGTGCCGGCGCCGCGGTAGCCAATGCGCACGCAGGCCTCGACGCAGACCTTGCCGATCTGCTCGCGCTGGGCGTCGCTCAGGCCCGGCGCGGGGGATTCCTCGACCACCTTCTGGTGGCGACGCTGCATCGAGCAGTCGCGCTCGCCGAGATGGATCGCGTTGCCCTGGCCGTCGGCGAGCACCTGGATCTCCACGTGGCGCGGGTTCTCCAGGAACTTCTCCATGTAGACCATGGCATTGCCGAAGGCTGCCTTGGCCTCGCTCTGGGTGGTGCTGATCGCGCTGTTCAGATGGCCTTCGGTGCGCACCACGCGCATGCCGCGGCCGCCGCCGCCGCCGGCTGCCTTGATGATCACCGGGTAGCCGATGTCGCGGGCGATCTTCAGGTTCTCGGCCGGGTCATCGCCCAGCGGCCCGCCCGAGCCGGGAACGCAGGGCACGCCTGCGGCCTTCATCGCCTTGATCGCCTCGACCTTGTCGCCCATCAGGCGGATGGTGTCGGCCTTGGGTCCGATGAACACGAAGCCGGACTTCTCCACCCGTTCGGCGAAATCCGCGTTCTCTGAAAGGAAGCCGTATCCGGGATGGATGGCCTGGGCGTCGGTCACCTCGGCCGCGGCGATGATTGCAGGGATATCGAGGTAGCTCTGCGCCGAAGGCGGCGGACCGATACACACCGATTCATCGGCCATCGCGACGTGCTTGAGGTTGCGGTCGACCGTGCTGTGCACGGCCACGGTCTTGATCCCCAGGGCGTGGCAGGCACGCAGGATGCGCAGGGCGATTTCGCCGCGGTTGGCGATGACGACTTTATCTAGCATGGATGGGGCCGTGATTCGTGATTCGTGATTGGTGATTCGTCAGGAGCCTGCGGTCTTGCTGTCCTTCGCTTCGAGCGAGCGAATCAGCGCATTCAACCTTGCGAAGGTCCTGTCGACGAGAGTTGCAGTGTCATCGCTTGCATCATGCAGGGCCAGCCTTCTCGATATCTGCAGCTGGGTGTCTAGCTCTGCCAATGAGCCTCTTGCGATGGACAGAAACCGGAGTAGCTCGGAAGTCGATCGCCGCGCCGCGCCTTCCGCGATGTTCGATGGCACGCTTATCGCGCTGCGCCGCATCTGGCTGACCAGTCCGAAGCGCTCGTTGTCGGGAAAGCGCGAGGTGACCCGGTACACATGTTCGACGAGGGTCATCGAGTCGGCCCAGACCTCCAGGCGCTCGTGTGGCCGCTCTTGCGAATCACGAATCACGAATCACCCATCACGGCTTCACCCAATGACGAACATGGGTTCATCGAACTCCACCGGCTGGCCGTTCTCGACCAGGATGGCGACAACGGTGCCGGAGACGTCGGCCTCGATCGGATTGAACATCTTCATGGCCTCGATGATGCCGAGGGTGTCGCCGACCTTGACCGACTGGCCGACCTTGATGAACGGGGGCGACTCGGGATTCGGCGAGGCATAGTAGGTGCCGACCATCGGCGAGGGCACCACGTGGCCGTCCGGCAGCCCGCTGCCGCTGGGGGCGCGGCCACC
This sequence comes from uncultured Lysobacter sp., assembly GCA_964350895.1. Classification (GTDB taxonomy): domain Bacteria; phylum Pseudomonadota; class Gammaproteobacteria; order Xanthomonadales; family Xanthomonadaceae; genus Pseudomarimonas. Next base: position 4,654 of record CAYGMG010000139.1, read on the forward strand.
GGTGGCGGCTTCGGTTGGTGAGCTCATGCCCTGGGCGGGGCGGGGCGACTCGTGAGCGGCCATCGGCGCCATCGGGGCGGGCAGGTAGTGCGCGACCGGGGCCTGGGCGGCGGCGCGCGACAGGCGCACCGACTCCTCGCCCTCACGGATCTCGATCTCGGTGAGGTTCGAGTCTTCCAGCAGGTCGATGAGTTTCTTGATCTTGCGAAGGTCCATGGGCATCTCTGGGGCAGTGCGGGGCCAACGGCCCCGGAAGTGGAAAGTGAGTCGTAGTTCAGGCGCCGCCTGTGACCGGCGCGTTGTCGAGGCGCGCCGTGGCGGCGCGCAGGGCAAGGCGATAGCTGTCGACGCCAAGCCCGCAGATCACCCCGACTGCCAGGTCGGAGAGGTAGGAATGGCGGCGGAACGGCTCGCGCGCGTGCACGTTCGACAGGTGCAGCTCGATAAACGGGATGCGCACCGCGGCCAGGGCGTCGCGCAGGGCGATGGAGGTATGGGTGAAGGCGCCGGGGTTGATCAGGATGAAGTCGGTGCCGTCCTTGCGCGCGGCGTGGATCCGCTCCACCAGCACGTGCTCGGCATTGCTTTGCTGCGCGCTCAGCGCATGCCCGGACGCTGCCGCCAGCTGCGCGAGCTCGGCATCAATGTCGGCCAGGGTGGCGCGCCCGTAGACCTCGGGTTCTCGCTCGCCCAGCAGATTTAGATTGGGTCCGTGCAGGACCAGTATCTGTGCCATCAACTTCCCCTCCCGGAAGGCGCGCCAGTGTCGGGCAAGCGTGCGTTCCTGTCCAGTTAGCCGATGTTCGCCGGAATTTGCTGGCAAGCCTGCGTGAAGGCTGGCAAGCTTCCGCTCGCTGGGTGGCGCGCTGCCGCCGCATGAGGTGCGCCGTGAGTACCGCCGTCCTGCCGCCGCCGCGTGGCCTTGCCCTGTGGGCGTTTGCCGGCATGACCCTGATCTGGGGCAGCACCTGGTACGCCATCCATGAGCAGCTCAACGGCACGCCGAAGTTCGTTTCGGTGACCCTGCGCTTTGCCCTGGCCGCCGCCGTGCTGGCCCTGTGGATGCTGGCCACCCGCCGACCGCTGGGCATTCCCCGTCGGCTATGGCCGCTGGTCCTGGTCCAGGGCCTGTGCGTATGCGGGATCAACTACCTGTTCGCCTACAGCGCCACCGCCTATGTGGCATCCGGGCTGGTCGCCCTGGTGTTCGCCTTCAACGTGGTGGTGTCCTTGCTGCTGGAGCCGCTGGTGCTGGGCCGGCGCTCGCCGCCGCAGCTGTGGCTGGCGGCCGGCCTTGGCGTCGCTGGCCTTGCCCTCGTCCTGCTGCCGGGCGAGCCAGGCGTGCCCTCGCCGAATCGCCTGCTCGGCGTGGGCCTGGCGCTGGGCGGGGCAATCTGCGTTGGCCTTGGCAATGTGCTCTCCAGCCGGCTGATCAGCGGCGGCGCTTCGCTGTTCGCGATGAACTTCTGGGGCTTCATGGTCGGCGCGGCGCTCTCGTTCGGCGCCGCCGCGCTGAGTGGCGAGGGCTGGCGGGTGGTCTGCACCCCGGCCTATCTCGCCAGCCTGGTCTACTTATCGGTAATCGGCTCGATTATCGCCTTCGCCCTCTACCTGCAGGTGGTCCGCGAAATGGGCCCGGTGCGCGCCGGCTACAGCGCGGTGCTGACCCCGGTGATCGCCCTGCTGGTCTCCGGCCTGCTCGAAGGTCTGGCCTTCACCCCGACCCTGATCGGCGGGCTGGCTCTGGTGCTGTTGGGGAACCTGCTGGTGTTGCGGCAGCGGGCGCAGCGCCTGGCACGCTGATGCAGCTCAACCCGCCTCGCGCGCCTCGGCAGCCCAGTCGTCCAGCTCGGCCTCGGTAAAGGCGCCGGCCTTGCGCTTGAGCACGCGGCCGTTGGCGTCGAGCAGGACGCTGTAGGGAAGCACGCCGCGCAGGTTGCCGAAGGTTCTTGAACTGTCGGTTTCACCGGGCGGCTCGATGAAGGCGGGCAGGCCGGGGCCGTGGCGGTCGAGGAATTCGCCGACCACGCCGGGATCCTCTTCCTGGGCGATGGTGATCACCGCGATGCCCTCGCCGTCGCGGCCTGCGTGCAGGGCCTGCAACATCGGCAGCTCCTTGACGCAGGGCGGGCACCAGGTCGCCCAGTAGTTGATCAGCAGCGGCTGACCCTGCCACTGGGCGAGCGGGCTCTCGATGCCGTCTAGATCGCGCAAGGTGATCGCCGGGGCGATGGCGCCTTCGGCGGCCACGCCCGGCCCGTCGGAAGGCGGCGCCGGGGCAAGGAAGGCGCGGCCGGCAAACACGCCCACCAGCCCGCCGAACAGGGCGAGGGCCAGAATGATCGCTGGGCCGGCCCAGCCGGGCAGGCAGTCTTCGGTGGACATCAGCGGGCAGCTTCCAGGGCGTCGGTCACGATGGCGTCGGTAAGCAGGGTTGGCAGGCGCACGCCGGGGCCACCCTCGGCGGGGAAGACCACGTAGAGCGGCACGCCCACCGCGCCATGATCTTCCAGAAAGCCGGTGATGGCCGGGTCGACATTGGTCCAGTCGCCCTTCATGTAGACCGCCCCGGCGACCTGCATCGCCTTTTCGAAGGCGCTGCCGGAGAGCACGCTCTTCTCGTTGGCCTTGCAGGTCACGCACCAGTCCGCGGTCATGTTGACGAAGACCACCCGGCCAGCGGCGCGGTGTTCGGCCAGGGCCATCGCCGAGTACGGCTCGCTGCCGTCGGTGGAACGGCTGGCTGCTGAAGCCGGCAGCGGCAGGGTGGCCAGCGCGAACAGTGGCCACAGCGCTGCCAGAAGGCCGACCAGCGCCAGACCATGGCCCCAGCGCCGGGCGCGCTGCTGGGCCTGGCCGAGCGCCCAGCCGGCAAGCCCGATCAGGGTGGCGCCAACCAGCACCCAGCCGACCGCATCGGCGCCGCGCTGATTGGCCAGCACCCAGACCAGCCAGACCGCAGTCAGGTACATCGGAAAGGCGAGCAGCTGCTTGAGGGTGTCCATCCAGGCGCCGGGACGCGGCAGCAGCCGGCCGAGCGCCGGCACCAGGCCGACCAGCAGGAAGGGCAGGGCAAGGCCCAGGCCCAGCATCAGGAAGACCGCCAGCGCCAGCCAGGGCGGCGCGGCAAAGGCAAAGGCGAGGGCGCCGCCCATGAAGGGCGCCGTGCAGGGGGTGGCCACGACGACCGCCAGCACGCCGGTGAAGAAATCACCGCTGCGCCCGCCTTGCTGGGCCAGCCCCTGGCCGGCCCCGGCGAGACCGGCGCCGATCTGGAACTGGCCGGACAGCGACAGGCCGACCGCCAGCATCACGTAGACCAGGACGGCGACCACCAATGGCTGCTGCAGCTGGAAGCCCCAGCCCAGCGCCTGCCCGCCCTCGCGCAGGGCGAGTACGCCAAGGCCCACGGCGGCAAAGCTCACGAGCACGCCGGCCGTGTACCAGAGCGCATGGCGGCGCGATGCAGCGCGGCTTTCCTGGCTCTCGGCAAGGCCAATCAGCTTGAACGAGAGCACCGGCAGCACGCAGGGCATCAGGTTGAGGATCAGCCCGCCGAGCAGGGCGAACAGCAGGGCCAGTGCCGCACTCGGCATCGCCCCGCCCGGGGCCACTGAATCGCTGGCCGGGGTATTGCCCTGCTTCGGTGCGTCGAGCGCGGCGGCGTCGACCAGGGTGGACGGATCGGCTGCCGGCAGGGCGATCGTCAGTGCGCGCTGCATCGGCGGATAGCAGATGCCGTCGGTCTGGCAGCCCTGGATCTCCACATCGAGGTTCAGCGACAGCGCTTCGCCGCGCGCTCGGCGCAGTGGCAGCGGGACTTCGACCTGATCAAAGTAGACCATCACCTCGCCGAAGTGCTCATCGCGGTGCGGCTGGGCTTGCGGCCAGCCGGGCACGCCAAGCGCCACGCCCTCGGCATCACGCAAGCTCAGCCGGGTCTTGTCGCGGTACAGGTAGTAGCCGTCTGCCGGAGTAAAGCGCAGCAGCAGGGTTAGCGCGTCGTCTGCGATCGCCTCGACACCGAAGGCCTGCTCGGCCGGCAGCGGCTCGGCATCGACCGCGTCGCCGGGCGGGTTGCGAAGGCCCGGCAGCAGCAGGCTGCCAGGGCTGGCGCCAAGGCCCAGGGGTGGCCGCGCGGGGGCTGCCGGCAGGCCGATCATGCCCGCGCTTGGCGAGGCGACATGGTCAGCGGGCAGGCTGACCGTGATGCTGCGTTTCTGTGGCGGGTAGCAGATGCCAAGGTCGGCGCAGCCCTGGTAGCGCAGCGCAAAGGTCGCACTGGCCGCCTGCGGCGCGCCGATCAGCCGCGCCTCGACGCTGCCGCGGTAGGTTTCGGTTTTGCCGAAAAACTCGTCCTCGTGCGGCGTCCCGGGCGGCCAGATGACCTCGTCCAGACGGAAGCCGGCATCCGCGGCGCTGATCTCGAAGCGGTGCCGATAGAGGTAGTAGCCCTCGGCGATCTCCCAGCGCACCAGGATGGCGCCGTCCGCATCGACCTGATGCGAGAGGACGAAGGCCTCGTCGACCGGCAGCAGGTCGGACTCGTCGATGGCCAGCGCCGCGGCGAGCGGGACAAGGGCCAGGATCAGGCCGGTCAGCAGCTTGTACATGGGTAATCCGTCAGTCCGAGGGCGGCGTGCCGCGCGAGTTCGCGGCGACCCAATCGAGATAGGGCGCAATGCCGGACTGGATATCGACCGCGATCAGTTCCGGAAGTTCGTAGGGGTGCACGGCGCGCAGTGCGACCTCGATCAGCCCCACCGCCGCGGCGCTTTTGATCAGCAGCACGGACTCCTCGCTGCGCTCGAGCCGGCCCTGCCAGGGGTAGATCGAGATCGCGCCGGGCAGCAGGCTGACGCAGGCGGCAGCGCCGCTCTCGACCAGATGCCGGGCGATCGATTCGGCGTGCTCGGCAGGAGCGGATGAAAGCAGCAGTCGGCAAGTCATCGTGGGTCTCCTTGGCTGTCCGGGCGCCGGCGGTTCCGCAATGCCGGCTGGCCGGGCAAGATAGGCCCCAGCCCGCGCGGACTCAAACGCCCATGCATGTTCCCGCTTCGCGAAACTCCCGGCGCCTGACTACCTGGCTCGCTGTCCTGCTCGCCCTGATCGGCATCGGCGTGCTGGCGCTGGCGGTCTCCGTGGTGCCGGCGGAAAGCAGCGCCGGGCGCTGGCTGCTCGCCCTTGCTGGCCTGGCGTTGGCATGCGGGCCGGGCGCGGTCGCCCTGATCGATGCGCGCTGGCAGCAGGAGGTACGCCGCCGCGAGCATGCCGAACGCGAAGCCGAGGCCTCGCACCACGAACTCAACGACTCGATCATTGCCCTGACCTCACTGAGCCGCAACATGCAGCGGCTCAGCGCCTACGCTTCCCTGCTGCAAAGCTGCCAGCGCAGCGAGGAGGCGCTGGAGATCACCAGGATCAGCGTCTCCTCCCTGCTGCCCGGCTCGGCCGGCACCATCTACCTGCAGGACGAGAGCGTTGCCGATGCCGGCGATGGCGCGGTGGCGATGGCGGCGGTCAGCTGGGGCGAGCATGCGCTGCCCAGCCTTGCCAAGCTGGAGACGCGCAGCTGCTGGGGTCTGCGCCGGGTGCAGCCGTTCGCCTATCGCGATCCGCAGGAAGGCCCGCGCTGCGAGCACATCCAGGCGCCACCGGCAGCCGACCCGGCGCTGGTCGCCAGCCTCTGCCTGCCGCTCAATGCGCAGGGCGAATCGCTCGGCCTGCTCTACCTGAGCGGCCCGCCGCAGGCGCTCGACGAAGCGCTGGCGACCACCGCTGCCGAGCAGCTGTCGATGGCGCTGGCCAACCTGCGGCTGAAGGAAACCCTGCACAACCAGTCGATCCGCGACGCCCTGACCGGCCTGTTCAATCGGCGCTTCCTGGAGGGCAGCCTGAGCCGCGAGCTGGCCCGGGCCAGCCGCAAGCAGCAGTCGCTGGCCGTGTTGATGCTCGACGTC
>CAYGMG010000140.1:0-10514 GCA_964350895.1 uncultured Lysobacter sp.
GACGGGGGCGGTTGCAGGCATATTTAAATACTGGACTGATAGGTTCTTTAATTTTAGTATACCGGCCAGTTCAAATTCCAGCCGCCTCCGCGCCGCTTCGGGCGCCAAGGACTACAAGCATGACCCGCCTGTCCCTTCAACGCACCCCCCACCGTGTCTTCCTGCTGGTCCTGATCGGCGCCGGCCTGAGTGCCTGCGGCGCCGACGAGGGCGCCGAACCGGCGCCGCGCCCGGCCATGGTGGTCCTGCCAGAGCGCGCCGACAGCGCGTTTGCGGTGTTCCCCGGCGAGGTTCGGGCACGCGAGGAAATTGCGCTCGGCTTCCGCGTTGGCGGCAAGATCGCGCGGCGCCTGGTCGACATCGGGGATCGCGTCGAGCGTGGCCAGGTGCTGGCCGAGCTTGATCCGGATGACCTTGCCCTGCAGGCCGAAGCCGCCCGCGCCCAGCTGGGCGCCGCCGACGCCGATCTTGAGCAGGCCCGCAACGAGTACGAACGGCACCGCACCCTGCTTGAGCGCAAGCTGATCTCGGCCTCGCTGTTCGAGGCTCGGGAAACCGCATTCAAGGCGGCCCAGGCCCGCGTCGGGCAGGCCCGCGCCCAGCTCGACGTGGCCCGCAACCAGGAAACCTACGCCGCGCTGAAGGCCAGTGCCGACGGCGTGATTGCCCAGCGCCTGGCCGAGGCCGGCCAGGTGGTCGCCGCAGGGCAAAGCGTCTACCTGCTGGCCGCCGACGGCGAGCGCGAGGTGGTGATCAGCCTGCCGGAGTCCGGCATCGATCATTACCAGGTCGGCATGCCGGTCCTGGTCACCCTGTGGTCGGACGCCGACAAGCGCCTGGTTGGCCGCCTGCGCGAGCTCTCGCCAGCCGCGGACGCCAGTGCACGCACCTATGCCGCACGGATCCAGATCGAGGGCGAGGCCCCGGGTATCGAGCTCGGCCAGAGCGCCCGCGCGATCTTCTCCCAGGACGCCAGCCAGGCGCTGGCGGTGCCACTGCCGGCCGTCACTGCGGATGCCGGTCGCCACTATGTCTGGGTCGTCGAACCGGGCAGCGCCAAGGTGCAACGCCGGGAGGTCAGCATTGGCCCGTTCCACGACGACAGCGTGCCGGTAACCGCGGGCCTGGAGGCCGGCGAGTGGGTGATCGCGGCCGGCGTCCACCTGCTGCGCGAGGGCCAGCAGGTGCGTCCGGTCGACCGCGACAACCGCCCGGTCGACCTTGTCGGCGGAGCCTGAGGCGCCCATGGCCAGCCAGTTCAATCTGTCCGAATGGGCGCTGCGCAACCGCTCCCTGGTGCTCTACGCGATGCTCCTGCTTGGCATCGTCGGCATCGTCTCCTACACCAAGCTGGGTCAGAGCGAGGATCCGCCGTTCACCTTCAAGGTGATGGTGGTGCGCACCCTGTGGCCGGGCGCCACGGCCGAGGAGGTCTCGCGCCAGGTGACCGAGCGCATCGAGAAGAAGCTGATGCAGACCGGCCAGTATCTGCAGATCCGCGCCTACTCGCGGCCGGGCGAGTCGCAGGTGCTGTACGTCGCCCCCGACGGGATGGTTTCCGAAGACATCCCGGACCTGTGGTACCAGGTGCGCAAGAAGGTCACCGACATCCGCCACGAGTTGCCCGAGGGGGTGATCGGACCGTTCTTCAACGACGAGTTCGGCGACACCTACGGCAACATCTATGCCCTGACCGGCGACGGTTTCGACTACGCCACCCTGCGCGACTATGCCGAACGCATCCAGCTGGAACTGCAGCGGGTTTCCGACGTGGCCAAGGTCGAGCTGATCGGCCTGCAGGAAGAAAAGATCTACATCGAGATCAGCAACACCAAGCTGGCCACCCTCGGCGTGCCGCTGGCCGCCGTGCAGCAGGCGCTGGACGAGCAGAATGCGGTGGTCCCGGCCGGCTTCTTCGAGACGGTCAGCGAACGAGTGCAGATGCGCGTGTCCGGACGTTTCGATGACGTCGAGTCGATCCGCGATTTTCCGATCCGGGTCGGCGATCGCACCTTTACCATCGACGATGTCGGTGAGGTTCGCCGCGGCTTCTCCGATCCGCCGGCGCCGCGCATGCGCTTCATGGGTGAGCCGGCGATCGGCATCGCGGTGTCGATGCGCAAGGGCGGCGACATCATCCGCCTCGGCGACCGCCTGGAAACCGAGTTCGCGCGCCTGCAGACCAGCCTGCCGATCGGCATGGCCCTGGACAAGGTCAGCGACCAGCCGGCCGCGGTGCGCGCCTCGGTCGGCGAATTCGTCCGGGTGCTGCTGGAGGCGGTGGCCATCGTGCTGGTGGTCAGCTTCTTCTCGCTCGGCTTCCGAACGGGTCTGGTGGTGGCCTTGTCCATCCCCCTGGTGCTGGCGATGACCTTTGCCGCCATGCACTACTTCGGCATCGGCCTGCACAAGATTTCGCTCGGCGCCCTGGTGCTGGCCCTGGGCCTGCTGGTCGACGACGCCATCATCGCGGTGGAGATGATGGCGGTGAAGATGGAACAGGGCTTTGACCGGATGCGCGCCGCCGGCTTCACCTGGCAGACCACGGCCTTCCCGATGCTCACCGGCACCCTGGTCACCGCGGCCGGCTTCCTGCCAATCGCCACCGCCGACAGCAGCACCGGCGAGTACACCCGCTCGATCTTCCAGGTGGTCACCCTGGCCCTGCTGCTGAGCTGGATCGCCGCCGTGGTCTTCGTCCCCTATCTTGGCGACAAGCTGCTCCCGGATCTCGCCGGCAAGCACCAGGGCGGCCATGACCCCTACCAGAGCCGCTTCTACTCGCGCTTCCGCAGCTGGGTGGAATGGTGTGTGGAGTACCGCAAGACGGTGATCCTCGCCACCCTGCTCCTGTTCGTCGCCTCGGTGGCAGCATTCCGATTCGTCCCGGTGCAGTTCTTCCCCGCTTCGACCAGGCTCGAGCTGATGGTCGACATGCGCCTGGCCGAGGGCTCTTCCTTGCGCGCAACCGAAGCCCAGGCGGCCAAGCTTGAGTCCCTGCTCGACGGCCGCGAGGGCGTGCTCAACCACGTCGCCTACGTCGGCACCGGCTCGCCGCGCTTCTACCTGCCGCTGGACCAGCAGCTGCCGGCGGCGAACTTCGCCCAGTTCGTGATCCTCACCGAGGACATCGAAGCCCGCGAAGCCACCCGGCAATGGCTGATCGAGCTGTTCGCCAGCGATTTCCCGACCCTGCAGGCGCGCGTCACCCGGCTGGAGAACGGCCCGCCGGTCGGCTTCCCGATCCAGCTGCGGGTGTCCGGCGAGCACATCGAGCGGGTCCGCGAGATCGCCCGCTCGCTGGCTGGCGAGGTCAGCAAGCACCCGGCGATGACCAATGTCTCGCTGGACTGGGATGAGCCGAGCAAGGTTATCCGCGTGCAGATCGACCAGGCCCGGGCTCGGGTGCTCGGAGTCAGCTCGGCCCAGGTCGCGACCTTCATCCGCGGCTCGCTGTCCGGCAACACGGTGAGCCAGTACCGCGAGGGCAATCAGCTGATCGAGATCCTGCTCCGCGGCCCGGATGAGGAACGCGAGAAGATGAGCCTGATCGGCAGCCTGTCGGTGCCGACCAGCAACGGGCAAAGCATCCCGCTCAGCCAGATCGCCACGCTTGAATACGGTTTCGAGGAAGGCGTGATCTGGCACCGCAACCGGCTGCCGACGATGACCGTGCGCGGCGATATCTACGGCCGCGAGCAGCCGGCCAGCGTGGTCGCCGATCTCAAGCCGGTGCTCGACCGGTTCCGCAGTGAATTGCCGGAAGGCTTCCTGCTCGAAGTCGGCGGCACCATCGAGGACTCGGCCCGCGGCCAGGCCTCGGTGAATGCCGGCGTGCCGCTTTTCGTGGTCGTGGTGCTCAGCCTGCTGATGCTGCAGCTGCGCTCGATGTCGCGCACCCTGCTGGTGTTCCTGACCGCTCCGCTGGGCCTGATCGGCGTGGTCCTGTTCCTGCTCGTGTTCCGGGTGCCGTTCGGCTTTGTTGCGATGCTCGGCACGATTGCCCTGTCCGGGATGATCATGCGCAACGCGGTGATCCTGGTTGACCAGATCGAGCAGGACATCAGCGGTGGCATGCCGCGGGCCAAGGCGATCGTCGAGGCTACGGTGCGTCGCTTCCGCCCCATCGTGCTGACCGCGCTGGCCGCGGTGCTGGCGATGATTCCGCTCTCACGCAGCGTATTCTTCGGGCCGATGGCGGTGGCGATCATGGGCGGGCTGATCGTGGCTACCGCGCTGACCCTGCTGTTTCTGCCGGCGCTGTACGCCGCTTGGTTCCGGGTCAAGCCCGAACCGTCCTGACCCACATCGGCGCGCCGCCCGGCGCTGCCCTGATCAGCGCGCCCGGCGGCTTGCCGGGCGCGCTGCGCCCAGCAGGCCGGCCGGTGAGCAGGCCGGGCGCAAGAGCCAAGCTGCATGTTCAGGGGCTACAGCGCCTGCTGCGCTGGCCGCCGCGGGCCTTGAACTCGTCCAGCTCGATGCGTCCGTCCGCATTGGCATCCAGCCGCGCCAGGCGCTGCCTGCCCTCCAGCTCGTCACCGGCGATCACCCCGTTGCCATCGGCATCGAGCGCGCCAAAGCGAGCGCGTCGCGCTTCCTCGCGAAGTTCGCGGCGGGCCGCGGCATAAGCCTGGAGTTCGGTACGCTCAAGCAGGCCGTCCTGGTTGGCGTCGATCAGCGGGAACTGCTGGGCAAGACGTGGCGCAAGGGCCGCCTCGTCGCGGCTCAGTCGTTGATCCTGATCGGTATCCAGACGGGAGAACGCAGCGCCGCGCTCGGGCTGGGCGAGCAGCGGCGTACTCGCGCCGAACAGGGCGAGCAGGACAAGGCAGCGGATCGACTGGTTCATGGTGGTTCTCCTCGTGGGGTGCCACGGGGAAAACGGCTCGAGCAGCGAGCGGTTGACAGGGATGCTGAACCGCGCGCCGCGCAGCGGGCCTATTGCGGCTCGGGTGCGTCCGGCTGTGACTCTGGCCTGGCTGCCTCGAAGGCCGGCAGCGACATGCAGTGCGCATTGATTCGCTCGATGGTCGGATACGCCGACATATCGACAGCAAAGCGCTGCGCGTTGTAGACCTGCGGAACCAGACAGCAGTCGGCCAGGCCCGGCAGATCACCCTCGCAGCAGTCGCCGGTCGAGGGATGCTCGGCGAGCAGGGCTTCGAAGGCCTCGAAACCCTGGCAGATCCAGCGCCTCACCCAGGCCTCACGCTCCGGCTGCGGCACGTTCCAGTCCTGCTCGAAGAAGCGCAGGATGCGCAGATTGTTCAGCGGATGGATATCGCAGGCGACCAGTTGGGCCAGGCCACGGACACGCGCCCGGTCGCGCGCGGTGGCCGGCATCAGCGGCTGGTCGGGAAAGGTTTCCTCGAGGTATTCGAGAATCGCCAGCGACTGCCGGATCACCCGGTGACCGTGCTTGAGCACCGGTACCAGCTCCTGCGGATTGAGTACCTGGAAGGCTTCCGAATGCTGCTCGCCGCCGCCGCGCACAAGATGCACGGGCACGATCTCATGGGCCAGCTGCTTGAGCTGCAGGCCGATCCGCACCCGATATGCAGCGCTCGAGCGCCAGTAACTGTAAAGCGTGAGGTTGCCGTTCACAGCAGCCCCTCCCAAGGATTCCCCGTGGCCAGCCTACGCCGCGGCATGCGGAGTGGGAAGCAGGCCACTCCCTAGGCTGAGGGCTGCTTCACAGTTTGCTCGATGGCACCGAACAGCGAGCCACCCGCTTCATCCAGCATCTCGATCCGCACCCGATCGCCGAATTTCATGAATGGCGTGATCGGCTTGCCGCCCTCCAGGGTCTCGACGGTGCGCTTTTCCGCAAAGCAGGATGCGCCCAGCGAGGTGTCCTCATTGGCCACCGTGCCTGAGCCAACCAGGGTGCCGGCCGAGAGCGGCCGGGTGCGCGCGGCGTGGGCGACCAGCTGGGCGAAGTTGAACTGCATATCGACCCCGGCCTCGGGCGCGCCGAACCACTGCTCATTGACGTGGGTGACCAGGGGCCGATGCAGCTTGCATTCGCGCCAGGCAGCACCGAGCTCGTCCGGCGTCACGAACACCGGCGACAGCGCCGAGCGCGGCTTGCTCTGCAGAAAGCCGAAGCCCTTGCCCAGCTCGGCGGGGATCAGTGCGCGCAGCGAGACATCGTTGACCAGACCGATCAGCTGGATGTGCTCGGCGGCCTGCTCGGCGCTTACCCCCATCGGCACGTCGTCGGTAACCACCAGGACCTCGGCTTCGAGATCGATGCCGAACTCTTCCGAGCTGACTAGGATCGGATCACGCGGCCCGTAGAAGCCGGCGCTGACCGCCTGGTACATCAGCGGATCGGTGTAGAAGCTCTCCGGCACCTCGGCGCCGCGGGCGCGACGCACGCGCTCGACGTGCGGCAGGTAGGCCGAGCCGTCGACGAACTCATAGGCGCGCGGCAGCGGCGCTGCCAGCAGGTTCATGTCGAGGTTGAACACCGGCTCGCCATTGATGCTCTCGGCCGGGCTGCCATTGAGCAGCTCGGACACCTGATTCAGCCTCGGCGCGGCGTTGTGCCAGTCCTCGAGCGCGCGCTGCAGGGTCGGCGCAATGTCCGGCACGCGGACGGCGCGGGAGAGTTCGCGGGAGACCACGATCAGGGTGCCGTCGCGGCCTCCTTCCTTGAGCGATCCGAGTTTCATGGGTCAATCCTTTTGCGAAGAGGGAGTCGTAGAACGGGTCTTGAGCCGCCGATAATTCAACTGGCCCGACGCAGCCGTGTTCGCCAGCCACGCGGCAGCGACGGTTGGCCTGCGTTCGGTCGCTGCAGCGGAAGAGCGAATCAGCTCCGTTTCCGCAGCGCGACAATCGGTGAATGGATGAAGGCGGGTCAAGACCCGCCCTACGGCTTGCTCGGGTCGAAGTGCCTTTTCAGGCCTTGCCAGCATTGCTGGTAGTCGCGCTGCCGATGCCCGGCGTCCAGCGCCTGCGCGCTCGGGCAGAGCAGCCAGCGGCTCTCGAACATGAAGGCCATGGTGCCGCTGATGTAGTCGGCCTTGCTGGTATCGGCCGCGCTGGCCTTCTCGAAGGTCGCCGCATCCGGCCCGTGTCCGCTCATGCAGTTGTGCAGCGAGGCGCCGCCGGGCACGAAGCCGCCTTCCTTGGCGTCATAGGCGCCATGCACCAGACCCATGAACTCGCTGGCCACATTGCGATGAAACCAGGGCGGACGGAAGGTGTCCTGCATGGCCAGGATACGTGGCGGGAAGATCACGAAGTCGAGATTGGCCCATCCCTGGCTATCGCTGGGCGAGGTCAGCACGGTGAAGATCGACGGATCAGGATGGTCGTAGCTGATCGAGCCGATGGTGTTGAAGCGGCGCAGGTCGTAGGCGTACGGCGCGTGCGATCCGTGCCAGGCGACCACGTCGAGCGGCGAATGCCCGATGCTTGCCTGCCACAGCGCGCCATCGAGCTTCTGCACCAGGCGGAAGTCGCCCTCGACATCCTCGTAGACCGCAACCGGAGTCCGAAAGTCGCGCGGGTTGGCCAGGCCGTTGGAGCCGATCGGGCCCAACTCGGGCAGACGCAATGTGGCACCGAAGTTCTCGCACAGATAACCGCGTGCCTCGCCGTCCGGCAGCTCGACGCGGAAACGGATCCCGCGCGGAATTACCGCGATCTCCTGCGGCTCGACCTCCAGAACACCGAGTTCCGTTGCCAGGCGCAGTCGGCCTTGCTGCGGCACCAGCAGCATTTCGGCATCGGCATTGGCGAAGAAGCGCCCGCGCATGTCGCGGTTGGCGGCATACAAGTGGATACCGATACCCGACTGCGCGCGGGCCGATCCGGCGCCGGCCATGGTGTAAAGGCCATCGATGAAGTCGCAGGCCTCATCCGGCGCGGGAAGCGGATCCCAGCGCAGCTGATCCGGCGACACCGGCGAGTCGCCAAAGCGATTGTGGAAGCGCTCCTGCGCCAGCGGCTCGAAGGATTCATGCATCGAACCCGGACGGATCCGATACATCCAGCTGCGCCGGTTGCCGTGCCGTGGCGCGGTGAAGGCGCTACCCGATATCTGCTCGGCATACAGTCCGTAGGGACAGCGCTGCGGCGAGTTGCGCCCCTGCGGCAGGGCGCCGGGCAGGGCCTCGCTGGCAAATTCCTGGCCGAAGCCGACCTGGTGTCCAGGTTCTTCGCTCGGGCGGGTCTGGGTCTTCAGTTGCGCGTTCATGCGGTGTCGCCTCGATGGAATGGCTCCCCGCTGCAGCGCGAGCGGGGGTCACGCAAGCGGGGTTACAGCACGCCGCGGCGCATCTGGTCGCGCTCGATACTCTCGAACAGGGCCTGGAAGTTGCCCTCGCCAAAGCCCTGATTGCCCTTGCGCTGGATGATCTCGAAGAAGATCGGGCCGATCGCGTTCTGGGTGAAGATCTGCAGCAGCAGCTGCTTCTTGGTCTCAAGGTCAGCATCGATCAGGATCTTGTTCTTGCGCAGCCGCGGCAGGTCCTCGCCGTGGTTCGGGATGCGCTCGTCGACCACCTCGAAATAGGTGTCCGGGGTGTCGAGGAACTCGACGCCCTGGGCGCGCATCTTCTCCACCGTGGCGTAGATGTCGTCGGTGAAGCAGGCGATGTGCTGGATGCCCTCACCCTTGTACTCGCGCAGGTATTCGTTGATCTGCGACTTCTCGTCCGAGGACTCGTTGAGCGGGATGCGGACCATGCCGTCGGGCGCGGTCATCGCCTTGGAGACCAGACCGGTCTTGGCGCCCTTGATGTCGAAGTAGCGGATCTCGCGGAAGTTGAACAGCCGCTCGTAGTAGTCCGCCCATTTGCCCATGTTGCCGGGGAACAGGTTGTGGGTCAGGTGGTCGATGAAGGTCAGACCAAACCCTTCGGGCAGCATCTCGGCGCCCTCCAGCCACTCGTAGTCGGGATCGTGGATGGTGCCCTTCTCGTCATACCGATCGACGATGTAGAGCATGCAGTCGCCGATGCCTTTGATCACCGGCGCGGCCACCGCCTTGCTCAGCTCGTCGGCGGTGTCGAAGGACTCGGCGCCGTTCTTCAGCGCCTGCACCCGCGCCCACTCGGCCAGCTTGTTGACCCGGATCGCGAAACCGCAGGCGCTCGGGCCATGCTCGGCGGCAAACCGCGCGGCGAAGCTGTCCGGATCCTCGTTGATCAGGAAGGTGCAATCGCCCTGACGGTAGGTGGTGATCTTGCGCGTCTTGTGCCGCGCTACCGGGGTGAAGCCGAGCATGCGGAAATAGCTGTGCAGCTTTTCCGGCTCAGGCGAGGCAAACTCGACGAACTCGAAGCCGTCGATCCCCATGGGATTGTCGTGGGACACGGCGGTAGCGCCGGCGTGGGGCTTGAGCTGGGCGTTCATCATTCCTCCGGGATCTGCTCGGCAGGGCGCGGTTCCGCCCCCGATCAGCCACTATAGTTTCCAAGGTAACCATTGACAAGTGATAGGCCAATGAACTCAACGCCGCACCCGGTCCTGGACCTCGAACACTTCCTGCCCTATCGGCTGTCGGTGCTGTCCAACCGGATCAGCGCCGACATCGCCGGCTTCTATCGCGAGCGCTTTGGCCTTGCGGTGACCGAGTGGCGGGCGATGGCGATCCTTGGCCGCTATCCCGGCGCCTCGGGCATGGACATCACCGAGCGCACGGCCATGGACAAGGTCGCGGTGAGCCGGGCGATCAACAGCCTGATCGACCGCGGGCTGGTGCAGCGCGAGTTCGATCGCGCCGACCGGCGGCGCTCGATCCTGACCCTGACCGCCGCAGGTCAGGACGTCTACGACCAGATTGCGCCGCTGGCGCTGCGCCTTGAGGCCTCGCTGCTGGCCTCGCTGGACGATGGTGAGCGCGAACTGCTCTGGCGCCTGCTCGACAAGCTCGACGCCGCCGAGCTGCGCGCCCACGGCTGAGCCGACGCAGGCCGGTCTCGCTTCGCCGCAGTGCAGCTTGACCGGCGCCGTCGCGGCAGTGACGCTCGGGAGTTCTGCGGGTTCTTGCCCGCTTTCGATCCATGCCAAGGAACCACCGTGACGTCACCCCAACGCTCCCTGCTTGCCGCCGCCATCGTTCTCTCACTCGGTCTTGCTGCCTGTAGCAAGGCCCCCGAGCCGGCCGCCGAAACCGCACCGGAAGTGACCGCCGAGGCCGCCGCGCTGAGCATCGATTTCAGCCAGGTACCGGCGCCGATCAGCTTCAACGCCAACGATCTCGACCCGGCCATCGCCGCCTGCGACCGCTTTGGCGACCACGTCAACAGCCGCTGGCTGGCAGCCAACCCGATCCCCGGTGACCGCACCACCTGGGGCGCTTTCCCGGCGCTAGGCGAGCGTTCGCTGGCGGTGCAACACGAGATCGCCAAGGCCGCGGCAGCCAGTGACGCGGCCAGCGGCAGCATCCAGGCCAAGGTCGGCGATTTCTTCTCCGCCGGCATGGACACCGCCGCCATCGAAGCCGCCGGCATCGCGCCGATCCAGCCTGATCTCGACGCCATCGGCCAGCTGGCCGA
>CAYGMG010000141.1:0-10340 GCA_964350895.1 uncultured Lysobacter sp.
GATCGAAGCTCCGCGGTCGCGGATACGATCCGCTCCCACAGAAGGCCGGCGCAATTGTGGATCCTCGACGACCCGCAACTATGCGCCCAAAGCACTCTGTCCTCGTGCGGTCCCACTAACTCCTGGCGGAGCCGTCCGACTGGGGAATCCCCTCGGGTTGCGTTCAACCGCCGTTCAGGCGACTATCCATTCGCCAGCGTATGGGTGATCGGGCGCACATCGCGACCGTGAACCCAGTCACGTGGCCTCCGGTGCGCAAGGCATCGGCACCTGGGTCGGGGAGGACCGAGGGCGGTACCGGTAGCAAGGCTGCCGACGGGAGCGGCAAAGGATGCGCGCGGCCCCGGGTTACCCGAAAACGCCAACACAACGTGTTGTTCCGATTGAGTTCTCTGGGAGGGGAATGCTAGTGACTATTCGTCGTCTTACCCGGGCGCTCGCGTCCGCACTTGTTCTGGTCTCGACTTCCGCGCTGGCCTCTGGCCTGGTGCCCAAGCAGCTCGCCGGTCCGCCGGAAGAGTTCTCCGCCATGCAGCCGGCCGACCCGGCCCGCGCGGCGGTGATTTCCAAGAGCGCCCTGATTCCGCTGCAGTTCGTTGCCGGCAAGTCCGGCGCGCCTAGCTGGTCGGGTCGCCTGCCGGTGGAGAACGGACGCGCGCGCTTCCTGCTGCTGGCCGAGCCCGGCTCCGAGCCTGTGGTTCGCCTGCGCCATCCCAATGGAGGCGACTGGCAGAACGCCAAGTCACTCGCACACAGCGCCAAGTCCGCCGAGCTGGCCCTGGAAGGCGCGGCCATTCCCGGCCAGTACTACGCCTTTGACGGTCTCGGTGAGGGCGACTGGTCGCTGGAGCTGCTGGCCAAGGACGCCGCGGCGCCCGCCTTCCTGCTGATCGAGGGCAATCCGGATACCGAGCTGGTGTCCTATCCGACCCACCGTGAGCACAAGCTGGGCGTGACCCAGCAAGTGGTGGCGATGCTCGCCCACAGCGAAGGCGAAGGCCCGGCCGAGCTGGGCGGCGTCGAGCTCGCCAAGGCCAGCCTGCGGCTGACCGCGCCCGACGGTGGCAGCCAGCAATTGCCGATGTTCGACGATGGTCAGCATGGCGATGCCAAGGCCGGCGACGGCATCTACGGAGTGCGCTTCGAGGTCACCAGCGTCGGCAACTGGACTGCCC
This sequence comes from uncultured Lysobacter sp., assembly GCA_964350895.1. Classification (GTDB taxonomy): domain Bacteria; phylum Pseudomonadota; class Gammaproteobacteria; order Xanthomonadales; family Xanthomonadaceae; genus Pseudomarimonas. Next base: position 1,176 of record CAYGMG010000141.1, read on the forward strand.
AGGTCCAGGTCGAAGGCGTCGACAAGGCCGGTCGCAGCGTGCTGCGCAGCGCCGAGCACCTGATCCCGGTGATCGACGACAGCCTGAGCCTGGCCGGCGCGCCGCAGGTGCGCAAGGCGGAAGCAGGCCGCTTCTCGGTGTCCTTGCCGGTCACCGCGGCCAAGACCGGCGGCCACTACCGTGCCTATGCCGAAGTCTGGGGCCAGGATGCTGATGGCATGCCGCTTCCGGTGGCTTGGGTCGGTGGCATGAGCGAGCTCAAGCAGGGCGCCCTGGCCCTGCACATCGACCAGCGCTGGATCGCCCGCGCTGGCGCGCAGGGGCCGTTCTCGCTGCGCAAGCTGCGCATCGAAGACGCCGATCACTTCATTCCGCTGCTCAACGAAGCCGAGCTGCCCCTGCCCTTGCCGGTCAATCGGATCAAGGCGATGCCGGGGCTGGCGATTGACGAAGGCATGCGGATGGGCGCGCGCCCGGCCCTGCCTGAAGTCGCCGCCAAGGGTGTCGGCTCCCGGTTGCTGTTGGTCCACGGCTACTGCTCGACCGCGGTGTGGCCGACGGGCAACTTCAGCAGCGCCTCGACCTTCCTCGATGCCAACAAGAACCGCTCGCATGACCAGTTCGCCCGGCTCATCCGTGACTACGGTGCAACCTGGAACTCGTTCGGCGTCGTCGCCCACAGCCAGGGCGGTGCTGCGGCACTGCACCTTTACAGCTACTACTGGAGCGGCCTCGACAATGCCGGTTCGGGTCGGCTGATCCAGTCGGTCGGCACGCCCTACCAGGGCACCAACCTGGCTGGCGTGATCGCCGCCATCGGCGGCTTCTTCGGTGTCCAGTGCGGAAGCAACAGCAATATGACCTACAGCGGCGCCTCGTCCTGGCTGTCAGGCATTCCGAGCTGGGCGCGCTCGAAGGTGAACTACTACACCACCGGTTTCCGCAGCACCCATTGGTGGGTCAACGATTACTGCAACTTCGCCGCCGACCTGGTGCTCAGCGATCCGGAGGACGGCACCACCGAGCGCGCCTACGGCCAGCTCTCCGGCGCCAGCAACCGCGGACATACATCGGGGCAATGCCATGTCGACGGCATGCGCGATCCTGCCCAGTACCGCGACAGCGGTCGCAACGGCACGATGAACAGCAATGCCGCGCGTTAAGGCATAGGCCAGGCAAGACTTCGATGCCCCGGTTCGCCGGGGCATCGTCGTTTGCCGGGGCGGATGCGGAGCTTCGATATAATTCCAGCCTTTGCGGCGCGTTCCGACGCCGCGCAGGGCCTTGCATGCTGATTCCCGTGATTCTGTCCGGCGGTGCCGGAACCCGCCTCTGGCCGGTGTCCCGACAGGGCTATCCCAAGCCCTTCATGCGCCTGGGTGATGGCCACTCGCTGCTCGGCCTTACCCTGCATCGCGCACTGGCGGTCGCCGGTGCCGGCGAGGTGCTGACCGTGACCGGCGCCGAGTATCACTTCCTGTCGCTCGACGAGTACGCCCGCGAAGGCGCTGGCGAGGGCGTGAGCCAGCGTTTCGTGCTCGAACCTGCCGGACGCAACACCGCGCCGGCCATCGTGCTGGCCGCGCTGGATATCGCCGCCCGGCATGGCGAGGATGCCCAGCTGCTGGTCCTGCCTGCCGACCACCTGATCAGCGACACCGCCGCCTTCGCCCGGGATGTCGCCGCAGCCTCGGCGCTGGCGCTCGATGGGTATCTGGTGACCTTCGGCATCCGACCGACCCATCCCGAGACCGGCTTTGGCTACATCGAGGCGGGTCCGGCGATCGCCGGGCGCGCTGGCCGGCAGATCGCTGCCTTCGTCGAGAAGCCCGATCGGGCGACGGCCGAGGGCTATCTCGCAGCCGGTAACTACTTCTGGAACGCCGGCATGTTCTGCTTCTCCGCCAAGGCGCTGCTCGCCGCAGCGGCCGAGACCTGTCCCAACGTGCTGGGTGCGGCCAAGGCCTGTTTCGCTGCAAGCAACCCGGATGCCGAGCCGCTGCGCTTCGAGCGCGAGCTGTTCCTGGCCCAGCCGGATATCTCGATCGACTACGCGGTGATGGAGCGGGCGGCGAAGCGTGCTGTGGTGCCGGCTGGCTTTGACTGGAGCGATATCGGCTCGTGGAAGGCGGTCAGCGAACTGGGCGAGGCCGACCCGCGCGGCAATCGGGTCCGCGGCCAGGCGATCCTGGTCGATTCGGAGAATTGCTACGTCGACGCCGGCGAGCGCATCGTCGCGGCGGTTGGCGTGCAGGACCTGGTGATCGTCGATGCCGGTGACGCCATCCTGGTCACCGACCGCGAACAGTCGCAATCGGTGCGCTCGGTGGTCGACCAGCTCAAGCGTGAGCGGCATACCGCCGCCCAGCACCACCTGACGGTACACCGACCGTGGGGCAGCTACACCATTCTGGAGGATGCCGACGACTGCAAGGTCAAGCGGCTGACGGTCAAGCCCGGCGGCATCCTGTCCCTGCAAAAGCACGCGCGGCGCTCCGAGCACTGGACCGTGGTCCACGGCACCGCCAAGGTCCGCGTCGGCGAACGTGAGTTCCTGCTCGAGCGCAACCAGAGTACCTATATCCCGGTCGAGACCGTGCACCGCCTGGAAAACCACACCGATCAGGACATCCACCTGATCGAAGTGCAGTGTGGTGACTACTTCGGCGAGGACGACATCGTTCGTCTGGAGGACGTCTACGGCCGCAAGTAGTCGTAGCGGGCAGTTCGCGACATCTCGATACGCCGCAGTCCCACTGTAGGAGCAGGCTCGCCCGCGACCGCAGTGCATCGCGGTGATCGCAGTGCCCGGCGCCCCGGTTGCACCGCGGCTGCGGACAAGCGCGCAATCGGAAGGCTCCGCGCCACTGTCGGTCAGCGCGGCTGCCGCGGACGCGCGGCCTTGTCGCCTCCAGCGGCCTGCTTGAGCGCGGTGGCCAGGGAGAACACCCAGGGCCGCAGCGCCATCGCCACGCCGACGCTGTGCTTGCGCTCGACCGGGAGCAGGGCGTCGAGCTCGGCCAGCTCGCCGACTTCCAGGGCCAGCTTCTCCAGCTTGCGCCGGAGCACCTGTAGCGAGGCTTCGCTGAGTTCGCGGATCTCGAAGCGCAGCAGGGCGCGCTCGCCGCTGAAACGGTCGAGCAGGAACTCGCGCAGCACCTCGGCACCGTAGCGTCGGCGTATCGGTCCCTGGGACCGCCAGCGAAAGTCCCGCGGCACGCGCAGGCGCAGCCGGTCCTGGGGCAGCAGCTCGATCAGGCCGAGGTGGTCGAGGCGGGTCAGCAGCAAGGTGCGGTCGGTGCCGCGAAAGCCGTACTGGCTGGCAATGTCGGCCAGCTTCCAGCCCTGCACCAGCAGATGGAACAGCAAGAGCAGGCGCGGGTCCGCGGCCAGCGCTTTCTCCTGCGCGACGCTGAGTTCGCGCAGCTCGCTGGCGCGGGCGATGCGGCTCTGGCATAGCGCGCCCAGCTCGGTGTCCAGCGCCGCGCAGCAGGCGAGCAGCTGCTGCAGGCTGAAGCGGGCCTGCGAGAACAGGCGCTTGACGCTGGCCTCGGACAGTCCGATGCGCTCACCCAGCTGGGCATAGGTCATGCCCTCCTGGCGTAGCCGACGCTTGAGCGCATCGACCAGGGCGCGCTGCTCGGCGCCGGGTTCAGCGCTTTGCGGGTCCTTAACACTGCTGTGGCTCACGACGCGCTCCCGGGTATCGAATAACGATACTTTGCACGCTGCGGTTGTGATTCGCTACCGGACGCGGTTGCCTTGCGCCACCCAAGGCCGAGAACCAACCCATGCCCATGCCTGTCGCGACCTCCCGTGTTCCTCAAGCCGCGCGTCCGCTGCCCTTGCCTCGGCCCGCTGAAAGCCGGCATTGGCGCGAGCCGGTATCGGCGCCGGCCAGCGGCGCGGCGGGCGGGCAATCGGGAGCTCCCAAGGCTGCGCTGTGCGATGAGCGCAACCGCTACCGCAATGACGTGCACAGCGCGCTCAATCCGACCCGCCACGCACGGGTCTTCCTGCCGGAGTCGGCGGAGGCCGTCGCGGAGCTGCTCGGCAATGCCCAGCGCGCCGGCAAGGGCGTCGCCTGCGCCGGCGCCCAGCACGCGATGGGAGGGCAGCAGTTCCTGGAGCAAGGCTGGCTGCTGGATACCCGACGGCTGTCCGGCGTGCTTGAGTTCGATCCCGGGGCCGGCCTTGTGCAGGTCGCCGCGGGCACTCGCTGGCCGGCGCTGCAGCGCTTTCTCGCCGCGCGCAGGGATAGCCACGGCGAAGGCTGGGCGATCGCCCAGAAGCAGACCGGCGCCGACGATTTCAGCCTCGGCGGCTCGCTGGCCTCGAACATCCACGGCCGCGGTCTGGACCGGCCACCCCTGGTCGACGACATCGAGAGCTTTACCCTGGTCCTGCCGCAGGGCTGCGCGCTGCAAGTGGATCGCCAGCGCGAGCCTGAGTTGTTTGCGCTGGCGGTGGGCGGCTACGGCCTGTTCGGCGTGGTCACCGACATCACTCTGCGCCTGCAAAAGCGCAGCCTGCTGCAGCGCGACGTGCACCTGCTGCGCCGCGCCGAGCTGGCCGACGCCTTTGCCGAGGCGCGGGCCAGCGGCGCGGGCTTTGGCGATTTCCAGTTCGCCATCGACCCGGACTCGCCGGACTTTCTCGATCTTGGCGTGTTCGCCTGCTACCGCCCGTGCGCCGGGCAGCCCGCCGAGGCCGCGGCTCCGCAGGCCCTGCAGCCGGCAGACTGGCGAGAGCTGCTGCGCCTTGCCCATGTCGACAATAGCGAGGCGTTCCGGCGCTACAGCCGTTTCTATCTCGACACCCACGGCCAGCGCTATGCCTCGGATGACCAGCAGTTCGGTGTCTACCTCGACGGCTATCACGCCGCCCTTGATGCCGGCCTCGGGCACCGCGGCTCTGAGGTCATCACTGAACTCTATGTTCCCCCATCAAATATCGCTGATTTCCTGGCCGCGCTTGCCGAGCTGTGCCGGTCGCGGGCCATCGACGTCATCTACGGCACCGTGCGGCAGATCCTGCGCGATGGCGAGAGCGTTCTGGCCTGGGCGCGCGAGGACTGGGCCTGTGTCGTGCTCAACATACATGTTCGCCATGACGGCATGGGTGAAGCGCGGATGGCTCGCGACCTGCGCCAGCTGTACGCGCTCGCCCTGGCCTTCGGCGGCAGCTTCTATCTCACTTACGGTCTGCATGCCGAGGCCAGCCAGCTGCGCGCCGCCTATCCGCGCATCGATGAGTTCATGGCCGCCAAGCGCCGACTTGATCCTGGCCTGGTTCTAAGCAGCAACTGGTTCGAGCGGGTCTCGCGGGCCCTTTCCGGATCACCGAACGAAGGAGTCAGCCATGCGCACGCTTGAGAGCTCGCGGGCCTGGCAGCGCTGGCCGGTGCTGTTCTGGGTCGCCGGAACCGGCGCCTTGTGCAGCCTGCTTGCCGGGCTGCTGCAGGAAGCAGAAACCTTCGTCGCCCTGCTCATGCTTAGTCCCTACGCCGTGGCAATGACTTGCGCCGTGATCGCTTCACCGATCTGGTCCAAGGGCGTCCGCGGTGTGCTGTTGGGATTGCCAATCCTGCTCGGCCTGCCCTTCCAGCTGTACTTGGCTGTGGCGGCCGGAGAGGGAAAATGGAGCATGCTGTACATGTTCTGGATCACCGCCATCTACTGGTTGGTTCTGGCGCTGTGGTGGCCCTTGGTCATCGTGCTGGTGCGCTGCCGCGAATCGGCATCAACCAGTCGGCCCGCGACGAGGGAGCGCGGCGATTCGGTATGAAACCTCAGCCGTATCGGTAGCGATGATCAGCCTCTATCCGGGCTGCCTGCCGACGACTGAGGCGGCCGATGGGCTACCGCCGCGAGCTGATCGCGCAGCCAGCGCTCGCCCTCGGCGCTCTCGCGGAAGCAGCGAATGTTCTGCTGGCGCCGCGATGGGGCGAGCTGGTCCATGATGGTCTGCAGCACGTCTGAGTGCACCACCATCGCCTTGGCCACCATCGGCCGGGTGTTGAGCCAGGCGTTGAAGCGGTCGAGTTCGGCATAGGCTTCCGGCGTGCCGCCCTCGAACTCGAGGTTGTCGATCAGCATGCCGAAGGGGCTCTCGCCCATCTCGCGCACCGCCGCACCGACCCGCTCGCAGAAGCGCTCGCAGCCGGCGAGATTGAAGCGGCCGGCCGCCCGCACCCTGATCAGCGGCGGGTCGAGCAGGACCTCGGTCGTCCCATGCGAGTCGAACATCGGGTGTTGGCACGTTGCGTTGCAGGCGACCCGAAGCATACGCCCGAAGCGCGCCGACCCAACAGGGGGTTTGGCGCTAAAATATCGGCCTTCCGTTCAGGAGCGCAGCACATGGCTACCGGATGGGCCGGAGACGGCGCCGTGCAGGACCAGATCGACGCGACCGTCAAGGATGCGATCAAGCGGGCTCGCAGCCGGCTGCCCAGCGGCGCCGGGCGTGAGCATTGTGAAGAGTGTGATGCACCGATCCCGGAGGCGCGGCGCAAGGCCCTGCCCGGCGTTCGCCTGTGCGTGGCCTGCCAGGAGCAGGCCGACCGCGAAGCGGCAGCGGGCGGCGGCTACAACCGCCGCGGCAGCAAGGACAGCCAGCTGCGCTGAACGTGCAGCTTCACCTAGTGTCCTGTCCCGGAAGTTCATCGAAGAGTTCGCTCGGTCTGCGCCGCCGACACTGCGTTCCTCGTCGTCACCATAGCGCTGCTATGCCTCCTCCTCGCGCCTTGCCTCGACGACGCATCCGTGTCGCGACTTCAACAACATACTTCCGGGACAGGACACTAGCGCTGCGGCGCGGCGAATTCGGCAAGGCCAAGGCTCTCGCCGACATGCCGGCGGCCCGCAGCAACGCCCCGGATGATGGCTTCGGCCACCTCGGCAGGATCGGCCAGCTGTCCGCCTTGGTGCAGCTCGACAAAACGCACTCGATCGGGGAATCCTTGCGCGCTGGCCGAGCGGATCGCGGCCTGCATGGCGGTGTCGATAACGCCGGGACTCAGGCTTGCGACGTCTACCGGATGGCGCGCCTGCGACTGCTCGGCGGCCAAGCAGCGACCGAAGTGCTCCAGTCCCGCCTTGCTCGCACAGTACAGCGACCAGCCATTGATCACCCGGCTGGCGGCGCCGCTGGAGATGTTCAATACCAGCTTGGGCACGGCCGCCTCGGCCAGCGTGTCGATGAAGCAGCGGGCGAGCAGGATCGGCGCTGCCAGGTTGACTTGCAGCACCGCGTCGATGTCCTCGGCGGCATAGCGGGTGCCGACCGCGCCGAGCAGGCCAGCGTTGTTGACCAGCACCCAGCGCGTTGGCGCCGGATCGGCGCCATTCGCCTCGGTCAGCGGCTTGCTGACCGCCTCGGCCAGGCCATCCAGTCGGCGCAGGTCCCAACACAGGGTTTCCCCGGCCGCGCTGTTCCCGCGGCAAAGGCCGAGTACCCGATCACCGCGCGCGATTGCGGCCCGGGCCAGCGCCGCGCCGAGGCCGCGGGAGGCACCGCTGATCAGCCAGAAGGTGCTCACCGGGCCAGCGCGTGGAGCAGGTCGACGTAGGACTTTTCGACCTCGGCCAGGCCCGCCGCGGCGGTGCCCTCGGCCGGGGTGATCAGCATGTACTCGTCGGGCGCGTGGGCGCCGGCGCCGTGTCCCAGCCCGCCGAACACGAAGGGCAGGTCGAGGGTCCGGGTGAACTGGTAGAACGGCGCGCTGCCGGCCAGCCAGGGCGATACCCGCGGGGTCGCGCCGTACTTGTTGAGTACGCCGATCACCGACTGCACCAGGGGATCATCGACCGGCGTGCTGGCCGCCGGATAGCCGGACATCGGTCGCAGTTCAAGGTCGCCGAAGCCGTGCGCGTCGAGGTGCTTGCGGATCATTGCGTAGGCGGCGTCCGGCTCCAGCCCCGGAGGAAGGCGCGAGTCGATCTTGGCGGTCGCCTTGTGCGGCAGCACGGTCTTGGTGCCTTCGCCGGTGTAGCCGCTCCAGATCCCGTTGATGTTGAGGGTCGGGTGGAACAGGCCGCGCAGGATGGCTGCCTCGCCACTCAGCCCGTCGATCCAGCGCGGAACGCCCAGCGCCTTCTGCGCGGCCGCGTCCTCGCTGCTCGATGCCTGGTGTGCGACGACCGCCAGCTCGCTCGCGCTGGGCTGGCGGATCGCATCGTAGTAGCCATCGATGGTGATCGTGTTGCCGTCCTTCGAGGTCATCGAGGCGATTGCCTGGACAAGGCGCAGGGCAGGGGAATCCACCAGCACCTTGTACGAGCCGTGGATGTCGGCGCGCATCGGTCCGCCCCAGTCGCCGCCCTTGGCCTCCAGCTCGAAGTAGATGATTCCCTTGACCCCGAGGTTGAGGGTCGCCTCGCCGGCGACGTTCTGCAGGTTCATTGGAAAGAACGCGGCGTCGGCCTTGCGCAGGCGCTCGAGATGGGGCGCCAATACTTGGCCGAAGTTCGGCGAGCCCAGCTCCTCCTCGCCCTCGGCCACCACATACAGGTTCACCGGGAGGCTGCCGGTCTCCTTGCGGATCGCGTCGACCGCGTTGAGGAAGGCTCGCTGGGGGCCTTTCTGGTTGGTCGCGCCGCGGGCCATCAGCACCTGGCCGATGGGCAGATCGACCAGGCTGCCGGCGAACGGATCATCGATCTGCCAGTTCGGGTCGATCGGCTGCACGTCGTACATCATGTAGACCACCAGGGTGCGCGCTGCGCCGGCATCGTAGTAGCCGAATACGCCCGGATGGCCACTGGTCTCGACCAGGCTGACCTCGGCAAAGCCGAGCTGGCGCAGGTCCTCGGCCAGCAGGCTGGCCATGTCGCGCACGCCATCGTCCTGGGCGCTGATCGAGCGCTGCTTCACCCAGCGCTGCAGATGACCCAGGTGCTGGTCGAGATCGCTGTCGATGCGCGCGTAGATCGCGCTGTGCTCGCCGGCGTAGGCGGGGACCGTGGCAGGGTCGAATCCGCCGGCCGTGGCCAGGGGGCTGGTCAGCGCGCTGGAAAGCAGGGTGGCGGCGAGCAGACAGGACAGGCGCATGGGCAAACTCCGGAATAGCAAGGGCGAGGGCGGCCGCGGTCATTATCGCCAGCCAGTACGCTAGTGGACTGTAACGGATGAAGCGGAAGAGGGATCGCGACGGGATGGGCGTGC
>CAYGMG010000142.1:0-10296 GCA_964350895.1 uncultured Lysobacter sp.
GCCGCGCCCGGAGTGCGGTAGAACGGGTCATCGATGGCCCGGCGGAAGTGCTGTTCGGCTTCCTCGTAGCGACCTTTGGCGCACAGGAAGGCACCGAGGTTGTTGTTCGCCGAGCCGTCCTCGGGCTTGAGCTCCACGGCGCGCCGATAGAATCGTTCGGCAATCTCGGGGCGGCGAATGCGCTCATTGAGCACGGCGAGCAGGGTATTGGCGTCGATCGACTGCGGATCCAGCTCGAGCGCTCGGCGCAGTTTGTCCTGCGCGGTCTCCAGTTCGCCCTTGAGCATGTACTCCTGGCCCAGCTTGACCTGCAGGGCAGCGGCGTCCTGCTCGCTGCTCGGCCGGCTGCTCGGCCGCGTGTCGGAGCCAGCGCAGGCGCAAAGCCCCGCGCACAGGATGAGCAGGGCCAGCTTACGCAGCATGGTTGGTCACCCCTTCTTCAAGAATCCGACGGAACTCCGCCTGGCGCCGGGTGCGGTCCATGACCTGACCCTTGAGCTGGCCGCAGGCGGCATCGATGTCGTCGCCGCGGGTGCGCCGGACCATGGTCAGCACGCCGGCATCCAGCAGGATCTTCTGGAAGGCGCGGATTTCGACCTCACCACTGCGCTCGAAGCGCGTGCCGGGGAATGGATTGAACGGAATCAGGTTGACCTTGGCCGCATCGCCATACTGCATCTGGTTGGCGAATGACTTCATCAGCCGGACCAGCTCGCGGGCGATCGCCGGGGAATCGTTGACCCCCTTCATCAGGGTGTACTCGAAGGTAATCGACTCACCCTTCCGCTTGCGCCGCAGGTAGCGCACGCAGGCGTCCATCAGTTCGCTGATCGGGTACTTCTTGTTCAGCGGTATCAATTCGGTGCGCAGATCGTCGTTCGGCGCGTGCAGGGACACCGCGAGCGCCACGTCACTTTCCTGACCAAGCCGGTCGATCATCGGGACCAGACCGGAGGTGGACAGGGTGACCCGCTTGTTGGCAAGGCCGAAGCCGAGGTCGTCACGCATGATGCTCATCGCCCGCACCACGTTGTCGAAGTTGAGCAGGGGCTCGCCCATGCCCATCATCACCACATTGGTCAGCTTGCGGTCGAGGTGGGTCTTGTTGCCAAGGTGCTTGGAAGCCACCCAGACCTGGCCAATGATCTCGGCGGCGCTCAGGTTGCGGTTGAAGCCCTGGGTCGCGGTGGAGCAGAACTGACAGTTCAGTCCGCAGCCGACCTGGCTGGACACGCACAGCGTGCCGCGCCCCTTGTCGGGGATGAACACCGCTTCGATCGCATTGCCGGCATTCATGCCGAGCAGCCACTTGTGCGTGCCATCGGTGGACGGCTTGTCGAACAGCACGTTCGGTGCGCGAATCTCGGCGCGCTCTTCGAGCTTGGCGCGCAGCGTCTTGCCGACGTCGGTCATCTCGGCGAAGTCGGTGACATGCCGGTGATAGATCCACTTCATCAGCTGGTGGGCGCGGAAACGCTTCTCCCCCAGCCCCTCGAAAAACGCCTCCATCCCTGCCCGATCAAGATCGAGCAGGTTGGTGAGCGCGTTGTTCGAGGTCTGTTCGCTCATCGGATCAGCGCGGGCAAAGCTCGGTGGCACTGAAGAAATAGGCGGTTTCGATCGCCGCGTTCTCGAGGCTGTCCGAGCCGTGAACGGCGTTGGCATCGATCGACTCGGCAAAGTCGGCACGGATGGTGCCGGCGGCCGCTTCCTTGGGGTTGGTCGCGCCCATCAGCTCGCGGTTCTTGGCCACGGCGCCCTCGCCTTCCAGCACCTGGATCATCACCGGGCCCGAGGTCATGAACTCGACCAAGGCTGCGAAGAAAGGACGCTCCTTGTGCACCGCATAGAAGCCCTCGGCCTCCTTGCGCGACAGATGCTTCATCTTCGCTGCGACAACCTTGAGGCCGGCGCCCTCGAAGCGGCTGTAGATCTGGCCGATGACGTTCTTGGCGACAGCGTCGGGCTTGATGATGGAAATGGTGCGTTCCAGCGCCATGGGTACTCCGTAGGATGGTAGGTGAAAGGTTCGGACACATTTGCGTCGCAGCCATTAAGACTAGCAGATAAACATCGGCTTTTGCTGGCCTTTTGCCCGCCATCAGGAATTTCCGTAGGGCCGCGCATTGACCGGCGCCGACACCTGGGATACCGTCGCTTTCATACGAACGTTTGACTCAGCCAGGATCATGAGCAACCCGCACTTCTCGACCAAGGACCGCATTCTCGGCGCTGCCGAATCGCTGTTTGCCCAGCACGGCTTCGCCGAGACCTCGCTGCGCCAGGTGACCAGCCGTGCAGATGTGAATCTGGCCGCGGTGAACTACCACTTCGGATCCAAGAGCAACCTGATCAATGAGGTGTTCCGGCGCCGTCTGGACGAGCTGTCCTCGCGCCGGCTGGCGGCATTGCGCGGCGTGGAGGCAGAGAATCCCGGCGATCTGGAAGGCGTGCTTGGCGCGTTCATCGAGCCGGCCCTGCAGCTCAGCCTGGACCGCCACGGCGGTGGCGCCTTTGTTCGGGTGATCGCCCGCGCCTATGCCGAGAAGGACGACCGGCTGCGCAGCTTCCTGTCCGACAATTACGGCCACGTCATGCGCGAGTTTGCCCGGGCGATCAGCGTTGCCGTGCCCGATCTGCCGCGCGAACAGCTGTATTGGCGGCTGGACTTCATCGCCGGCTCGCTGACCTATGCCATGGCCGATTTCGGCCAGATCAAGCGGCCCAGCGGCCTGTCCGAGAAAGAGCATTGCCGTCGCGCAGCGGACGAACTGGTCCGCTTCGCCGCGGGCGGCCTGCGCGCCGCGCGCGGCCACTGAACACCCCCTCCCCTGTACCCCTCACGGAGTTTTCCATGTCCTCTCTCCGCATCCGCAAGGTTGCCGTCCTGGGCGCCGGCGTCATGGGCGCGCAGATCGCCGCCCACCTGGTCAATGCCGGCGTCGACACCGTCCTGTTCGATCTTCCTGCCAAGGAAGGCGATCCCAACGGCATCGTCAACAAGGCCCTTGGCAACCTGCTCAAGCTCTCGCCGGCGCCCTATGCCAGCAAGTCGCTGGCCGGCACCATCACCCCGGCCAACTACGCCGACCACCTCGACCTGCTCGCTGAGTGCGACCTGATCATCGAAGCGATTGCCGAGCGCATGGACTGGAAGCTCGACCTGTACAAGAAGGTCGGCCCGCACATCGCGCCGCACGCCGTAGTCGCCTCGAACACCTCCGGCCTGTCGATCAATGCGATGGCCGACGCGCTTGACGCCAAGGTGCAGCCGCGCTTCTGCGGCGTGCATTTCTTCAACCCGCCGCGCTACATGCACCTGGCCGAGCTGATCCCCTGCCGCAACACCGACCCGGCGGTGCTCGAAGGGCTGGAGTCCTTCCTGGTCAGCACCCTGGGCAAGGGCGTGGTCTACGCCAAGGACACTCCCAACTTCATCGGCAACCGGATCGGCGTGTTCTCGATGCTCTCGGTGATGCATCACACGCAGGCCTTTGGACTGGGCTTCGATGAGGTCGATGCGCTGACCGGTCCGCTGCTCGGCCGGCCGAAGTCGGCCACCTACCGCACCGCCGACGTGGTCGGCCTCGACACCATGGCCCACGTGATCAAGACCATGGCAGACACCCTGCCCGAGGATCCCTGGCATCAGTACTTTGCGCCGCCGGCATGGCTGAAAGCGCTGATCGACAAGGGCGCGCTCGGGCAGAAGGCCGGCGCCGGCTTCTTCCGCAAGGTCGGCAAGGATATCCACGTCATCGACGTGGCCAAGCAGGACTACCGTCCGGCCGCGGCCGAGGTCGCCCCCGAGGTGCTGGAGATCCTCAAGACCCGCAACCCGGCAGAGAAATTCGCCAAGCTGCGCGCCAGCGGGCATAAGCAGGCGCAGTTCCTCTGGGCCTGCTTCCGCGACCTCTTCCACTACACGGCGTTTCACCTGAAGGACATTGCCGAAACCGCGCGCGACGTCGATCTGGCGATCCGCTGGGGCTACGGCTGGCAGCAGGGTCCGTTCGAGAGCTGGCAGGCCGCCGGCTGGAAGACCATCGCCGGCTGGATCGAGGAAGACCGCGCGGCCGGCAAATGCATGTCCGATGCCGCCCTGCCGGCATGGGTCGGCGACGGCCGCGATGGCGTGCACGCCGAACAGGGCAGCTATGCCCCGGCCAGCGACAAACTGGTCGCCCGCAGCAGCAACCCGGTGTATGCGCGCCAGCGCTTCATGGACCCGGTGCTGGGCGAGACCTATGCTCCCGGCGAGACGGTCTTCGAGACCGACGCCGTGCGCATGTGGCACGACGACGATGGCATCGCGGTGCTCAGCTTCAAGACCAAGATGCATACCGTGTCCGACGGCGTGCTGGCTGGTGTGCAGCAGGCCATCGACATCGCCGAGAAGGATTTCAGCGGCCTGGTGCTGTGGCAGCCCAAGGAGCCATTCTCGGCCGGCGCCGACCTGTCCGGCGCAATCGCCTCGCTGCAGGCCGGCAAGCTCGACCAGTTCGAGGCCATGGTTGCCACCTTCCAGGCCACCAGCATGCGCATCAAGTATTCGCTGGTGCCGGTGGTGGCAGCAGTGCGCGGCCTGGCGCTGGGCGGCGGCTGCGAATTCCAGATGCATTCGGCGCGCGCGGTGGCGGCGCTGGAAAGCTACGTCGGCCTGGTCGAGGCCGGGGTCGGTCTGCTGCCGGCCGGCGGCGGGCTGAAGGAGATCGCCCTGCGTGCCGCGCAGGCGGCGGGCCCGGGCGGCGATGTCCTCGCCCAGCTGAAGCCATATTTCGAGGCGGTGGCCATGGGCAAGGTGTCCACCTCGGCAGTCGAGGCCAAGGAGCTCAAGCTGTTCCGCGACAACGACCTGGTGGTCTTCAACACTTGGGAAGTGCTGCACGTGGCCAAGGGCCAGGTGCGTGCCCTCGCTGACGCCGGCTATCGCCCGCCGATGCCGGCGCGGCAGATTCCGGTGGCCGGCGATGTCGGCATCGCCACCTTCAAGATGATGCTGGTCAACATGCTTGAAGGCCGTTTCATTTCCAAGCACGACTACGAGGTCGCCACGCGGATCGCGACGGTCCTGTGCGGTGGCGAGGTGGATCGCGGCGCACTGGTCGATGAAGAGTGGCTGCTGCGTCTCGAGCGCGAACACTTCGTTGCGCTGGCGCAGATGCCCAAGACCCAGGAACGCATCATGCACACGCTCAAGACGGGTAAGCCGTTGCGCAACTGAGGTTGCGCGCGATTGGTGATTGGTGATTCGTGATTCGAAAGAGCCAGCGGCTCAAGCCTCGCGACCACCTGCACTCACCAATCACCCATCACCCATCACTAATCACGAATCACATCGCTTTCGGAGAAAGCACATGAAACAGATCCAGGACGCCTACATCGTCGCCGCCACCCGCACCCCGGTCGGCAAGGCGCCGCGCGGCTTCTTCCGCAACACCCGCCCCGATGAAATGCTCGCCCACGTGCTGCGCGAAGTGGTTGCGCAGGCGCCGGGCATCGACACCTCACGCATCGACGACGCGATCATCGGCTGCGCCATGCCCGAGGGCGAGCAAGGCATGAACGTGGCGCGCATCGGCGTGCTGCTGGCCGGTCTGCCCAACGTGATCGCCGCGCAGACCATCAACCGCTTCTGCTCCTCGGGCCTGCAGGCCGTGGCCCTGGCGGCGGATCGCATCCGCCTCGGCGAGGCCGACCTGGTCCTGGCCGGCGGCACCGAGTCGATGTCGATGGTGCCGATGATGGGTAACAAGGTGGCGATGAGCCCCGAAGTGTTCGCCAGGAATGAGAACGTGGCCATCGCCTACGGCATGGGCATCACCGCCGAGAAGGTCGCCGAGGAGTGGAAGGTCTCGCGCGAGGACCAGGACGCCTTTGCCCTGGCTTCGCACCAGAAGGCCATGGCGGCGATCCAGGCCGGTGAGTTCAAGCAGGAGATCAGCCCCTACCAGGTCACTGCGCGCATCCCGGACCTCGGCGGCAACGCGGTACGGGTGAAACAGGTAGTGGTGGACACCGACGAAGGTCCGCGCCCGGACAGCAGCGCGGAAGGCCTTGGCAAGCTGCGCCCGGTGTTCCGCATGGGTGGTTCGGTAACCGCCGGCAATGCCTCGCAGATGTCCGATGGCGCCGCTGGCGTGCTGCTGGCCTCCGAGCAGGCGATCAAGGACTACGGCCTCACCCCACTGGCCCGCTTCGTCGGCTTTTCGGTCGCCGGCGTGCGCCCGGAAGTGATGGGCATCGGCCCGATCGCCGCGATTCCCAAGGTGCTCAAGCAGGCCGGTCTGACTCATGAGCAGCTCGACTGGATCGAACTCAATGAGGCTTTCGCCGCCCAGGCGCTGGCGGTGATCCGTGACTGCGGGCTGGACGCCTCCAAGGTCAACCCACTGGGCGGCGCCATCGCGCTTGGCCATCCGCTCGGCGCGACCGGCGCCATCCGCACCGCGACCATCGTGCACGGCCTGCGCCGGCGCAAGCAGAAGTACGGCATGGTCACCATGTGCATCGGTACCGGCATGGGCGCCGCGGGAATCATCGAGGCGCTCTAGCCTTCCCGGTGCCCACGAGCGCGCCTGGATGGGGGTAGTGGGTGCCCACGACCGTGCGCATTCTCCTCGCGCTGCCCGCCGGGCAGGACGCCCGCGGTCTCGCGGCCCCTGGCGTCATCCTCCCAGCGCGTGGTGCGGCCCTCGGCGTCGGTCTGGATGAGCTTGTTGCCGAGCTGGTCGTAGCCGACCGTCGGCCTTGGGGATCCACCGCCGCCGAACGGGCTGCGCACCGTATCGGCCGCTTTGCACCGCCTGATGCAACTGCATCAGGCGGTCCTGCAGCCCGACCCAAAACGCCAGCCAATCCTGCCCATCCACACCCGCCGCCGAATCTCGGCGCAGCACCCAGTAGGCCCGATCCAGCAACGGCAGGCTCAGGTGGTGCAGCAGATTGTTGAACCGCAGCGAGCGATTCCGCGCCGCCGCCTCACGTACCTGGATCAGGCCCACGTCCGAGCCCGTAGGGCGCTGCGTCACCACCTCGGCGCGGCCGTCCGGATTCCTCCTCGCCGAGTCCCTTCGCTCCACGTGCTCCGCGGTCGGTCGCCCGACCTTGTTCGCCCGCTTCTCCACTACTACGACCTCGTCTGACTTCCAGATCGCTCTGCCCACAGCCTCATGGCGCGCGCCTTTCGCTGTCGGTGGCCTTCCCTTGCCCACGGCCCGGATCTCCCGGCTCCCGCACAGAACACATCCACACATGCTGCGGGCCTGACGACTCCGGAGGGCCTTCGCATCGCTCGCCATCGCGCAACTGCGTTGTGTTGCCTTCCCCCTCACCCAACAAGGGTCGGCGCCCTCGATCTGTCGATTTCGGAGCTCAATACCGCGCCTGCGTTTCCACCTGTTAACGCTTAGCCTGGCCGTTGCCGACTTCGGTCCACGACTCGGTGCCCCGCCGGATGGCTAGCCCTTTACGGGTAGAGGAACTGCCCCTCCGATGTTCTGCCGGTTTGTGCAGGCGCACTGGGTGCCCACGATTGCGCCGGGAGTCCCGGGGCGCTTCAGCGTCCACCGTTGCGGTCCGAAAACGCGCAGGCCATGTTTTGTCAATGGCCAGAACACGAAAACGTGATTTTTGTCTCAATAGCCCTGATCGCCCCTATGTTTGATGGGATTTCGCGAAAAACGACGAAAGTAGGAGTGGAACTAGGCGAGAACTTTCTTAGCCTTGCGCTTCACCAAAAAGGAAAGCGCTCCATGAAGCCTTTACTTGTTACGCTTCTTTCGTTTGCTCTGCTCGCTGGAGGCTGGATCGCTTACGCGATCCACGACTTCCTCGGCAATTCGGTCGATGAGTCCCCGCCAGTTCTCGACACCCACAATGTCCAACTGAACACCCAGTGCACGGGCTGGTGGATAGGAAACGTAGAAGCAGCGGATAGGAATTGGGAGGTACACTTGTCGGCCCTCCAAACCAGCTGGTTCTAACTTGCTAAAGCGCGCAGTTGTTGTATTAAGTTTGATGGCCGCCCTGCTGGCGGCCATCTTCTTTATTCGCACGCTATCGCTAGTGACGCACGTTCCCGTCGTAGGTTTAGCGAACAACTATGACATGATTCGGGTTCAAGGCTGCGTGGACTTGTATCCCGTCAGAGAAGATGGGTCGCCACCTGAGTCCAATAGCTGGCAGGCGCCGATAGAACGGTACGAGTTTCGTTCGGATGTTCAGCCTGGTTGTTTTTTTTCAACAGAATCGCTTCTAGCCCTTGCATCACTGCCGGCCCTTAAGGCAGTCGCAATGTTTTTGGCCGAAGGAGTTGTGCCTCTCCAAGCGATTGGTTTGCTGAGATGGGCCCT
Organism: uncultured Lysobacter sp.; assembly: GCA_964350895.1. Taxonomy (GTDB): domain Bacteria; phylum Pseudomonadota; class Gammaproteobacteria; order Xanthomonadales; family Xanthomonadaceae; genus Pseudomarimonas. Next base: position 8,355 of record CAYGMG010000142.1, read on the forward strand.
CTTCGTTTCAATCGTGATGATCCCCCTTTTGCTGTTGCTGCGGGGAAACCCAAAGTCTGCTTGCGTCGGGCTCTTGGTCGCCGCCATAGTTGTGGCTGACCCCGGGGTTACGATCTATCTCAACAGCCTCTATGCCGAGTACTCCGCCGTTGCCTTTGCTTGGCTTGCGTGCCTCATGACTTGGGCAGCTTTGCGGTCCTCCAAGCCGAGCACCGTGGTTCTCGTTATCCTATTTGCAGCAAGCGTGCTTGCCACGCTGAGCAAACTGCAACACCTTGCTTTCGGCTTGGCGTTGTTCGCATCTGCTTTGATTGCAGCCGTTAGTTTTGAGAGGGGTGCTCGTCCGTGGCGCGTTCTCGCAGTCCTAGGGCTTGCGGCAGCTCTTGGATTCTTCACACAGGCTTGGAACATTAACCGGGACTACACTAACTCAATATCAAGTGCGAACAAGACAAATACGTTTCTCGGCGCGATCCTTGGATCGTCGGAAGACCCGGAGAGCACCGCAGACCTCCTTGGCCTTCCAAGGAGTTGTGCAGTCCATGCTGGAAAGGACTGGTTCTCTCCTGATGTCCAGTCCAGCCACCCTTGTCCGGAGATACTCTCCGCGTCCCGAGCTCGACTCATTCCACTGACGTGGAAGGATCCAAACACATTAATAAACGTGATATCCAAGGGGGCTGAATTGACCCGCCCTTGGGTTCCCCACATTCTTGGGAAGGTCTCTGGACAGGTCCAGGCGCCGCTGCCCACGGGAATCTTGTCATTGGATCCACTGATCAGTGCAGTGCCCGTCCCCGTCTGGAAGGGTCTGCTCTTGCTGGCTCTCGCCGTCGCGGTCTTTCTGGCGCTTCCTGGCACGGTTCGAGGCTTGGGAGTTGCAGAGCGCTGGCTGCTCATATTTCTCGGTGGTTTCCCCTTCATGACCTTGGTGACCGTTGTCTTGGGCGACGGATTCGCCGACGTCAACAAGCAGTTCCATCTTGGCATGGTGGCACTACTCGCGTTCTATATCGTCTCGACTTGTTTCGTGCTTCAAGCGGGAATTGGAAGGCGCGTAGCAAGCGGAGGCTCTGCCCTGCAGTCGACTTCGGCCGACCAGGCTCAGAGCAATAGTGGATCTAGCTCCATCACTTGACGGACCGAGTGCCTCTGACGATCGCGGTAGGAGCGCCGGGCACCCGGCGCCCCCCGCACAGATCCGGACGGGCGCTGCTAACGCATCCGGCTCCTGCGTCGAGCCGTAGCGCGAAGCTTTGGTTGGGATTGGGGTGGACGATCTGGCATGACGGGATCCAGCGCCGCACCCGGGCGATGAAGGGTGCCCACGGCATGGCGTGGCCTTGGCTGCGCCGCCGCAGCGCGCGCAGCCAGAGGCGGTTCACCTCTCGGCGCACCTGTTGCAGAGCGGCCCAGTTGCCCGGTATGCCGTGGAACACTGGGCGCAAACGAGACGTACCGGAATCGCGGCTTGTAGGAGCCAGCTTGCTGACGAAAGGCGCCCCACGCCGGACGATCGCCAGCGAGCTGGCTCCTACAGTCGGCGGTTGGGGAAGAACCGCTTTGCACCCGACACAGACCATTGCAAACCGCAGCCAACCGTAGGAGCGGGCTTGCCCGCGACCGTGGCGCTGCGGGGACCGTGGACCGGAAACCGCGTGCTCTGCGAGCGGTTCCGTTGCGGATGCGCCCGTTTGCGAGTTTGCCGCGCGCGCGGTGCTACCAAGACTGGACGATTCCGCAGATGCGCGGTCGCCACCCCACCCGAGCACGGGGCTGGGTGGCAAAACCGGACGCAAACCTGCCTTTCGCCGAGGCCCATCGATTGCGCCGGCTTTCTGTGGGAGCGGATCGTATCCGCGACCGCGGAGCCTCGGCCTGACCGCAGTCAGTGGCAAGCCTGTCGCGCTGCGGTCGCGGATACGATCCGCTCCCACAATAG
>CAYGMG010000143.1:0-10273 GCA_964350895.1 uncultured Lysobacter sp.
ATCAACAGCGCCGGCTTTCTGTGGGAGCGGATCGTATCCGCGACCGCAGCGCGACTGGCTTGCCACGGACTGCGGCCAGACTGAGGCCCCGCGGTCGCGGATACGATCCGCTCCCACAGAAGGGATGCGCCATTGAGGAACCTCGACGAACGGCAAATCTACGCCCGAACCTGACGACCGTCGCCGCGAACTACCAGGGACTATGCCGGCGCAGCTGATGCGCCTGCCGATCGATGAAGGTCTGCGCGGCGTCGATGCCCTTGCCCTTGAGGATCTGCGAGCGGACCGCGGCTTCGACCAGGACCGCCAGGTTGCGGCCGGCGGCGACGGGCAGGGTGACCAGGGGGATGTCGAGGTCGAGCACGCGGCGCTTGCCGACGTCGCCGTACAGGCGATCAACTGGCTTCGGGTCATCCTGTGGGTCCTGGCGCTCCAGGTGGACGATCAGGCGCAGGTACTTGTTCCGCTTCACCGCGGTGTCGCCGAACATGTCGGCCACGTTGACGATGCCAAGGCCGCGCACTTCGAGCAGGTCCTGCAGCAGTTCGGGGCAGGTGCCGTCGATCACGTCGGGAGCGATCTGGGTGAATTCGGGGGCGTCGTCGGCGACCAGCCGGTGGCCGCGGGTGATCAGCTCAAGGGCCAGCTCGCTTTTGCCGACGCCGGAGTCGCCGGTCAGCAGTACGCCGATCGAATAGACCTCCATGAATACGCCGTGCAGGGTGGCCCGTGAGGCCAGCGCGCGGGCCAGGTGGTACTGCAGGTAGGTGAGCAGATCATGGCCGCGGCGCGGCGAGACCCAGAGCGGCGCCTCGGCCTCATTGGCGGCATCGCGCAGGTCAGGCGGACAGGCCTGGTCCTTGGTCAGGATCAGGGCCAGCGGTTTGGCGTTGCCGATCTTGGCCAGGGTCTCCCAGCGCTGCCGAGGCTCGAGGCCGTCGAGGTAGGCCAGCTCATCGGTGCCGATGACCTGTACCTGATTGGGGTAAATGGTGTTGAGATAGCCGACCAGGGACGGCCGGCGCGCCAGATGCGAGGCCGACTCCAGCGTACGGCCCTCGCCGCGTTGGCCGGCAAGCCAGCGCAGGCCCAAGCGCTCCTGCAGCTGGTCGAACAGTTCGCGGGAGGAGATCCTTGCCTGCATGGTCTCCGTTCCCGGAAATCAGGCGGCGGCGTGCTGCAGCTGCCAGTCGCTGAGCAGCGCGTAGAGACTGGTGGAATCCGGCGCCTGGCGCAGCCGCCGGGAGAATTCGGCATCGCTGAACAGCTCGGCGAGCTGCGAGAGCAGCAGCAGGTGCTGATTGGTGAAGTGCTCGGGCACGCCGAGCGCGAACATCAGATCGACCGGCTGGCCGTCCGGCGCGCCGAAGTCGATCGGCTCGCCGAGGCGGATGAAGCAGCCAACCGCGCTGCCCAGCGAAGCGCTGCGTCCGTGCGGAATGGCGACGCCGTGGCCGAGCCCGGTCGAGCCGAGTTTCTCGCGCGCGCACAGGCTGTCGAAGATGGCCCGCTCGGCTTCGTTGCCGCGGCCATCCGCGAGCAGCGAAGCGAGCAGCTCCAGCAGGCGCTTTTTGCTGGTTACGCTGGCCCCGGCGACGACGCGCGCGGGGACCAGCAGGTCGATCAGATGCATGATGCGGGGCCCGTCGCCTAGCCGAGATCGGCGGTGCGGATGGAAGCTTCGCCGCGGTGGTGGTTGGTGAGCTTTTCCTTCTGCTTCACCACCTGGCGGTCGAGCTTGTCGGTCAGGGCGTCGATCGCGGCATACATGTCGGCGGCGACAGCTTCTGCGTGCAGCGTGCGTCCGGCGGCATTGAGGGTCGCCTCGGCCTTCTGCTCGAGCTTGTCGACCGACAGGATGACGTGCACGTCAAGCAGGTTGTCGGCGTGGCGCTCCAGCTTGGCAAGCTTGCCTTGGACGTAATCACGCAGGGCCTGGGTGACGTCAATCTGGTGACCGCTGATCTCGATCCGCATGGGGGACCTCCTTGGTCTCAGTGATGCTGCCGCACGCACACGACGACCGAAGCGGCGGCAGCACGCTCCGGCGTTGCAAAATCAAGCAGGCTGGCTGGCCGGAAGGCCGCCGGGAGCGAGCACACACGAGCTGCCATGTCAGTGTTCAACCGATTCGCTGGCGCTCGTTGGACGAGGGAATATTCATCGCTTCCCGGTATTTTGCCACGGTTCGCCGGGCCACGGTGATCCCGCTGTTCTTGAGTTCGAGCGCGAGCCGCGAATCGGACAGTGGCTGGCGCGGATTCTCGGCTTCGATCAATCGCTTGATCATCGCCTGGATCGCCGTGCTGGAGGCCGTGCCGCCGTCGCTGGTGGCAAGGCTGGAGGAGAAGAAGTGCTTGAATTCGAAGGTGCCACGCGGCGTGTGAAGATACTTTCGCGTGGTCACCCGGGACACGGTTGATTCGTGCAGGCCGACTTCGTCGGCGACTTCGCGCAGGACCAGGGGACGCATCGCCTCCGGTCCGCGGTCGAGGAATCCGGTCTGGTGTCGGACGATGCAGCGGGCGACCTTGATCAGGGTTTCGGCGCGGGTCTCCAGCGAGCGGATCAGCCATTTGGCCTCCTGCAGCTGGCCACGCAGATAGCTGGCATCGCTCTTGCCGGCCGAGGCGATCAGCCCGCTGTAGTGCTTGTTGACCGCCAGCCGCGGCGCCGAGCCGGGGCCAAGACGCACTTCCCACTGTCCGCTGTGGCGAAAGGTGAAAGCGTCTGGCACGACGTACTCGACCTTGCCGCTGCCGACCTGGTTGCCGGGCTTGGGATTCAGGCTGCGCAGCAGCTCGACCGCTTCCTGCATGCTTTCCTGGTCGACGCCGTACTGCTCGGCAAGCCGCTGCGGCCCGAGCTTGGCCAGGCTCTCCAGGTCATTCTCGATCACCTTGAGGGCCAGCTCGCGGCAGTCGGCCTCCGGGCCCAGAGCCTGCAGCTGCACGCCCAGGCATTCGGCGAGGTCGCGCGAGGCGACCCCGAGCGGGTCGAAATGCTGCAGGCGATGGCGCACGGTCTCGATTTCCGCTTCGTCCAGCCCGCTCAGCTCGGGCTGCAGCGCTTCGATCAGCACTGCGCTGGATTCGCGCAGGTAGCCGTCGTCCTCGATGGCATCGATCAGGGCCACCGCGATGCGTCGGTCACGCTCGCTCATCGGCGTCAGGTGGAGCTGCCAGAGCAGGTGGTCGTGCAGGTCGTCCTCGTCCGGGGTGTTGAACTCCGGGCGGTCATCGTCATCGCGCGAGCCACTGCCGCTGCCGCCGGACAGTTCCCAGTCCGGGGCCAGGTCCTCGTAGCGGGTTTCCTCGTCGTCGGCGGAGTCGGCCGGATCCGGGGCGGTGGGCTCGGTCTCGCCCTCGCCCGACTCATTGCTTGATGACTCCGCTTCGGGCTCGGCGTCTTCGGGGCGCTCAAGCAGCGGATTGCTCTCCAGTGCGGTATTGATCTCCATCTCCAGCTCGACGCTGGACAGTTGCAGCAGGCGGATCGCCTGGCGCAGCTGGGGCGTCAGGGTCAGGCTCTGGCCGAGGCGCAGCTGGAGGGAGGGTTTCACGGCAGGCGGGTTTCCCGGTTCCTAGAGGCGGAAACTGTCACCAAGGTATACCCGACGCACCTCGGCGTTTTCCAGCACTGCCTGCGGCGCACCCTGCGCCAGCACCCGGCCATCGTTGAGGATGTAGGCCCGGTCACAGATTCCGAGCGTCTCGCGCACGTTGTGGTCGGTGATCAGCACGCCGATTCCGCGCGACTTGAGGTGGCGGACGATCTTCTGGATTTCGCCGACCGAGATCGGGTCGACCCCGGCGAAGGGTTCGTCGAGCAGCATCAGCCGCGGCTTGCCGGCCAGCGCGCGGGCGATCTCGACCCGCCGTCGCTCGCCGCCGGACAGTGAGGCGCCGAGTGAATCGGCGACATGCCCGACCTGCAGCTCATCGAGCAGGTCGGCCAGCTCGCGCTCGCGGCCCTTGCGGTCGAGGTCATCGCGCAGTTCAAGGATCGCGAGGATGTTCTGCGCCACGCTGAGCTTGCGGAAGATCGAGGCCTCCTGCGGCAGGTAGCCAACGCCGAGCCGGGCGCGGCGGTGCATGGGCAGGGCCGTGAGGTCAGCGCCGTCGAGGACGATCTCGCCAGCATCCGCGGCGACCAGGCCGACGATCATGTAGAAGCAGGTGGTCTTGCCGGCGCCGTTCGGGCCGAGCAGGCCGACCACCTCGCCGGCGTCCAGGGTCAGCCCGAAGTCCTTGACCACCTCGCGCTGCTTGTAGCGCTTGCGCAGGCCTCGCGCGATCAGCACCGGGCGCGCTCCATCAGGCCGCTCAGCTGCCCGCGGCCGGCGGCTTGGGCTCGATGCGCATGCGCACGCCGCCGCTGCCGCCGCCTTCGATCTGGCCACTGCTGATGTCATAGCGCAGGCGCTCGCCGCGCAGCTGGCCCTCGGGCTGGGTGACCACGACTTCGCGATTCAGCTCGAGCAGGTCGCTACCGATCTGGTAGTCGATCTCGCGCGCTTCGGCACGCATCCTGCCGCCGCTGTCGAGGTCCTGTTCGACGGTGGCCGGGCTGCCGTCGAGGACCACACGCACCACCACGCCGTCGCTGCGGTGCACGGTGGCGCGCTCCGAGCGGATCTTCAGGCTGCCCTGGTCGAGCCAGAAGCCGCCACTGAGGTGGGTGGTGCCGCTGGCGGTGATCTTGCCCTCGAAGCGATCGGCGCCGAATTCGACCGGCTGCTGGCGGTCACTCTCCAGCGCGCTGACGGCTGAGCTGCCCAGAAGCAGGGCGATGGCGATGGCGATGTGGCTAGCGGCGAATCGGTTCATAACGTCCCGTTACCTCGGAGTGCAGTTCCACGTCGCGGCTGGACAGGTCGGCGCGCAGGCCGCGGCCGCGCAGTATAGAGCCCGGTCCTTCGATGGTCACCGCCGAGTCGGTCTCGGCGATGTTGGCTTCGGGCAGCAGGTCCAGCGAGTCGGCGCGCAGCCGCATCACGGCATAGCCGGGGCGCGGGTTGCTGCGCAGCTCGACGGCGTCGATCAGACGCACCCGGTCGGCGTCGGCGCTGACCCAGCCACGCTCGGCGCGGCCCTGCCAGCGCTGCGGCTCGGCCGGCATGCCAAGGCGTGGCTGCTCAAGCTCAAGGGTGCCGAGCTGCGGATGCCGCGCCAGCCGCGGGCCACGCAGCCAGAACGCCTCGGCGCCCTGTTCATCGAAGCTGATCAGCTCGTAGTTCTCGACGAAATAGTCCGAACGCGGCGGACCGGTCAGCGCCGGCGGCAGGTCGCGCTCGCGCAGCTGCCAGACCGCCCAGCCGCTGAGCAGGGCGAGCAGGCCGAGCACGGCGATCGCGATGGATTGCCGGCTGCTCATCCGCCAAAGCCACGGAGCACGGCATCGCGCTGCCCGCCGGCCACCAGCAGCAGGTCGCAAAGTTCACGCACCGCGCCCTCGCCGCCGCGCGCGGCGGTCTTCCAGTGGGCAACTGCGGCAACCCAGGGGTGCGCATTGGCCGGAACCACGGCAAGCCCGGCCAGGCGCAGGGCCGGGCGGTCGGGCAGGTCATCGCCCATGTAGGCCACCTGGGCCGGCTGGATGCCGAGCTCGGCGCAGGCCTGTTGCAGGGCCTCGGCCTTGTTGCGGCAGCCCTGGACCACGCGCTCGATGCCAAGGTCGGCGGCGCGGCGGTCAACGATGGCGCTGCTGCGCGCGGTGATCCAGGCCAGCTCGATGCCGGCCTCGCGGACCAGCTTCATGCCCAGTCCGTCGTGGACGTGGAAGGCCTTCATCTGCTCGCCCTCGGCGCCGAACCACAGCCGGCCGTCGGTCAGCGTGCCGTCGACATCGAGCGCCAGCAGGCGAACCCTTGCCGCGCGCTCGTGGACTTCCAGCGAAACGCGTTGTTCAGACGACACGGGCGCGCAGCAGGTCGTGGATATTGAGCGCGCCGACCAGCCGCTGGTCGTCGTCGACCACCAGCAGGGCGCTGATTTTGTGCGACTCCATCAGCTTGGCGGCCTCGACGGCGAGGCGGTCGGCGCCGATGGTCTTCGGGCTGCAGGTCATGGCATCGACCACCGGCGTGGCGCGAAGGTCGAAGCCCGGGTTGTCGAGGGCGCGGCGCAGATCGCCGTCGGTGAATACGCCGAGCAGGCGATCGTGCTCGCCGACCACGGCGGTCATGCCCAGCCGCTTGCGGCTCATCTCGACCAGGGCGTCGCTGATGTTGGCGGTGGCCAGCACCTTGGGCACCGTATCGCCGCCGTGCATGACGTCGCTGATGTGCAGCAGCAGGCGCCGGCCAAGGGTGCCGGCCGGGTGCGAGCGGGCAAAGTCATCGGCGGTGAAGCCGCGTGCCTCAAGCAGGGCGACCGCTAGCGCATCGCCCATCACCAGGGCCGCGGTGGTGCTGGTGGTCGGGGCAAGGCCAAGCGGGCAGGCTTCCTCGTCGACGCTGACATCCAGGTGGACGTCAGCAAGGGTGGCCAGGGTCGAGCCCGGCTTGCCGGTCATCGCGATGATCGGATTGCCCTGCCGGCGCAGCACCGGAACGATGGTCAGCAGCTCGTCGGTTTCGCCGGAGTTGGACAGGGCAAGCACCACGTCGGCGTCGGTGATCATGCCGAGGTCGCCGTGGCTGGCTTCACCGGGATGCACGTAGAACGCCGGTGTGCCGGTCGAGGCCATGGTCGCGGCGATCTTCCGAGCGATATGCCCGGACTTGCCCATGCCGATGGTGACCACGCGGCCGCGGCAGGCCAGCAGCAGCCGGCAGCCGGCGGCGAAGGCGCCGTCCAGCCTCGGGGTCAGCGCGGCGAGCGCGCGGGCCTCGACGGCAATCACGTTCTGGCCGCTGCGGACCAGGTCGGCATCGGTGAGCGATGCCGGCGCCGCTGGCGGGGCGAGGGGAGAGAGCTGGGCGTTCATGAGAGCCTTGTCCGGGCGCCGCCCGTATCGGCGGGCGGTCGCGATCGATTATCATCCGCGGCCCATTCTATCGCAGCCGCCTGAGCCGCAACTGGCTCGCCCCGCCGCCTTCGCGGCCTGGCCAGCGGCCTCTCGCCAGCGGGCCAATCCTATGAATCCAGAAACCATCCGCCAAATGATCGAGACCGGGCTGCCCGGCGCCCAGGTTGCCGTGCAAGGCGACGACGGCGTGCACTTCGAGGCCCGCGTGGTCTACGCCGGCTTTGCCGGCAAGCTGCCGATCGCCCGCCACCGCATGGTCTATGCGACCCTCGGCGAGAAGATGGGCGGCGAGATCCACGCCCTGGCGCTGAAAACCCTGACCCCCGAAGAGGCGACCCGCTGATGGCCAGTATCGTGATCACCGGTGGCGCGCCGATCAGCGGCGAAGTATGGATCTCCGGCGCCAAGAACGCGGTGCTGCCGATCCTCGCCGCCGGCCTGCTGGCCGACGGGCCGATGGACATCGGCAACGTGCCGCACCTGCACGACGTCACTACCACCATGGAACTGCTTGGCCAGATGGGCGTCGAGCTGATCGTCGGCGACAAGATGCGTATTCACATGGATGCGCGCCCCGCCGACCGCCACTACGCGCCCTACGAGCTGGTCAAGACCATGCGCGCCTCGATCCTGGTGCTCGGCCCGCTGGTGGCGCGCTTCGGCGAGGCGGTGGTGTCTCTGCCCGGCGGCTGCGCGATCGGCTCGCGTCCGGTCGACCAGCACATCCGCGGGCTGATCGCGCTGGGCGCCGAGGTCAGCGTCGAGAACGGCTACATCCACGCCAAGGCCAAGCGCCTGAAGGGCGCGCGGATCGTGATGGATCTGGTCACCGTGACCGGCACCGAGAACATCATGATGGCAGCGGCCCTGGCCCGCGGCACCACGGTGATCGAGAACGCCGCGCAGGAGCCCGAGGTGGTGGACCTTGCCAACTGCCTCAACGCGATGGGCGCGAAGATCTCCGGTGCGGGCACCAACACCCTGGTGATCGATGGCGTCGAGCGGCTGTCCGGCTGTACCTATGACGTGCTTCCCGACCGCATCGAAACCGGCACCTTTCTGGTCGCGGGCGCGATGACCGGCGGCCGGGTGCTGGCCAAGCGGACCCGGGCGAACACGCTCGACGCGGTGCTGGCCAAGCTCGAGGAGGCCGGTGCGCACATCAACACCGGCGAGGACTTCATCGAGGTCGACATGCAGGGCCGGCGGCCGAAGGCGGTGAACATCACCACCGCGCCGTATCCGGCCTTTCCGACCGACATGCAGGCGCAGTTCACCGCGATGAACGCGGTCGCCGAGGGCGTGGGCATCATCACCGAGACCGTCTTCGAGAACCGCTTCATGCACGTGCAGGAGCTGCAGCGCCTGGGCGCCGACATCCGCGTCGAGGGCAAGTCGGCGATCATCCGCGGCGTTGCGCGGATGACCGCGGCGCCGGTGATGGCCACCGACCTGCGCGCCTCGGCCTCGCTGGTGCTGGCCGGGCTGGTGGCCGAGGGTGAAACCCAGGTCGATCGCATCTACCACATCGACCGCGGCTACGAATGCATCGAGGAAAAACTCGGCGTGCTGGGCGCCAGGATCCGCCGGCTGCCCACCTGATGCGTACCACGCTTGCGCTGGGCGCCCAGCTGCTCGTTCTGCTCGCTGTCCTCGCCTGGCCGGCGAGCGTGCCGGCTCAGGCGGCCCCGGCCGCCCCGGCTACTGAACAGGTATTTGCTGCGGCGCGCGCCTCCCTGCTGCAGATCCGCACCCTGGTTGGGGAGGGCGGGCGGCAGGCGAGCATCGGCTCGGGTTTTCTGGTCAGCGCCGATGGCCTTGCCATCACCAACTATCACGTGGTCTCGCAGTACGCGCTGGAGCCGGACTCCTACCGCCTTGAGTACCTCGACGCCGACGGCGACCGCGGCGCGCTGTCCCTGGTCGCCTTCGACGTCACTGCCGACGTGGCCCTGGTGCGTATGCCGCCGGCGGACGCGCCGCGCGCCTTCCTTGATTTCGATCCGCGCGCGCTGGACGACGGCATCGCCAAGGGCGAGCGGCTGTTCTCGATCGGCAACCCGCTCGACCTTGGCTTCACCATCGTCGAGGGCAACCACAATGGCCGGGTCGACAAGAGCTACGTCGAGCGCGTGCACTTCTCCGGTGCGCTGAATCCGGGCATGAGTGGGGGTCCTGCGCTGACCGCCGACCAGCAGGTGGCGGGCGTGAACGTGGCCAAGCTGCTCGGCGGTGAGCTGGTCAGCTTCCTGGTTCCGGCACGCTACGCCGCGGCCTTGCTGGCGCGCGCTGGCGATCAGCCGCCGATCCCGCTGGCCGGCGTCCGCGAGGAAATCGCCGCCCAGCTGGGTGCATGGCAGACCCGGTTTTTCGCCGACCTGGCCAGCCAGGAGTGGAGCACGGCGGGCTTCGGCGACTACCGGGTGATCGAGCCGCAGGCCGAGTGGTTCAGCTGCTGGGCCAGCACCAATGCCGATGACCGGCCGCGACCGCGGGTGCTTGAGCGGGCCAGCCAGTGCGTGTCGAACAGCGAGCTGTTCATCAGCGGCGAGCTGTCGACCGGGATGCTCCAGATATCGCACAGCCACCTGCGCTCGCGCGAGCTCAATGCCGCGCAGTTCGCCAGTTTTCTGACCCAGCGATTCAATGTCGGCGCCAATCGCAGCACGCGGGAGAACACCAGCACCCGCTGCGTCGATGATTTCGTCCGCGCAGCGCCGGGCGCGCCGGAGCTGAAGACCGTGTGGTGCGCGCACGCCTACAAGGACTTCCCGGGCCTCTACGACGTCGAGCTGCTGGCACTGTCGCGCGACGCCACCGATCGCGCCCTGCTCTCGCGGCTGGTGATCCGCGGCGCCAGCTACGACAACGCGCTGGCCGAGGGCCGACGCTTCCTTGAGGGCATCGAATGGAAGCGCTGATCATCATCGAGCGGCTCGGCCGGCACGGCGAGTTGCAGGAGCGCCAGCGCCAGCGGTTGGCGCGCGGGCAGAGCCTGCGCATCGGTCGCGGCTGGGACTGCGAGATCCATCTCGACGATCCGCATGTCGCCCTGCATCACGCTGACCTTGTCTGCAGCGATGACGGCGAGCTGCGGGTCGTGGACGCCGGCAGCCTCAACGGCATTGTCGAAGCTACCAGCGGGCAGCGCGCCCAGAGCATCGAGATCGGCGCCGGCTGCGAGCTGCGCCTCGGCCACTCCCGGCTCCGCCTGATTGACGGCCGCCAGCCGCAGGCGGCCGAGCGCCGGCTGCCGGCAGCCGGTGCCCAGGTTGGCTGGGCGAGTGCAATGGGCTGGCTT
>CAYGMG010000144.1:0-10182 GCA_964350895.1 uncultured Lysobacter sp.
ATACGATCCGCTCCCACATCAAGCCAGGCTTCGTTGTCGAGGCGCCGCAGGCTCACCGGCTGCGCGTCTAGGATGGCCGATCACCGGCCCTCCGGGATCAAGTCCGGGGCAGGCTCTGTCTGTCTGTCGGCGGGCGAGCGTAGAGACAAGGCCCGCAGGGGCGAGCGCGGTTCCCTTGTGGGGGCGCCCCTGGGCGCGACCGCAGCGCCGCGGATTCACAACAGACCGTGGCCGGAGCGGGGCGCTGCGGTCGCGGATACGATCCGCTCCCACAACAGCTCGCTGGATTGCCCTGCGAACGTCCGGTTTGCGCCCCAAACCGCCGGCGAGGCTGTCTGAAACCGCGACGCTGGGCCCGCGGCGTTTGAGGCCCGCCTAGTGTCCTGTCCCGGAAGTATGTTGTTTAAGTCGCGACGCGGATGCGTCGTCGAGGCAAGGCGCGAGAAGGGGGCATAGCAGCGCTATGGTGACGACGAGGAGCGCGGCATCGGCGGCGCAGACCGAGCGAATTCGGCGATGTACTTCCGGGACAGGAAACTAGCCCGCCAGCTTGGCCAGCAGGCCCGCGCGATCGAGTTGTTCAGCAGCTTCGGCGCGGCGGGCGCGGTATTCGAAGGTACCGGCGGCAAGGCCGCGCTCGGAAACCACGACGCGGTGCGGGATGCCGATCAGCTCGATGTCGGAGAACATCGGCCCCGGGCGCAGGCCGCGGTCGTCGAGCACGCAGTCGACGCCGGCCTTGGCAAGGTCGGCCATCAGGGCCTCGGCGGCGTCGATCACGGCCTGGTCGTTCTTCGGGTTGATCAGGCAGATGGCGACCTGCCACGGGGCCATCGGCTCCGGCCAGCAGATGCCGCGCTCGTCGTGGTTCTGCTCGATGGCGGCGGCAACGATGCGCGAGACGCCGATGCCGTAGCAGCCCATGGCCATCACCTGGGCCTTGCCCTGCTCATCGATCACCGTGGCGCTCATCGCCTCGGCGTACTTGCGGCCGAGCTGGAAGACGTGGCCGACCTCGATGCCGCGAGCAAGGCGCAGCTCACCGCCGTCAGCGGCGCGGTCGCCGGCGACGACATTGCGGATGTCGGCAATCTGGTCCGGCTCGGCCAGGTCGCGGCCCCAGTTGACCCCGGCCAGATGGAATCCCTTCTCGTTGGCGCCCACCACGAAGTCAGCCATAGCGGCGACCTCGCGGTCGGCAATCACCCGGACCGGCTGCTTGCTGCCCAGCGGCCCGATGAAACCGGGCTCGCTGCCCAGGTGCGCGGCGATCTCGGCCTCGCTGGCGGCACGGTAGTCGGCCATGCCGGCGAGTTTGCCGAGTTTGACCTCGTTGACCGAATGGTCGCCGCGGACCAGGGCCAGGACGAAGCCATCGTCGGTCATCACCGCCACCGACTTCACCGTCCGCTGCAGCGGAATGCCGAGCAGGTTGGCCACCTCGTCGCAGGTGCGCTGGCGCGGCGTATCGACCTTGCGCATCGCTTCTGCGGCAGCCGGTCGCGGGCCGGGCGCGGCGGCCTGCGCGGTCTCGACGTTGGCCGCGTAGTCGGAGGCGGTCGAGAAGGCAAGGCCATCCTCACCGGACTCGGCAAGCACGTGGAACTCCTGCGAGGCGTCGCCGCCAATCGCCCCGGAGTCGGCCTGCACGGCACGGAACTCAAGGCCAAGGCGGGTGAAGATGCGGATGTAGGCCGCCTTCATGTTCTCGTACTCGCGGGCCAGGTCCTCGTCGGACAGATGGAACGAGTAGGCGTCCTTCATCAGGAACTCGCGGGCGCGCATCACCCCGAAGCGCGGGCGGATCTCGTCGCGGAACTTGGTCTGGATCTGGTAGAAATTCACCGGCAGCTGTTTGTACGACTTCAGCTCGTTGCGGGCGAAATCGGTGATCACTTCCTCATGGGTCGGCCCGTAGCAGTAGCCGGCCTCCTTGCGGTCGCGGATCTTCAGCAGCTGGCCGCCGAACTTCGCCCAGCGCCCGGTTTCCTCCCACAGCTCCTGCGGCTGGATCGAGGGCATCAGCACCTCGATGGCGCCAGCTGCGTTCATTTCCTCGCGGACGATATTCTCGACCCGGCGCAGCACGCGCAGTCCGAGCGGACTCCAGGTGTAGATGCCGGCGGCCAGCTTGCGGATCATCCCGCTGCGCAGCATCAGCTGGTGGCTGACGATCTCGGCGTCGGCGGGGGTTTCGCGGGCGGTGCTGAGGTGGAAGCGGGACAGGCGCATGGTGTCGGACGGCTTGGACGAAAGCCGATTAGTGTACCCGCCCGCCGCACCCGGCGCCGTGCTCCCCGGCCGTGGCTACGGCGGGTTGGTCTGTCTCGGCATGCAGGTATCCTTGGCGCTCAGGGAACGCGACCGACGCTCCGTGGTCGCACCCAGCGCCTTCAACTACACTCGGGAACCCCATGCAGACCTGGCTTGTCACTGGCGGCGCCGGCTTTATCGGCGGCAACTTCGTGCTGGATTCGCTTGCCGCCGGCGGCGTGCGGATCATCAATCTCGATGCGCTGACCTATGCCGGCAACCCCGACACCCTGTCTTCGGTGGCCGACGATCCCAACCACCTGTTCGTCCACGGCTCGATCGGTGATCGCGCCCTGGTCGCAAGGCTGCTGGCCGAGCACCGACCTACGGCGATCATCAACTTTGCCGCCGAGAGCCATGTCGACCGCTCGATCGACGGCCCGGCGGCCTTCATCGACACCAATGTAGTCGGCACCCTGGGCCTGCTGGAGTGCGCGCGCGATTACTGGCGCGAGATGGGCGAGGACGGCCGCGCGGGGTTCCGCTTCCTGCACGTGTCGACTGACGAGGTCTACGGCTCGCTGGGCGAGACCGGCGCCTTCACCGAGAGCACGCCGTATGCGCCGAACTCGCCCTACTCGGCATCCAAGGC
The DNA here is from genome assembly GCA_964350895.1 of uncultured Lysobacter sp. Classification (GTDB taxonomy): domain Bacteria; phylum Pseudomonadota; class Gammaproteobacteria; order Xanthomonadales; family Xanthomonadaceae; genus Pseudomarimonas. Next base: position 2,906 of record CAYGMG010000144.1, read on the forward strand.
GGCCTCGGACCATCTGGTGCGCGCCTTCCACCATACCTACGGCCTGCCGACGCTCACCACCAACTGTTCCAACAACTACGGGCCGTTCCAGTTCCCGGAGAAACTCATTCCGCTGATCATCGCCCGCGCCGTCGCTGGCGAGCCGCTGCCGGTCTACGGTGATGGCATGAATGTGCGCGACTGGCTGTTCGTGCTCGACCATGTCAGCGCGATCCGCGCGGTGCTGGAGCGCGGCCGGATCGGCGAGGTGTACAACGTCGGCGGCGAGGCCGAGAAGCCGAACATCGAAGTGGTGAAGACGCTCTGCGCCCTGCTCGACGCCCGCCGCCCGCGCGAGGACGGCAAGCCGCGCGAAAGCCAGATCAGCTATGTCGCCGACCGCCCCGGCCACGACCGCCGCTACGCCATCGACTGCAGCAAGCTCAAGCGCGAGCTGGGCTGGACGCAGAGCGTGGACTTCCAGGCCGGGATGTCCAAGACCGTCGACTGGTATCTCGACCACCACGACTGGGTGCAGAAGATCCTTGACGGCAGCTATCGGCTGGAGCGCCTGGGCGGCGTCTAGGACAGATTGCCGACGGCTCGCCGGTGGCTCCCGATGACTCCACCGATTGATACGTTGCAGCCCAGCGGGCCCGACCCGGGCGATAATCCCCCTTTCGCACAACACGGACTTGCCATGATTCCCAAAGGCATCATCCTCGCCGGCGGCAGCGGCACCCGGCTTTATCCGATCACCCAGGGCATCAGCAAGCAACTGCTGCCGGTGTACGACAAGCCGATGATCTACTACCCGCTCAGCACCCTGATGCTGGCCGGCATCCGCGACGTGCTGATCATCAATACGCCGCACGAGCAGGCGCTGTTCCAGTCCCTGCTGGGCGACGGCTCGCAGTGGGGCATGCGCCTGTCGTACGCGGTGCAGCCAAGCCCGGACGGCCTGGCCCAGGCGTATCGGATCGGCGCCAAATTCGTCGACGGCCAGCCGAGCTGCCTGGTGCTCGGCGACAATATCTTCTACGGCCACGGCTTTTCCGAACTGCTGCGTCGCGCCGCGACCCAGGTTACCGGCGCGACGGTGTTCGGCTACTGGGTCAAGGATCCCGAACGTTACGGCGTGGCCAATTTCGACGCCGAGGGCCGGGTCATTGGCCTTGAGGAAAAGCCCGAGAAGCCGCGCTCGAACTACGCGGTGACCGGCCTGTATTTCTACGACGGCCGCGCTGCCGAGTTCGCCGACAAGCTCAAGCCCTCGCCGCGCGGTGAGCTGGAGATCACCGACCTCAACCGCTGCTATCTCGACGAGGGCGCGCTACGCCTTGAGAAGCTCGGCCGCGGCTATGCCTGGCTCGATACCGGCACCTTCGAGTCCCTGCTGCAGGCCGCCAACTTCATCGAGACCATCGAGCAACGCCAGGGCCTGCGCGTGTGCTGCCCGGAGGAGATCGCCTTCCACAACGGCTGGATCAACGCCGCCCAGCTCGAAGCCCTGGCCAAGCCGCTGGCCAAGAACGGCTATGGCCAGTACCTGCTCGGCCTGCTCTCACGGGGCCACGTCGCATGAAAGTGGTGGAAACCCGCCTGCCCGGCTGCCTGATCATCGAGCCCAAGCTGTTCGGCGATGCGCGCGGCTTCTTCATGGAGCAATGGAACCAGGCCCGCTATGCCGAGCACGGCATTGTGATGGATGCGGTGCAGGCAAATCTGTCCCGCTCGGCGCATGGCGTGCTGCGCGGCCTGCACTACCAGCTGCCCAATCCGCAGGGCAAGCTGGTCTCGGTGCTGGAGGGCGAGGTGTACGACGTCGCCGTCGACATCCGCCGCGGCTCGCCCAGCTTTGGTGTGTCGGCCGCGGTGGTGCTGAATGCCGACAACCAGCGCCAGTTCTGGATTCCGCCTGGCTTTGCCCACGGCTTCGTGGTGACCTCGGAGGTCGCCCTGTTTCACTACTTCTGCAGCACGCCCTACGACGGCCCGGCGGATCGCGGTGTCGCCTGGGATGACCCCGACCTTGCCATCGACTGGCCGCTGAAATCGCCGGCCCTGTCGGCCAAGGACCAGGCAGCGCCGCGGCTCAAGGACGTCGACCCGTCCCTACTGCCGGAGTACCGGCCATGAAGATTCTGCTCACCGGCGTCGATGGCCAGGTCGGCTTCGAGCTGCAGCGCGCCCTGGCACCGCTCGGCGAAGTGGTCGCCAGCACCCTGTGCGGGACCCTGCCCGGCGGCAGCCAAGGGCTTGCCATGGACCTGGCGCAGGCCGACTCGCTGGGCGCGGTTCTTGATTCAGTGAAACCCGACGTGGTGGTCAATCCAGCCGCCTACACCGCAGTCGACAAGTCCGAGAGCGAGCCCGAGCTTGCCGGCCGGATCAATGCCGATGCGCCTGCCGCGCTGGCCCAGTGGTGCGCCACGCACAAGGCCCTGCTGGTCCACTACTCGACCGACTATGTGTTCAACGGCCAGTCGCCGCGGCCATTCCGCGAGGACGATGCAACCGACCCGCTGGGCGTCTACGGCCGCACCAAGCTGGCCGGCGAGCAGGCGATCCGCGAGTCCGGCTGCCGGCACCTGATCCTGCGCACCGCCTGGGTCTACTCATCGCGCTTTGGCAACTTCCTCAAGACCATGCTGCGGCTCGCCACCGAGCGCACGGAACTGGGTGTTGTGGCCGACCAGGTTGGCGCCCCGACCACCGCCCGCGGCCTGGCCGAGGTCACCGCCAGCCTGCTGGCGCGCGCCGGTGATCTGGACCAGGCGCGGCTCGGCACCTTCCACTGCGTGCATGGCGGGCAGACCAGCTGGCACGGCTTTGCCGAAGCGATCTTCGCCCGAGCCGTGAGCGCCGGCGTGCTGGCCCGCGCCCCCACGGTGATGGCGATCGGCAGCGCCGACTACCCGACCCCGGCACAGCGCCCGGCCTATTCGGTACTGGACACGGGCCGGCTTCGCGAGATCCATGGCCTTGCCCTGCCAGACTGGCAGGACGGGCTGGACAGCGTGATCGGCGAGATCGCCACCCGCTGATGCGAATCGCCCTGGCCACCGCGATTGCCGCCTGGGAACAGGACGACGACCTGCCGCCCCTGCTGGCGGCCTTTGAGCGTGCCGGCATCGCCGCCCAGGCGCTGGCCTGGGACGACCCCACGGTCAGCTGGTCGCGCTTTGATGCGGTGCTGCTGCGCTCGACCTGGGACTACGCCGTCCGCCGCGACGAGTTCCTCGACTGGTGCGCGCGCGTCGACCGCTGCACGCGACTATTCAATCCGCTGTCCACAGTGCGCTGGAACAGCGACAAGCGCTATCTGGCCGAGCTTGCCGCCAAGGGCGTGCCGATCGTCCCGACCGGCTTTATCGAAACCGCCAGCCAGCTCGGGCTGATCGCCGCGCAGGAAGGAGAGTTCGTGCTCAAGCCCAGCGTCGGCGCCGGTTCGCGGCATGCCGCACGATTCAGCCCGGGGCAGCAGGGCGAGGCCGAGGCCCACGCAAGGCGCCTGCTTGCGAACGGCTACTGCGTCTTGCTCCAGCCCTACCTCAGCGGCGTCGATCAGCACGGCGAGACGGCCCTGGTGCACATCGCCGGCCGCTATACCCACGCCATCCGCAAGGGCCCTCTGCTGCCGGCAGGCGGCAGCAGCTCGGAAGCGCTGTTCGCCAGCGAGGACATCCAGCCGCGGATTGCCACCGACGCCGAGCACCGGGTCGCCGAGCAGGTGCTTGCCGCCCTGCCCTGTCCGACGCTGTACGCCCGCGTCGACCTGCTCCCCGGCGCACAGGGGCCGCTGCTGCTCGAACTCGAACTGGTCGAGCCTTCGCTGTTCTTCGAGGGCAGCGAGGATGCCGCCGACACCCTGGTCGCGGCGCTGGTCGAGGCCATCGAAGCGCAGGCGCCAGCGGCGGCCGATTCCGCGGCCGATTCCTCCGCGGATCGCGGCATAGACTGAGAATCCGGCCCGGGCTCGCGCTCGCGCCCTGCGGCAGAGCATGGCGCAGTCCAGGGTTCGGCCGCATAAGCAGATTCCCCGTGGCGGCTTGTCGCCGCGACCATGCGCACCCACACTGCGCGCTTGTCCGAATACCCTCCGAGCATGTCGCCACGCGCCCTGACCCACCTCGACCGGCTTGAAGCAGAGTCGATCCATATTTTCCGCGAGGTAGCGGCCGAGTTCCGCAACCCGGTCCTGCTGTATTCGATCGGCAAGGACAGCACGGTCCTGCTGCACCTGATGCGCAAGGCCTTCCACCCGGCGCGGGCGCCGATTCCGCTGCTGCATATCGACAGCACCTACGAGTTCCGCGAGACCTACGCCTTCCGCGACCAGGTCCCCGCACGCTGCGATGTCGAACTGCGCGTGCACATCAATGAAGAAGGCGTCCGCCAGGGCATCAGCCCCTTCGTCCATGGCCCCACCGTGCACACCGACGTCATGCGCACCCAGGGCCTGCGCCAAGCGCTGGAGGCCGGGCGCTACGACTGCGCGATCGGCGGCGCGCGACGCGACGAGGAGAAGTCTCGGGCCAAGGAACGCATCTTCAGTTTCCGCTCTGCCCAGCATCGCTGGGACCCCAAGAACCAGCGCCCGGAGCTGTGGAACCTCTACAACACGCGGATCCAGCGCGGCGAGTCGGTGCGCGCGTTTCCGATCTCCAACTGGACCGAGCTGGATATCTGGCTGTACATCCTGCGCGAGAACATCGCGCTGCCGCCGCTGTACTTCGCCCGCCCGCGCCCGGTGGTCGAGCGCGACGGCGTGCTGATCATGGTCGACGACGAGCGCATGCCGCTTGTCCAGGGCGAGCAGCCGGAGATCAGGAAGGTGCGCTTCCGTACCCTGGGCTGCTATCCGCTCACCGGCGGCATCGAGTCGGACGCCGAAACGCTGGAACAGGTGGTTGAGGAGATCGTCGCCACGCGGACCTCGGAACGCCAGGGCCGGGTGATCGACCACGACCCCAGCGCCTCGATGGAGAAGAAAAAGCAGGAGGGCTATTTCTGATGAGCGCCGAACCGACGCCCGCGCTGTCCGACTTCCTGCACCGCTACGAAACCCGTGATCGCCTGCGCTTCATCACCTGCGGCAGCGTTGACGACGGCAAGAGCACCCTGATCGGTCGACTGCTGCACGACAGCAAGCAGCTGCTGGAAGACCAGCTGCATGTCCTCGACCGCGACAGCCGGCGCTTCGGCACGCAGCAGGGCGAGCTCGACTTCGCCCTGCTGGTCGACGGTCTCGACGCCGAGCGCGAGCAGGGAATCACGATCGATGTGGCCTACCGCTTCTTCGCCACCGACCGGCGCAGTTTCATCGTCGCCGACTGTCCCGGCCATGAGCAGTACACCCGCAACATGGCCACCGGCGCCTCGACGGCGGACCTCGCCATCGTCCTGGTCGATGCGCGAAAGGGCGTACTGACCCAGACCCGACGGCACAGCTTCATCTGCGCCCTGTTCGGGGTGAAACAGGTGGTGTTGGCGGTCAACAAGATGGATCTGGTCGGCTACGATGAGGCGGTATTCGCGCGCATCGTCGCCGAGTACGCCGAGCTTGCCGCCCAGCTCGGTCTTGCCTCGGTGCAGGCGCTGCCGCTGTCGGCCCTGCGCGGCGACAACGTCACCCAGCGCAGCGCGGCCATGCCCTGGCATGCCGGCCCGCATCTGCTGGAGCTGCTGGAGACCCTGCCGATCGCTGCCGATACGGCGAGCGGCTTTCGCCTGCCGGTGCAGTGGGTCAATCGTCCGCATCAGGATTTCCGCGGCTTCGCCGGCACGCTAAGCGGTGGCGAGGCGAGCCCCGGAACGCCGGTGGTCGCCCTGCCCTCCGGTCGCCGCTCGCGCATTGCGCGGATCGTCAGCGCCGATGGCGACCTGGAGCGCGCGGTGCCCGGCCAGGCGGTCACCCTGGTGCTTGAGGACGAGCTCGATGTCAGTCGCGGTGACGTCCTGGCCGAGGCCAGGAACGCGCCCGAAGTGTCCGATCAGTTTTCCGCCCAGCTGCTCTGGCTGGACAGCGCCGCCCTGCTCCCCGGCCGCGGCTACTGGCTGCGTCTTGGCAGTGCTACGGCGGCGGCCCAGATTACCGAGATCCGCCATCGGATCGATGTCAATTCGCAGGAGCACCTAGCAGCCAGGCAGCTGGAGCTCAACGAGCTGGCTCAGGTGCATCTGAGCCTGGATCGCCCTCTTGCGTTCACCCCGTTCGCCGAGAACCGCACCCTGGGTAGTTTCGTTCTGATCGATCGGCAGTCGAACGCCACGGTCGGCGCCGGAGTGATCGATTTTGCCTTGCGTCGTGCCGGTAATCTGCATTGGCAGGCCACCGATGTCGATCGCCGGGCGCGTGCTGCGCAGAAGGGACAGTCGCCCCGGGTGGTCTGGTTTACCGGTCTGTCCGGATCGGGCAAATCCACCTTGGCCAACGCGCTGGAGACTCGCCTGCTGGCCGAGGGCCGGCACACCTACCTGCTCGACGGCGACAACGTCCGCCACGGACTGAACCGCGACCTCGGCTTCACCGATGCCGACCGCGTCGAGAACATTCGCCGGGTGGCCGAGGTGGCCAGGCTGATGGCCGATGCCGGGCTGATCGTCCTGGTCAGTTTTATTTCGCCGTTCCGCAGCGAGCGACGCATGGCCCGCGAGATGTTGCCGGAAGGCGAGTTCCTCGAGGTCTTTGTCGATACCCCGCTGGAGGAATGCGAGCGACGCGACGTGAAGGGCCTGTACGCCAAGGCCCGCGCCGGCGAACTACCCAACTTCACCGGCATCAGCGCCCCCTACGAAGCCCCCGAGCATCCCGAAGTGCACCTGAAAACCAGCGGGCTGTCGGTGGAAGACATGGTGGAGCAGCTGGCCGGGCTCATCTAGCCGAAGCGCAGCCCCCTCGCACCGGGCGCGCCATCGATGCACGCCGGGCGGCGGATTTGGGCGCGAAACGGACCTTCCGGAATCGCGGGTTGTAGGAGCCAGCTTGCTGGCGAAAGGCGCACCGTGCGGGGGCGATCGCCAGCAAGCTGGCTCCTACATCTGATCGCGCGATATGGGGTAAGGACCGTATCGGGCGGACATTTGTCGTTCGCCGCGCGTTGGCGAATCCCCGTAGGGCGCGTCTCGGACGCGCCGGTCAAACCGTCCGAATGCCAGCATCGGTGCGCCCAAGGCGCACCCTACGAGGGGTGCTTTGGTTTGTTTCTGGCAATCAAGATCAAGAGCGCGCTTCGATGGCGCGTTGCGCTTCGCACTGCAGGCTGTGCGGCTAGCGAGCCTGCTGCGCTTCGACC
>CAYGMG010000145.1:0-10114 GCA_964350895.1 uncultured Lysobacter sp.
CGCCGCCGCAGGCGTGCAGCGCACCGGCCAACCGCGCGGACACCAGTGGACTGTGCGCATCGATCCATCACCCGAGCGGTCACGAGAAGCGCATCACCTTCATCGAATCACCGCTGCTCAGGGCCGATATCGCGCTTGCCGATGAGGTCCATTTCCGCACCAACTGGGATCCGACGCCGCCGATCCTGGCCAACATGCAGCCGACGCCCTCGTCGATCCCGCCGAGCGTGACCGAGCCGGGCTCGTCTGGCTCACCCTTGTTCAACGCGGCACGGCGCGTGGTCGGCGTGCTGTCGGGTGGTGCATCGTTCTGCGGGGTGAGTCCGGGCGGGCTGAATGACGAGTACGGTGGTCTGTTCCATGCCTGGGATGGCCTTGGCACCGCGACGACCCGCATGCGCGATCACCTCGACCCGCTGGGCAGCGCGCCGATGGCGCTGGACGGTCGCGATTCGATGGCGCAGACCTTGTTCGCCGATGGGTTCGAGGAGGCCAGCCAGGGCATTTCAGTAGGTCATGATTAGCCGCCTTGGATCCCACATTGCGTCACCGCTGTGAGGGTCGCTCGCCTGCTGTGCGACCTACCACACCGCAGCCCCTTGCTTCGTGGGTCCCCGTCGACGCCGATCGGCCCGACATCGCGACGCCTGCCTGCGGATGGCCGAAGGGTATGGCAATCATCAACAATCGATCCGAGGCATTGCGGGTCGAACAGGGGCAGGGCGGAAGCTTCCTGTGGGCGCGCGCCTTGCGTCTGCTCTACAGCAGGCGCGGCCTGATCCGCCAACGCGAACCGAGGGCTTCGGATCGCGTTAGCGATTTCGCCAGCACGACGGCTATTCGAAACCGTTGAGGAACACCTCCGCGGGCAGGAACGCCGGACCGCCGAGCAGCAGGATGTTGTCGCCGCTGCTGCGGTACACGCCGAATTGGCCAGCGTCGAGAGTCAGCCGCCAGCGGTTGGTAGCGACCTGTTCGGCGCGTGCACCAAGGTCGTACCAGGCAAAGGTGGCATCGTCGCCGGGAATGGTCGGCCCGAAGTTTCGCCAGCGCCAATCGCGCGGGTTGAAGGTCCCGCCGTGGAAAATCACCTCGATCTGGGCCTGCGCGCAGTTCGGCAGCTCGAAGCGGATCGCGCCTTGCGGATAGCTGACCAGGCTGTTGAGTGGATCGATCGGCAGGAAGCCCGGATCAACCAGCTGGGAGTTGTTGATCTGGGCGCAGCTCCCCTCGCTGATGGACACGGTGAAGTCCACCGCCGTACCCGCTCCCTTGCCGGCAAGGCCGGCGCCTCCGGCGATCTCGAAAACGCTGCCGGTATTGGAGGCGACCGAGGCCTGACCTGCATCGGGCATTCCGTCGCCGTTGCCGTCGCCGGTGGTCGGGCCGGGGCTCTGCGCTTCCACCGGCGTGGGCGCGCCGTCGCCATCGGGATCAGCGGCCTCGGTGAATTCCCAGGTGCCCGATACGGTGCCGGCAAACAGGCGGAACGGCGAGCCGAGGGGTCGGTCCGGAATCGCCAGCGCCAGTGCCGCGTCGGCCTGCAGGCCGATGCTGTAGCTGTTCCATGTCAGGCCACCGTCGGTGCTGCGATAGACACCGCCCGGATTCGCCGCCGAGCCGCCGGCACCGGCAAACAGCGTGTCGCCGGTGGGGTCGTCGGGATCTACCAGCAGCGCCCGCACGTCCGAGCCGGCGATACCGCTGTCGGCCCGCACCCAGGTGGCACCTGCATCGTTGCTGCGATAGACCCGACCGGCAGCGCTCAGGTCGAAGTTGATCGCCGTCGCATACAGACGATTGGAGTTGCCCGGCGCGATGGCGAAAGAGAGCACGTCCCAATGCGAGCTGGCGGCACCGCCTACGCGCGGCAGGCCATTGCTGCTGTGCGTCCAGGTCAGCCCACCGTCCGTGGACTTGAACACGCCATTGTTGATCGTCGGCTCGGCCGGAAAGCTGGGATCGAACACGGTGAGAAACGTGCCGGCGTAGAGTACAAGCGGGTTGTTGGGATCGATCACCAGCGGCACGACGCCGCCGATCTGTACGCACTGTTCGCCCGGCGTGCCCGGATTCAGGTCCTCGCCGGTGGGAATGCCGCTGTCGGAGGCCACCCAGGTGGCGCCGGCATTGGTCGAGCGATAGATGCGCGAGGCGACCACCGTGTCCGGACAGCTCAAGGGCATTGTGCTGCTGCGGGTCAGGCGACCGCTGCCGCCAACCAGCACGGTTTTCAGCGTGCTGGCAGCAGTGGGCGGGACGACCGCTGGACAGGGGCCCGACACCGGCGGCGAGTCGCAGCTGCGTGGATCGAGCACCACGCTACGCACGGTGCCCATGAAAGGCCGCATCACCGGCCCACCGGGAGTGAAGAAACTTGAGGTGGCGATCCCGCTGTCGATGGTCGACCAGCTATTCCCCGAGGTGGTGCTTTTGTAGATGCCGCCGTCCAGCGCGCTGGCATCGGGGATCGGCGCGCTGCGGCCCACGCCGTAGACGTGAAAGCTCTCGGCGGTGAGCGGATTGGCGTCGACGGTAGTGGGGTCGATCGCCAAAGCGCGGATCTGCTCGGCGTTGAGGCCTAGCGAGCTGTTGGCCCATGACGCACCGCCGTCGGCGGACAGGTACAGCGGTACCGAGGTCGAGAAGGCATCACCAAAACCTGCCAGCACCACCGAGCTGTCCCGCGGATGGGTGGCCAGTGCGCGAATCGTGGTTGATTCAAGACCATCGTTGCGCTCGATCCACAGCCCGCCGTTGTTGGTGCTGCGCAGGATGCCGCCGTACTCGGTGCCCGCCACGATGTGGGGCGTCACCGGGTAGGCGGGGTGCAGCGCCAGCGCTGCGGCCTGCGCCGGGTCGGTGCCATTGATCGTGTAGTTGTTGGTGATCGGGTCCATGGCGACCCAGGTTGGCACTGCCACCGAGGCATCATCCGTGCGCAGCAGCGTTCCGGAGCTGCATTGCACCCAGACCGCCACGCTGGAGGCCGGGCTCACGTCAACCGTGTTCGGGAAACAGCTTGCCGGCACGGCCACCTCAGACCAGTTGGCGCCACCATCGCCCGAGGTCGCCAGTCCGCCGCCGGCCGCATACAGCCGGTCGGCATCGCTGGGGGCCGTTGCCAGTTCCCGCAGGAAGGAAATCAGCGGCGACACGCCCGGCGAGGGATCGGTATCCGGCAGGGAGCCCGCGGCGGCCCAGGTCGCGCCGCCATCGGTGCTCTTGCGCACCATCTGCAGGCCGTACCCGGCAGGGTCGAACGAGTTCGCCGCCGCATACACATCACCATTCGCGGCAATCGCCACGTAGACCATGGGCCCGGACGGAAAGCTGCCAGCCGCCGAGGTGGTCCACGACGAGCCGTTGTTGGTCGACACGTAGGCGCTGTCGCCAGTCACCACGGCCACGCGGGACCCATCGCCCGGCCCCACGTCCAGATCGGCCGGGAACGCGACACCTGCCCAAGGCGCTGGCAGCGCGAACCAGCTCAGGCCGAAATCGGCGCTTCGATAGACCACGCCCGCGCCGCCGGTTAGCGCATAGGCCGCACTGGTGCCGCTGGTGGCGGCATCCATGGCGAAGATCGACAGGTTCGCCGGCAAGCCCGCCTCGGCCCGCGTCCAGCTTCCACCGCCGTTGGTGGTGCGGAACAAGCCCCCGCGACCCACTGTGAGGTAGGTGTTGTTGGGCGACAGCGGTGAGATAGCCACCTCGCTGATGCGCCCGCCGTGGGGGCCCGCGGTGGTCCAAGTCCCCACCCCTGCCGATGCGGCCCCCATTGCCGTCAACGCCATCGCGCCTGCCAGCGCCCGCACGGAAATCGCCATGGATCTCTCCCTCAAGGTGGATGCTGCCTAACCCTCGCCTTGGTGACAGTCCGCGCGAAGCGATGTGGATAGATGCGCAGCCGCCGAGGCTGCGGGGGAGAATACGCCGCGGAGCGGATGTCTGCTCCGCGGCGTGGGGCGTTGGGACGAGAGCGCGTGTCCAATGGATGTCGCCCGATCGCTGGACCTGAAGAGGCGAGGCTGATCCTGTGGCTTCCCTGGATCGCGATACACAGCCCTCGCAGAGAAGTCTCGCGGGCTCTCGCTGTCGCTGTCGCTGTCGAAGCGTCCTAGGGCGTGGGGGTGAGTTCGGCAATCAGCAAGGCCGGATCCACCCGCTCACCGTGATGATGCACTTCGACGTGCACGTGCGGCCCGGTGGCGACGCCGGTGCTGCCGAGCCCGCCGAGGGTGTCACCGGCGCGGACGCGGTCACCGCGCTTGACCGCGATGCTGTCGAGGTGGGCGTAGAGGGTCCGCCAGCCGCCGCCGTGATCGATGATCACCAAGCTCCCATAACGTGGCGCTTCCGCGAAGGGTGCTTCGGCGGTGATCACCACGCCGTCGGCGGGTGCACGGACCGCCGTGCCGCGCGGTGCCTTCAGGTCGATGCCGCGATGCGGATCGGCGCTGAGTTCCGGGCGCTGCTTGCCGAACGGCGAGCTGATCTGGCCGTCGATGACCGGCCCGCGGAATGCGGGTGGCTGGCCGTCAACTGCCGGGCTGTTGCCCAGCCCGGCGGCGTGTGCCGCAGTCAGCGCAGCGCCGACGCACAGCGCGCTGAGCAGCAGGGCGCCGGCGCTGCGCTTGCCGTTCCGCGCGGGGGAGGAAAGAATGTTCCCAATTCTCATCTTGTGATGTCCTTGATCCTGGGGTGAGAAGGCGGCGGCCGGACATGCCAGTGTCCGGGTCGCCGACATGCGCAGGGCCTGCAGATACGCATCTGCATAGGCCCTGCGCATGTGCTTTCGCCGGCCCAGCGCGCGTGCATCGCAGCGCAGCTCGGTGGCCAGGCGCAGGCGGTCCGCCAGCAGGCGGATCGCCGGATTGAACCAATGCAGCGCCAGCACGAAGGCCAGCACGCCCTGCCACAGCGGATCGCGCAGGCGCAGGTGGGTGGCTTCGTGGCGCATCAGCAGCCAGCATTGCGGGTCATCCAGTCGCGCCAGCAGGCCCAGCGGCAGGACGATGCGCCGGCGATGGGCAAAGGGCGAGACTGCATCGCCGCAGCCGAACAGCTGTATGCCTTGCAGGGCCAGCACCCTTGCCAGACGTCGCGAGTGCGCGCCCGGTAGCTGCTGCGCACTCAGCCGATGGCAGCGGGCGAGCAGGCGATGCAGCTGCCAGTGGCCGCGCAGCTGGCGGAGCAGGGCCAGCAGGTAGCCCGCCAGCCAGCCCGCGAGCAGCGCATCGCCAAGGCTCAGCGTTGCACGTGGACCGGCTGTGCTCTTTTCCGCCTGCGCCGACATGGACGCGCCGGCTGCGTCGCCAAGGTCGACCCAGCGCCAGCCGTCGGCGGGCAGGGTCCAGGCGCTGGGCAGAGCATGGGCGAGCAGGGCAGGGGCGACTGCCAGCGCGATTGCCGACCACCAGAAGGCCGGGCTGGCCGCGGCCCAAGACTGCCGGCGCTGTACGGCAAGGGCCAGCGCGGCCACCGCCGCGGCGCCGAGCAGGGACAGGGCGAGCTGCCAGAGCAGGATCAGGTCGGCCGCGAGCACGATCATGCCGAGGGCTCGGCGGGATCGTCGGCGGCATGCAGCATGGCCTCCAGCTCGTCCAGCTCACGCTCGCTGAGCAGCCGGCTCTCGGCGAAAGCCTGCACCGGCAGCGGCCCGTCGAGCTCGAGCACGCGGCGGGCGAAGTCCTCGCTCAGCGCGGCCAGGGTCGCCAGCTTGCCGACCGCGGCGCGATAGAGGTTCAGGCCGTGCTTGGGCCGCTCGCTGATCAGGCCCTTGTCGCGCATCCGCTCCAGGGTCTTGCGGGTCGAGGAGTACGACCAGTCGAGGACTGGCGCGGCGCGTTCGTGCAGTTCGCGGGCGCTGAGAGTGCCCTCGCGCCACAGGCACTTGAGCAGTTCGAGTTCGGCGTTGGAAGGGCGCTGCATGGCGATCGCCGTCGGTTGTCCTGTCGCAAGCATGCGACATCTGTCGCACGGCGCGCAAGTCACCAAGGCCAATGGTCCGGCCAAAGGTCCGGGGGGCGGGAGACTGGGCGCGGCGGTATCATGGGAATCTTTGTCGAACCCGAGGAATCCGCACGATGAGCGAAGCCACCTCCGCCCTGCCCAAGCCGAAGAAGTCGGTCGCCCTGTCCGGCACTGCCGCCGGCAATACCGCCCTGTGCACGGTCGGCCGCACCGGCAACGACCTGGCCTATCGCGGCTACGACATCAAGGACCTCGCCGAGGGCGCGAGCTTCGAGGAGGTGGCCCACCTGCTGGTTCACGGCAACCTGCCGACTGTCGACCAGCTGCGCGCCTACAAGGCCAAGCTCAAGCGCCTGCGCGGCCTGCCGGCGATCGTCACCGAGGCCCTGGAGCTGGTGCCGGCCAATGCCCATCCGATGGATGTGATGCGTACCGGCTGCTCGGTGCTCGGCAATGTGCTGCCCGAGCGCGACGGGTTTCCGATGCACGAGGCGCGCGATATCGCCGACCAGCTGATGGCCAGCTTCGGTTCGATGCTGCTGTACTGGTGGCACTTCACCCGCAACGGCCGGCGGATCGATGTCGAGACCGAGGATGATTCGATCGCCGCGCATTTCCTGAACCTGCTGCACGGTGTTCCGCCGAGCGCCCTGCATGCCCGCGCCCTGGACCGCTCGCTGATCCTCTACGCCGAGCACGAGTTCAACGCCAGCACCTTTGCCGCGCGGGTTATCGCTGGCACCGGCTCGGACATGCACAGCTGCATCACCGGCGCGATCGGCGCCCTGCGCGGGCCCAAGCACGGCGGCGCCAACGAGGTGGCGATGGAGATCATCGCCCGCTACGCCAGCGCCGACGAGGCCGAGGCCGACATCCGCGCCCGGGTCGAGCGCCGCGAGATCGTCATCGGCTTCGGCCACCCGGTCTACACCACCGGCGATCCGCGCAATCCGATCATCAAGGAGCTGTCGCGCAAACTGTGTGATGAGGGTGGCAACAACACCCTGTTCGAAGTCAGCGAGCGCATCGAGACCCTGATGTGGGACATGAAGAAGATGTTCCCCAACCTCGACTGGTACAGCGCCTCCAGCTACCACATGATGGGCGTGCCCACTGCCATGTTCACCCCGCTGTTCGTGATCGCCCGCACCTCGGGCTGGACCGCGCACGTGATGGAACAGCGCGTGGACGGCAAGATCATCCGCCCCAGCGCGAACTACACCGGTCCGGAAGACCGCCAGTTCGTGCCGCTGGACAAGCGCTGATCGGGCGCGGTCCCAGTACTGACCACGCACTGACCCGGCGCGCCTCCTTCAGGCCATGGACTACGCTAACTGGCTGAGCAATGGCCTGATCGTGGTCGCCACGCTGGCCTTGGTGCTGCTCTGCGTAATCGGCCACTACGAGGGTCTGAACTGGCTGGCGCGGCGACTGTCACGGCGCGAGGGGCCCAGGCGTCCACGGGTCCTGTACGCCGTGCTCGGCGCCATCCTGCTGCACATCGCAGAGATCTGGCTGTTCGGGATCGGCATCTGGGCCCTGCTGCACCTGCCGGACGCCGGCGCCATCGTCGGCATCAGCGGTGCCCGGCTGCTGGATTCGGTGTATCTCTCCGCGGTCACCTATTCGACCGTGGGCTTCGGCGACGTCGCGCCGGTCGGGCCGATCCGCTTCCTGATCGGCACCGAATCGCTGATCGGATTCGTTCTGATCACCTGGTCGGCTTCGTTCACCTTCCTCGAAATGGAAAAGAACTGGCGCGAACGATAGCCAGGGCGGGTGCGCCCTGGATGACCCTCGTGCGAGCCCGCGCCGCGGTCCGCAGCCGCATTCGGCGTGCCGGCAGTCGGCTGACCTGACGGGTGTGGCGGGGCGGCTTGCGTCGCGAGGCCTCCAGTGGTTTGCGCGCCGCGCGGGATACGCTCCCGCATCCTGTTGCGCCAGCCTGCGCTTGCAGTGTGCCGATCCTGTGCGTGCAAACGGTCCGTCGCAGCCTGCCTTCGGATCGTCCACTGGCATGCACGGCAGACGCGGCGGCAGGGCACGATGTTCCATCGCCATGTCGAGACAGTCCGATGCGCTATCTGTTCCTGCTGTGGATCTTCCTGGGCTGTTCGCTTGCCGCGGCGCAGGATCAGCGCACGGCCGCCGACCGCGAGCGCGACGAACGCGAGCGGCCTGCCGAGGTACTCGATTTCGCTGGCATCGCTCCCGGCATGCAGGTGGCCGACGTTTTCGGCGGGGCGGGCTACTACAGCGAACTGTTGTGGCAGAAAGTGGGCAACGCCGGCAAGGTGCTGCTGGTCAACAACCCGCCCTACGCCCGCTACGCCAGGCAAGGCCTGGAGGCACGCTTTGCCGAAGGCCGCCTCGCGGCCGTCGAGCAGCGCGAGGTGCCGAGCGAGGCGCTTGGCCTCGACGCCGGCTCGCTGGACGCGATCGTCATGGTCATGGCCTTCCACGATCTGTACTGGGTTGCTCCCGAAGAGGGGTGGCCGGCCATCGACGCGGACGCCTTCATCGCTCAGCTGCGTGACGCCCTGAAGCCCGGCGGCGTCCTGCTGATCGTCGACCACGCCGCGCAGCCCGGCACCGGCGCGCAGGGCGTCGGCAGCCTGCACCGCATCGATCCGGCCTTCGTTCGCGATGCGCTTGAGCGCGGCGGGCTGCTGTTCGAGGCCGAACTCGACGTGCTGCGCAACCCCCAGGATCCGATGACCGACAGCGTCGTCGCCCCGGCCATCCGCGGACGTACCGACCGCTTCGTGCATCGCTACCGCAAGCCTGCCGCCATCTGAGCCGCGGTCCGCCGCGGCGCGCGCAAGCGCTTGCCGTCCCCGTCGCGCGCTGCCCCGCGCCCGGCCTTGGCTCAGCTGCTGCTGCGCCGGGCGAACACGGTGATCTCCTCGCGATCGTGATAGAGCTGCTTGGCACGCAGTTCCAGCGGCCCGCCAGATTCAGCCTGAAGCAGGTCGAGACAGCGGCGGGTTTCCTCCCAGCGCTTCTTCATCGGCAGCTTGAGATTGAAGATCGCCTGCCGGCACCAACCCTCGCGCAGCCAGGTGGCCATGCGCGCAGCAACCCGGATCGGCTGTTCGACCATGTCGCAGACCATCCAGTCGAGCGGCCGTGGCGGCTGCCAAGTGAATCCGTCGGCGCGCAGATGCTCGATCAGACCGGTTGCCATCGCGCTCTCGGCCATCGGCCCGTTGTCGACCGCCGTCACCCGCAGATGCTCGCGGGCGAGGATCCAGCTCCAGCCGCCTGGCGCAGCGCCGAGGTCGGCCGCGCGCATGCCCGGCTGCAGCCAGCGCTCCCGCTCTCCGGCATCCAGAAGAACCATCAATGCCTCTTCCAGCTTGAGTGCCGAGCGCGAGGGCGTATCGCGCAGCATGCGCAGCCGCGGAACGCCGCCGGGCCATTCCGGGCAGCGCGCCGGATCGCTCTGCGCAAGCAGCAGGTGATCGCCTGCGAGCAGGCCTACGTGCAGCCGGGTGCGGGTGTTGACCGCTTGCGCGCTGAGCAGACCTTGCTTGCGCAGCGCGCCGCGCAGCGCATTGCCGAAGGCTCGGGCAAGCGCGGCCAGCTGTTTGCCTTCGTCGCTGTCCGGGTGTTCGACGATCAGGTCGCCCCAGCCGCTGCGCGGCGCGAACCCTTTGAGCGCCTCGATCACGGGCGTTAGACGATCGCTGGTGTCGATTCCGCGCAGCTCGGCGCGCAGGCGCAGCATCTGCCGGGCGAAAATCGTCTCGCGCCAGGACAGGGCGCGGGAAGCCGCACCATCGTCGTCGGCATGCAACAGGAACAGCGCATAGCCTTCACCGCGCTGCGCCCGCGGATAGCCAGCGATGCCGGCCAGCGCCGCGCGCTCGCTCAGCTCCGCTGCCAGCTCGCCTTCAAAGCCCGGGCGGCACCAGGCAAGCAGGCCGGGTCGATCAGTGGTGGGCTGGTTCATGACGATGCCTGACAGCCCGCAGGGGCAAGGCGCGCCATTGTGCGGGTGAGTCGGGTCAGCGCCAAGCGGCGCAGGATTTTGAGGGGAAGGTCTAGGCGCAAATTTGCCGTTCGCGGAGCAGGTCGGCGAGCTGTTGTGGGAGCGGATCGTATCCGCGACCGCAGCGCGACAGGCTTGCCACTG
>CAYGMG010000146.1:0-9868 GCA_964350895.1 uncultured Lysobacter sp.
ACGACGCATCCGCGTCGCGACTTCAACAACATACTTCCGGGACAGGACACTAGTGTCTCAAAAAGCCTGGTCATCTTCGCGAAGGCGCATGGCTGCCCGGGCAACTCACGCCGCCTCGATCCCGTCACCCCCGCGCAGGCGCACTGCTGTCCGGGGAAAGGTGCGGGCCTCCGGCGCGCACCCGCGTAGTGGGCGACTTTCAGCGGAATGCGAAGGTGCGAGGACTCGTCTTCGGCCCGAACGTCCTGCAACGCTGCAAGGTCATCCCCGCGTAGACGGGGATCCAGTTGTTCGAAGGCCTATAAACGGCTTGCAGAGCAGGAGCTGGACCCCCGCCTTCGCGGGGGTGACGAGATTGCGAGGGTTTTGACTTTCCCCGGACAGCAGTGCGCGCAGGCGGGGGTCCAGCTTTCGCTCTCAACCAAGGCTGGCAACGTGCGTACCAGTACGACGTATTCGGAAATCTTGCGGTCCAGCGAGAGCCCCAGCCGTCGGCCGGGGGCGGGACCGAGTTCAAGCAGGAGAGGCCCATCGGCCCTCCAGCCTCAGCTGAGCGACTGCTGGAGGACAACTACTACTACAGCCCGATGCAACGCCTGCGCTATCTCATTCGGGACGAAGCGGGGCAGCATTGCCCGCCCGAACTGCCTGCATGCGTACCCCGGGAGCGGGGCCTGTACGGCTACGGTTACAACCATGCGGGCCAGCGGGTGTACAAGTTCTTCCAGAGCGACATCGAGGGAACCGAAACCACGGTCGGGTACGAGGAAGAGGAGGTTCCGCCGCCCGGGCATGACGTCGAACCCGTGTCGGTCGGACGTCGAGCGATGCCCAATGTCGCGCCGATCAACGCCGTAACCATACACCAGCGTTTCAGGCGTTTTTTGCACGCGCCGGGCGGCGAGTTGCTGGCGGAAACGGCAGACGGGTTTGAAGAGGATTTTCCGCCGATCCAATCGATCTACGTCTACTTGTATGGCGTTCCGGTCTCGATGATCCGGGGCTCTCAGGTGTACGACATCCATACCGACCACCTGGGACGGCCGCAGGTGGTAAGCCAGAACAGCAGCGCCCGCTGGCGTGCGCACAACGCGCCATTCCATCGCGAGGTGCTGTTCGCCTCTATCGGCGAAATGAACCTTGGATTTCCCGGGCAGTATTACGACAGTGAGTCCAATCTGTACTACAACTGGCATCGGTATTACGATCCGAGCACGGGGCGATATACGCAGAGTGATCCGATTGGGTTGCAGGGTGGCCTAAACACATATGCCTATGTTGGGGGGAATCCCGTTTCGCTCGTCGACCCTATGGGCTTGCAGGAAGAGGCCATGTTCGGTCGACCGTACAGCTTCTTCAGGCTCACGACTTTCGATGCGGCGAGGCGAGATGTGAGCATCGACCAAGCTGTGCGCAACGGTCACTTGACGAGAACAGTGACTATGCCTGCTGCAGGTATAGCACTTGCACCATCCGCACTTGCAGTGCTGGGGACCCTTGTCGAACCTGCGGGAGCGGCTTGTGGTGCGATAGCACAGAATCAGGCTGTCCGTGAGACAGCTTTCGCCGCCTGCGTGACCCTCGCTATTTGTGACGGGAGATCCGTTCGTCAGTACGCTGCAGATCGCGACAGGATCCAACAAATGGCAATAGGTATTTCAAGGGAAGCGTCACGCTGGCGCCAGATTCTTATCCCTCGAAGCGGTGGGGGCGGCTGACTGATGGATGCAAGTGACGAAGCGGATCGTGCCTTCCGGAGACGTGACTACGCGCTGGCTCTGAAGCTCTCGGAGAAGTTGGCCGGCGAGGGGGATCCTTCTGCTATCTATACTTGCGGTCTCATCTACGAGATCGGCGCGGGATTGCCCGGGCCTGATCTGGCCAAAGCCTGGGTCAACTTTGAGAGGCTCGCTCGAGAGTATGGTTTGAGCGAAGGCTACCTTGGCTGCGTTCGCATTCTCATCGCCAATCGGGATCGCGCAAAGGCTCGGATTGCAGAGTCTTTCTGTCGGTCGGCGATAGAAGCGGATGGGACCGCATTCGGATACCTGCTACTCGGCGACGTTTGTTTGCGTCTCAAGCAGCCTCCGGACCTAGCGATGGCCGAGAGTTCCTACATATCTTCTGCGATCCGAGGCTCAGTTTGGGGCATGCGGAGATACGCAAGGCTCATGCGCATTCGAGGAAACTGGCTAGGGTGCCTGCTAATGCACACGATTGCGACAGTGTTGACCCCGATCTACCTGATAATTTTTGGCTTCAGATCGACCCGCTCTGGATAGCGATTTCGCATAGGGTGCGTCTCGCCCTTCCCGGATCGCCCGCCCGCCAGACACCCGCAACCAACAGGCAAACGCTTCAATCGGTTTACCGGTCGAACCTCGAAAACACCAGCGACGCATTGGTCCCGCCGAAGCCGAAGCTGTTGCTCAACACGTGGTTAAGCTGGGCGTCGCGGGAGCTGCGGACCAGGGGCAAGTCGGCGGCGGCGGGGTCGACTTCGCGGACGTGTGCGGAGCCGGCGATGAAGCCGTGCTTGAGCATCAGCAGGCAGTAGATCGCCTCCTGCACGCCGGTGGCGCCGAGCGAGTGGCCGGTGAGCGCCTTGGTCGAGGAGAACGGCGGCATGCTGGCGCCGAACACCTGGCGCATGGCTCCGAGTTCGGCAAGGTCGCCGAGCGGGGTCGAGGTGCCGTGGGTGTTGATGTAGTCGAGCGGTGCATCGAGCCCGGCCAGCGCCTGACGCATGCAGCGCGCCGCGCCCTCACCGGAGGGTGCCACCATGTCGACGCCGTCCGAGGTCGCGCCAAAGCCGGTCAGCTCGGCGAGGATGGTCGCGCCGCGGGCCTTTGCGTGGTCGAGGCTCTCGAGCACCAGCACGCCGCCGCCGCCGGCGATGACGAAGCCATCGCGATGCGCGTCATACGGCCGCGAGGCGGTTTCGGCCTCGGCGTTGTTGGTGGACAGCGCGCCCATGCCGTCGAACAGGCAACTCATCGCCCAGCTCAGCTCCTCGCCGCCACCGGCGAACATCACGTCCTGCTCGCCCCAGCGGATCTGCTGCGCCGAGGCGCCGATGCAGTGGGCGGAGGTCGCACAGGCCGAGGCAATCGAATAGTTCAGGCCCTTGATGCCGAAGGCGGTGGCAAGGCAGGCCGAGACGGTGGAACTCATGGTCTTGGTCACGCCATAGGCGCCAACCCGGCGCACGCCCTTGCTGCGCAGGGTGTCGCAGGCCTCCACCTGGGCCTGCGAGGAGGCCCCGCCCGAACCCATCATCAGGCCGGTGCGAATGTTCGATACCGCGTCGGCCTCAAGGCCGGACATGGCGATGGCCTCTTCCATGGCGATATGCGCATAGGCCGCGGCATCGGCCATGAAGCGGCGCGCCTTGCGGTCGATGCGCGCTTCCAGATCGACCTTGGGCCGGCCGGACATCTGGCTGCGCAGCCCGGCCTCGGCGGCCTCGGTATCCAGGGCGATGCCGGAGCGGCTGTGGCGCAGCGCGTCCAGCACGCTGGCCTCGTCATTGCCGATGCAGCTGACGATGCCGAAACCGGTGACGACGACCCGACGCGGCGCGCTCATGCTGCCGCCGTCCGTTCGAACAGGCCAACGCGCAAGTCGCTGGCGCTGTAGATCTCCTTGCCGTCGACCAGCATCTTGGCATCGCCGATCGCCATGATCAGCTTGCGCTGGATGACCCGCTTGATGTCGATGACATAGCTGACCAGGCGGCTCTCCGGGCAGACCTCACCGAAGAACTTCACTTCGCCCACGCCCAGCGCGCGGCCGCGCCCTGGCAGTTTCTTCCAGGTCAGGAAGAAGCCCACCAGCTGCCACATCGCGTCCAGACCAAGGCAGCCCGGCATCACCGGATCGCCCTTGAAGTGGCAGTCGAAAAACCACAGGTCGGGCGTGATATCCAGTTCCGCCTTGATCTGTCCCAGGCCGTGTTCGCCGCCCTCGTCGGCGATGTGGGTGATGCGGTCGAACATCAGCATCGGCGGCGCCGGCAGGCGGCCGCTGTCGGGGCCGAACAAGGTGCCGTTGGCGGAGGCGAGCAGCTGCTCGCGGTTGAACGATTCGATCATGAGCCAGATTCCACGCCGCGAACCACGCGCAAGGGCTGGCGATTATTGACGATATTCCGCGCCAGCGAATCTGTACGTCACCGCATGGTGGCGCGAAAGCGTTCAGCTGGGCGGCGGTGCGGCGCGGATCACCGCGCCACGCCGGCGCGCATGGTGCCCCTACTCGAAGCCGTTCCTGAACAGGCAGTTTCCGCTGCATGCCTCGCTACCCGCCGCGGCGGTGAAATTGAAACTGAGGTTGCTGGTGCCCACACCCTGGCGATTGACCACGCAGGCGACCTGGCCCGACTGCGAGGCGTTGGACAGGGTCACCCTGGCCACTACGGGATTGGCGCTGCCGCCCACGGCAATGGTCTGCGGGGTGCCCGAGGCGACGCTGACCGCCCCGCTGCCGCTGCAGCTCAGCTGGGTGGTACCCGCCGCTGCCCCGCCGCTGACCGCAAAGCTGATGTCGCGGGTCACCTGCTGGCCCTGGCTGCCGGCAGGCATGGCTGTCGTACTGCCGCTGGCCGGCGTTGGGGTCAGCGCCGGCCCGGTCGGCGTGGCGGTGGTGTCGGTCTGGTTGTAGAACCAGTTCACCGTGTCCTGGAACACCGCGGTGGCGCCGGTGATGCGGAACTGGTTGCTGGCGACGCCCTGGCCACTCACGCTGCAGAAGGCGAAGCCGGCGTCGTTCTGGAAGCGGATGCGGATATTGCAGCTGGATGCCTGGCCGATGTAGTTCAGGCGCAGGGTGTAGTCATCTGCCGTGCCCTGCACGCCATCCAGACCGGAGCGGGCGATGCGCAGGGTGACCACGTCGTCCGGCGCCAGGTCGCGCAGGGTGTTGTTCGAGCAGTTCACCGGGAACATGGTGTTCTGGGTCGGCGCCTGGCCGCGCAGGCCACTGGTGTTGATGTTGCCCGACTCGCAGGGGGCAAACGCGGTGCTCACTTCGACATAGTTATGACCGGTCGGCAGATCCGACAGGCTCACCGAGTGGGTGGTGCGGTCGACGGTGGCGGGTGGCGCCTCGAACGGGTTGTTGACGTTGCGCCGGAACCAGTTGCGATTGATGTCGCCGCCGCGCAGGTCGTCGCGGGTCGCGCGCTGTCCATCGGCGCCGGCATTGGTGCTGTAGACCGTGGTGGCGCCGCCGCAGGCCGACACGTTGGGCCCGGCGCTGCCGAAGGAGTTGGCGAAATACAGGCTCGGAGAGTCGAAGCCACTGGGCGTGGCATCGCAGGTCTCGCTGGGTCCGAGCGCCGAGTGGTCCATGCCGATGCAGTGGCCCAGCTCATGCATCAATACGGACTCGAAGTCGGTGCCGACGAACACATTGGAGACGTTGCCGGTGGCGCCCTGGAAGCGGTTGTACTCGGCGATCGCGTTGCGGATGGCCTGGTCCGGATCGCCGCTCGGCGGCAATGCCGTCGGGTCGAGGCACACCGAGACAACCAGCTCACCGCCGGCGCCGGTGTAGCCGTTCGGATGCACGACGACGTTGGGATTGTTGTCGACGAAGCCGAGGAAGGTGCCGGCCGAGGCGGGCTGGGCGCCAAGCAGGCAGCAGGCTGCGATGCCAAGTGCGAGAGAGGAGGAAAACCGCGAATTGGCGTTCATCGGCGCTGCTCCGATTTCGCATGGATGTCTGCGGCGGCCTGCTCCAGCTGTCGGCGCAGACCGTCAAGGGCCAGCAGGTCGCGATCGCTGGGGGAATAGAGCAGGTCCTGGCGCAGGCTGGCCCAGCGCAGCTCGTGGTCGGATTGGGCGCCTTGCGCGCCGTGGAAGACCAGGCTGAGGATGTTCTCGTCGCGCACTGCATGAACTCGCCCGTCACCCTGCTTGGCAAGCATCCGGTCCTCGGCCAGTCGCCCGGCAAGATCATTCGCATCGAGATGACGCAGGCCGCTGCTCTCGATGTCGGCAAGCAGCTTGTTCTGCTGCGCTGGAGGCAGGTGCGTGACGTAGACACCGGCGCGGACGTCGTGGCTGGGGAAAGTCGCGCTGGTGCAGCCATCGGCGTAAACCGTCACCACCAGACTGCTGTCTTGCTGCGGCGCCAGCAGTGGCGGCGTCGATGTGTAGGTCAGTACGGGCTCGCTTGACTTGCAGCTGGCGGCTGCAGGCGGCGCAAACGCCGCGCTGAGCAGGAAGGTCGAGGCAAGAAGCAGTGTGGCGGATGCAGGGGACATAGCGGCGCTCCAGCTGGTGTGTGCCCTCGGCGCCGGCTTGCGAGGTCCGCGCGGCTCACCGTGCTTGGGGACTATCCGGATCCTACACCCATGATGGATGCGGATCGCGCACGCGCCGCGCAATGTCGAGGATTGTTGCGCCACTGCTGTGGATTGCGTGGCGGGGCCACGTCCAGCCCGGACATTTCGTGAGGGGGCGCGGATGATCGCGCCGGACATGGCGCCTAGCGCAAGGCGCGGCGATAGGCGTCAGGTCCAGGCGAGGGCCGCGCCAGCCGTGACTCGCTTTCGCGCGAAGTGTCCGGGGAACAAAGACTTGCCAATGCGTGGCGTCACGTCACAAGCATCGCGATTCACGGCGAACTCGGGTAGCCCAGCTGCCGCAACAACGCGCCCAGCGCCTGCCCGCGATGGCTGCGCGCGTGCTTCTCTACTGCGCTCATCTCCGCCGCGCTGCGCTGCATGGCGGGGTCGAGAAACAGCGGGTCGTAGCCGAATCCGCCGTCGCCGCGTGGGGCGTCGAGAATCTGCCCTTGCCAGCGTCCGCCGGCGATCAGCGGGTCGGGATCGGCAGGGTGGCGCAGCCAGACCAGGACGCAGGCGAAGTGCGCGCTGCGCTGCGCGGCGGGAAGGCCGTGCAGGTTCTCGAGCAGCAAGGCCATGTTGTCGGCGGCCATCGCATCGGGCCCTGCGTAGCGCGCCGAGTACAGCCCCGGCGCGCCGTCCAGCGCGTCGACACACAGGCCCGAATCGTCGGCGAGGCAGGGCAGGCCACTGATCGCGCTGGCATGCCGCGCCTTGAGCAGGGCGTTCTCGACAAAGGTGCTGCCGGTTTCTTCGGGATCAGCGATACCCAGCTCGCGCTGGCCGACGACCTCGAATCCGCGCGGCGCGAGCAGCTCGCGGAACTCCGCGAGCTTGCCGGGATTGCCGGTGGCGATCAGCAGGCGTTGCATGGTCGGGCGCTGGACTCGGGGGTTGTGATTGGTGATTGGTGGTTCGCCACCGCGGCTTGCGGTAGCGCTGCGTGTAGGAGCCAGCTTGCTGGCGATCGCCGTTGTTGGCGATCCGATCGCCAGCAAGCTGGCTCCTACAGGCGATCAGCGCGGTCTACCCCTCCAGCGCCTCACGCTGCGCCGCCATCAGCTGGGCGATGCCAGCTTCGGCAAGGTCCAGCATGGCGCTCAGCTCGCTGCGCCGGAAGGCATGGCCCTCGGCCGTGCCCTGGATCTCGATCAGCCCGCCGCCGTCGTTCATCACCACGTTCATGTCGGTATCGCAGCCGGAATCCTCGGCGTAGTCGAGGTCGAGCACCGGGCTGCTGCCGACGATGCCCACCGAGACCGCCGCCACCGCGCCATGCACCGGATCACGCGACAGATCACCGCGCTTCTGCAGGGTGCGGATCGCGTCGACCAGGGCGACATAGGCGCCGCTGATTGCCGCGCAGCGGGTGCCGCCGTCGGCCTGCAGCACGTCGCAGTCGAGGGTGATGGTGCGCTCGCCGAGCGCGCCGCGATCGATGCAGGCGCGCAGGGCGCGGCCGATCAGCCGCTGGATCTCCAGCGTGCGGCCACCCTGCTTGCCCTGGGCAGCCTCGCGGCCCATGCGCGAGTGGGTGGAGCGCGGCAGCATGCCGTACTCGGCGGTCACCCAGCCCTCGCCCTTGCCGCGCAGGAAGCCCGGCACGCGGTTCTCGATGCTCGCCGTGCACAGCACCCGGGTGTCGCCCATGCTGATCAGCACCGAGCCCTCGGCGTGGCGGGTAAAGCCGCGCTGGATGGTCAGCGGACGCAGCTGGTCGGCGGCGCGGCCGCTGGGTCGGGAAGTCTCGCTCATCGATCAACCTTGGGAATCCGGGGCGGCGAAGATTACCATTCGTGGTCCACCGACACCCCGGAGCTGTCCATGATCCGCAGCATGACCGCGTACGCGACCATCGAGCGCGCTACGCCCTGGGGCTCGCTGTTCGCCGAGATGCGTTCGGTGAACCACCGTTATCTGGAGCTCTCCCTGCGCTCGCCGGACGAGCTGCGCGGCGCCGAGCCGGCCCTGCGCGAGCGCGTCGCCCAGCGCCTGCAGCGCGGCAAGGTCGAGTTGGGACTGCGCTTTCGCGCAAGCCAAGGCGGCGAGATGGCGCTGAACACGGAGCTGCTCGACCGCCTCGGCCATATGGCCATCGAAGCGCACAAGCGCTTTCCCCAGCTGCAGGTCGAGTTCGCCCAGCTGCTGCAGTTTCCCGGTGTGCTGCAGCGCGCCGAGGTCGATCCGGCCGCCCTGCAGGCCGAAGCCGTGGCCGCCGTAGACGAGCTGCTCGAGTCCTTCACCGAAGCGCGCCAACGCGAGGGCGAGAAGCTGGCCGCGCTGATGCGCGAGCGGCTGGACGCCATGGAGCAGCACGTCGCCGCGGTGCGCGGCTGGATGCCGGAAATCCGCAGCGCGCTGGAGCAGCGCCTTCGCGACCGCCTCGACGCCCTGCGCGAGGCCTCCGACAACGGTCGGCTGGAGCAGGAGCTGGTGCTCGGCCTGTCCAAGATCGATGTCGAAGAGGAACTCGACCGGCTCGGCGTGCACATCTCCGAGGGCCGCCGCGTGCTGGCCTTGTCCGAGCCGGTCGGCCGCCGGCTCGACTTCCTGATGCAGGAGTTCAACCGCGAGGCCAATACGCTCGGCTCGAAGTCGGTCGATGCGCGCAGCACCCAGGTTGCGGTGGAACTGAAGGTATTGATCGAGCAGCTGCGCGAGCAGGTGCAGAACATCGAGTAGGGAGAGCACGATGCGCGGAAACCTGTTCATCGTCGCCGCACCGAGCGGCGCAGGGAAGTCTTCCCTGGTCAATGCCGTGCTCGAGTTGGAGCCGCAGATCCGGCTCTCGATCTCGTTCACTTCGCGCGCTGCGCGGCCAGGCGAGCGGCATGCCGAGCACTACCACTTCGTCGCCAAGGCCGAGTTCGAGGCGATGGTCCAGGCCGGCGAGTTCTTCGAGCACGCGGTAGTCCATGGCGACTACAAGGGCACCGCGCGGCAGTCGGTCGAGCCGCAGCTGGCGGCTGGTCAGGACGTGCTGCTGGAAATCGACTGGCAGGGCGCGCGCCAGGTCCGGGCCAAGATTCCCGAGGCGATCACCGTGTTCATCCTGCCGCCCTCCCGCGAGGCCCTCGACGAGCGCATGCGCAAGCGCGGCCAGGACAGCGAGGAAGTGATCCAGCAACGCCTGTCCGCCGCGCGCGAAGAGATGTCCCACCTGCACGACTTCGACTACCTGATCGTCAACCAGGACTTCCACCTCGCGGTCCAGGAACTGCGCAGCATCTTCATCGCCTCCCGCCTGCGCCGCGCCCAGCAACTGCAGCGGCACGCCGATCTGGTCGCAGGACTGCTGGCCGAGGGCCACGCCTAGCCGCTTCGCGGCCGCGGCGAAGCCGTAGCGCCACGGTCGCGGGCAAGCCCGCTCCTGAGGTTGTCAGCGGTGTGCGAAGGGCTGTTCAGGGCGCAAACCGGCCGTTC
This sequence comes from uncultured Lysobacter sp., assembly GCA_964350895.1. Lineage (GTDB taxonomy): Bacteria > Pseudomonadota > Gammaproteobacteria > Xanthomonadales > Xanthomonadaceae > Pseudomarimonas. The sequence continues at coordinate 9,776 of CAYGMG010000146.1, forward strand.
GCAGGGCAATCCGGCGAGCTGTTGTGGGAGCGGATCGTATCCGCGACCGCGGAGCTTCGATCTGACCGCAGTCAGTGGCAAGCCTGTCGCGCT
>CAYGMG010000147.1:0-9841 GCA_964350895.1 uncultured Lysobacter sp.
CTGACCTGCGTGTTCGTGGATACCGGCCTGCTGCGCTGGCAGGAGGGCGATCAGGTGATGGCGACCTTTGCCGAGCACCTCGGCGTGCGGGTGATCCGGGTCAATGCCGCCGACCGCTACTTCGATGCGCTGGAAGGCGTCAGCGACCCCGAGCGCAAGCGCAAGATCATCGGCAACCTGTTCGTCGAGATCTTCGAGGAAGAGTCGAACAAGCGCGCCAATGCGCGCTGGCTGGCCCAGGGCACGATCTATCCGGACGTCATCGAGTCGGCCGGCAGCAAGACCGGCAAGGCCCACGTCATCAAGAGCCACCACAACGTCGGCGGCCTGCCCGAGCACATGAAACTGGGTCTGATCGAGCCGCTGCGCGAGCTGTTCAAGGACGAGGTGCGCCGGCTTGGCGTGGCGCTCGGCCTGCCGCGCGAGATGGTGTTCCGGCATCCGTTCCCTGGGCCAGGCCTTGGCGTGCGCATCCTTGGCGAGGTCAAGCGCGAGTATGCCGAGCTGCTGGCCAAGGCCGATGCCATCTACATCGAGGAGCTGCGCGCCGCCGGGCTGTATGACCGGACCAGCCAGGCTTTCGCGGTGTTCCTGCCGGTCAAGTCGGTCGGCGTGGTCGGCGATGCGCGGGCCTACGAGTGGGTGATTGCCCTGCGCGCGGTCGAGACCATCGACTTCATGACCGCGCACTGGGCGCATCTGCCCTACGAGTTCCTGGATCGCGTCTCGCGGCGAATCATCAACGAGCTGCGCGGCGTCTCGCGCGTGGTCTACGATATTTCCGGCAAGCCCCCTGCCACCATCGAGTGGGAATAAGCCCACCGCTCAGCGGAGACCTCTGCATGGAGCTCGAACGCGTATTCGCGATGAAGTTCGCCAAGGTCTATCCGATGTACGTGGCCAAGGCGGAAAAGAAAGGCCGCAGCCGCGAGGAGGTCGATCAGGTGACCTGCTGGCTGACCGGCTATGACGCCGCGGGCCTTGCCAGGCAGATCGCCGAAGACAGTGATTTCCGCACCTTCTTTGCCCAGGCGCCGGCGTTCAATCCCCACGCCGGCCTGATCAAGGGCGTGGTCTGCGGCGTCCGGGTCGAGGACGTTGAGGACCCGCTGATGCAGAAGATCCGCTACCTCGACAAGCTGGTCGACGAACTGGCCCGCGGCAAGGCGATGGCCAAGATCCTGCGCAGTCCCAGCTGACTCAGCCCGCTGCGCAACGCGCTGAGCGCGCTGCCGCGCTGAGGATCAACCGACCGCCAGACCGTAGCTCCGGGCTACCCGAGCAACCCGCCGCAAGCAGGCCAGCATCACGCCCGCAAGGGTCACGGCCTGCACAGCGAGCAAGGCGCCGGTTAAGGAGCCTCTGAACAAGGCCAGTGCCCCGCGTTGTTACGGTGAGCGTTCGCACCGAGGCGGACCCCGCGGGACGTGGTGGTGCCACGTCCAAGGGGGCCAACGCGGGTGCGGACGCTCACCGTAGCAACCCTTCGGGCCGGGATTGTGCAGCCACCCAGCTGCGTTGGGCGTCTTGGCCGTGGCACCACCACGCCCTGCGACGCGCGCCTTGCTGGCCGGCTGCGCAACCTCCGGCGCGGGGCGCTGGCCTTGTTCAGAGTCTCCTTGAGTTCCAGCTTGGCTTGCCTGCACCGAAACCCGCAGCCAACAGCGCCAGCGACGAGGCCAGACTGATCGGCAGCAAGGCTTGCTTGGCGCGTTCTGGCGGCAGCGCGTCGACACCGGGAAGATGCGCGTGGCTTCCTACAGGGCGCGCCAGCACCAGCCGGTTCCAATGCAGGAAGGGCAGGATTTCGAGCAGCATCCCCTGCTGCAAGAGGGGCAGTGCAACCGCCAGCAGCAATCAGGCTGCGGCGCCGACCGCGGCGTCCCTTCCGCTGAGCGCGCCCAGCGCAGCCAGCAGTAGCGCGCCGCCGATCTGCAGCCAGCCGATGCACCACGCGCGGACCAGGCCAGGACGACGCCGGCTGCGCCGCCGCCATTGGCCAAGCAGCACACAGGCGCCAAGCGGCAGCAGGGCAGGCAGGGCCGCAAGCAAGGCAAAGCGCAGGCTGTCCCAGCCGCCGAACAGGCGCAGGCCAAGGTCCAGAAGCAGCACGCCAGCAGCGCCCAGCCACAGCCGGCGCTGGCTGCGTTCTGGCCATCTGGCAAGTCCCTGGAACATCGGCAGGACCACCGAGCCCACCCCGGCGAGCAGCCCGATCACCCCGCTGCCAAGCCGATCATCGCATGCAGATCCACTGACTGTGGGCGCGACAGTCCCGGCAGACCGCCGTGTTGGCCGCTCAGCCAAAGGCCCAGTGCACCCGCCAGAGCAAGGCAGGCCAGTGCCGTGGCCAGCTGCCAGCGTGGCGTTTGAATCCAGCCGGCGCGGAGCAATCCGCGCAGGGCCAGCCCGGCGAACGCTAGCAGGGCTAGCGCCAACATGGTCCCGCCCCAGACGCGGCATGCCGGCAGCACGAGAAAGCCAGCCAGAAGCACAGCAAGCCCCAGGTTGAACAGCGCGTACAGGCCAAGTCCCAGGCGCTGCAGACATCGCGTATCGATACCGGCGGCAACCGGCAGAAACTGCTGCAGGCTGCCGAGCATGCCGTTGCCGAGCACACCAAGTACCAACACATGCTCCTGCGCCAGCGTGGCCGGCGCCCAACGCGAAGCGAGCAACTGCTCCCCGGCGCTGAGGAACAGCCAGGCGGCAACCAGCAGCCACGCCGGGATGATCAGGAAAAGCGCAGTCGGAATCGATACTGCCGGCGCGCGGGCGCCTTGCCCGGAAATTTCATGAGGGGGCGCGGATGATCGCCGAGGACTTTGCGCCGAGGGCAAGGCGCGACGAACCCAAGTGGTGGGCCCACTTGGGTGAGGTCGGGACGAAGTCCCGCGTAGCTGCGCCAGCAGCCGAAGAACGCAGCCATCGGCGCAAAGGACCGGCGAGGGCCGTGCCAGCGCCGAAAGACCGCGAACACTTTGTCTCCGCGATACGTGTGGTCGAAGTCAGCACTGAGCCTGGGATGGCGGCGTCTCTCGGCGCGACCTCGTGAAATGTCCGGGCTAGCAGTTTCACGCCGGAAGGGCGCGCGCCATCGGCCTGCGGATCGCCACCATGGCCGTGCCATCCGGAAACAGGCGCAGCGCGTAGCGCCATCCGGCGGCTTCCAGGCGCGCAAGAAGCGGGCTAGGCAGCATCGGGGTATGCGTGTGCAGGACCGCCCCGGCCGGCAGATCAGTGAGTGCCCGCTCGATGCGAAGCAGCGGCTCGGGCGCCGGCAGATGACGCAGGTCGAGTAGCTCGTCAGCGTTGACTGGTTGCGTTTGCATGTCAGGCATTTCAGCAGCCAGCGCCCGCGACGGCGCTGACCTGGATCAGGGAAACCTGCCTTCGTCCATGCGAAGTTTGCGTCGCGGCTCGTCGGCCGCCGCGCCCAGCGCGGCGTGCTCGCTGCTGCGCTGGCGGCTGGGCAAACGGAGCAATGCAGATGGCCTTTCATGATCTCCGCAGCTATGTCGACTCGCTTTCGGCGCGCAATGAACTGCGGGTGGTCGATGCGCCAGTCGACAGCGATCTCGAATCCACCTCGCTGTGCCTGCACAGTCGGCGCCAGGACGGTCCTGCGCTGCTGCTGAATCGGATGACTAGCTCGCCGCACCGATTCCTCGGCAACGTCTATGGCGCGCGGCGGCGCATCGAACTCGCCCTGAGCGGGCGCCCGCTGTCCTCTCTGCATGAGCTTGGCGAACTGCTGGCAGCCCTCAAGGAACCACGCTGGCCGGCGAGCCTGCGCGAGGCGCTGCAAAGCTGGCCGGAGCTGGCCCAGCTGGTCCACGTCGCGCCCAGACGGGTCGAGCGCGCAGCGTTCAACGATGAAGTCATCGAGGCCGATGACGTCGACCTTGCGCGCCTGCCGATCCAGCGCTGCTGGCCACAGGACGTGGGCCGTCTGCTGACCCTTGGCCTGGTGGTCACGCGCGGCCCGCACAAGCGGCGGCAGAACATCGCCATCTACCGGCAGCAGCTGATCGGGCCGAATCGGCTGATCATGCGTTGGCTGCCGCATCGCGGCGGGGCGCTGGACTTCGCCGAGTGGCAGCAGGCCCATCCCAACACCCCGTTTCCGCTTCTGGTCGCGATAGGGGTCGATCCGTCGACCCTGCTGGCCGCGGTCGCGCCGGTGCCGGATACGCTGTCCGAGTTCGAGTTCGCCGGTCTGCTGCGCGGTGAGCGATCGCGGGTATGGCATAGCGCGCTGACCGGACTGGATGCGCCGGCTGGCGCCGAGATCCTGCTCGAGGGACATATCCTGCCCGGCGACACCGCGCTGGAAGGGCCGTTCGGCGATCACACCGGCTACTACAACGCGCAGGGCGAGTTCCCGGTATTCACCGTCGAGCGCATGCGCCTGCGCCGCGAAGCGATCTACCAGGGCAGCTACATGGGCCGCGCGCCCTGGGACGAGCCTTCGGTGCTGGCGATGAGTCTCAACGACGTTTATGTGCCGATCCTGCGCCGCGTGTTCCCGGAGATCATCGACTTCTACCTGCCTCCGGAGGCCTGCTCATACCGGATCGCCGTGGTCAGCATCCGCAAGCGTTATCCCGGTCATGCGCGGCGGGTGATGATGGGTATCTGGTCCTACCTGCGCCAGTTCACCTACACCAAGTTCGTCATCGTCACTGACGAGGACATTGACGTTCGGCAGTGGAACGAGGTGATCTGGGCGATCTCGACCCGGGTCGATCCGGCACGCGACACCCTGATGGTGGAGAACACCCCGATCGACTACCTCGACTTCGCCAGCCCGGTGCCCAACCTCGGCTCCAAGCTCGGCATCGACGCCACACGCAAGCTGCCCGGTGAGACCTCACGTCCCTGGTCGCAACCGATCGAGCCCGACGCGGACGTCGGTCGGCGCATGGCCGCGCTGTGGGAGAGGATCATGGCCGGGCCGGCCGCGACCGACTGAGCGCGCTGCTTCAGCAACCGCGTTCAGTGGCCTGTGATGGACAGAACGACAGCGGCTCGCTCGTGCCGGGCACGCTGCGTTTGCTTCTCGCTTGGGCTGTGGCTTCGGCTACAGCCAGCGTTTCGAAACGGTGCACAGCGCACTCATCACTTTGCGATTATCGGATTGGGTACGGGATAAGGAGGGCGGTCGACCCGCGGCGCTGCGACTTCCACCGCCACCCCACCAGCATGACAGTTCCGCTGAAGGCGCTGCAGTGTCAGGTCTTCGTTGGCAACCGCAGTGCTCGGGCATGCGCGGCGATGTTGTCAAGCGCCGCCGGAACGCCCCGCAAACATTGCGATGTGAGCATCGCGCAAGGGCATGTTCGCGCGCTGTCGACGTCCCCACGTTAGTCTTGACAGATGTATACGCTGCCTCTTCACACCGCAAAACGCCCGCCCGCACTCGGGTGGAGCCTGGTTGCCGCGCTTGGATTCCTCGCCATCGTGCTGGCCGGCTGCAGTTCCGAGGACACTTCGCAGACTTCGGCGCGGGATCGCCCGCGGGCCGAGAGCACGCTGCCGGTGCGCGCCTATGTGGTCGAGCGGCGCACGCTCGAACGGCGGGTTCAGATCGCAGCTTCGGTAGAGGCCATGCGCAGCATCCAGCTGGCCGCGCGCACCGATGGCGTGGTCAGCGAGGTCGCGGTGGAGGCCGGCGACCGGGTCAAGGCCGGCCAGCTGCTGGCACGGATCGATGTAAGCGAACAGCGGGCTGAGCTGGCCCGCGCCCAGGCTGCGCTGCGCGAGGCCCGGGCCAATTTCGAGCGTCTGGACAGCCTGCGCGCCCGCGATTTCGTCGACGCTGCCAGTCTGCTCACGGCACGCTCGACGCTGGACGTGGCGCGTAGCGAGGTCGAACTTTGGCAGACCCGGCTCGATTTCGGTCGCATCGAAGCCAGCATCGACGGCTACGTCATCGCCCGCATGATTGAACCCGGCGCGGCCATCGGCCGCCTGCAGCCGGCCTTCGAGCTGGCCGATCTGGACCAACTGGTGTTGCGGGTTGGCGTTTCCGAACTTGATGTTGGCAGCATCGAAGTCGGCAGCGAAGTCGCCGTCAGCGTCGATGCGCTGGGCGCCGAGGCAAAATTGAGCGGGCGCGTGCGGCGGGTGCTGCCGGCTGCCGATAGCGCCAGCCGGCTGGTCAGCGTCGAGATCGAACTGCCCAGCGCCTATGCTCGCGGCGTTCGCCCCGGCTACCTGGCCCGCGCCGACCTGCAGGTCGAGCAGAAGCGCGATGTGCTGGCGGTACCGGCCGGCGCGGTCGGCATGGGCAGCTCGCAGTACGTGATGGTGATCAACGACGAAGACTCGCTGGTGCGGCGCGCGGTCACCACCGGCATCGTCCGCGGCAGCTGGCGCGAGATCACCGACGGCCTGCAGCCAGGCGACCGCATCGTCTCCACCAGTCCGCTGGAGTTGGCCGAAGGCGAACGCGTGCGTGTCGTCGACATCGTGGACAACGGCGCATGAGCGGGCCGCCCCCCGGTCCGACCGAGCGCCAGCCCGACCAGCCCTATGATCCGGTCCGCGCCACCCGGCTCTACCGCGGCCTGACCCATGCCTGCATCCGGCGGCCGATCGGAACCCTTGCTGTGGCCAGCGTGGTGCTCGTGCTGGGTCTTTTCCTGGGCAGCCGACTGTCGGTCGACCTTCTGCCCGAGGTGGTGTATCCGCTGGTGCGGATCAATGTGAACTATCCCGGCGCCGCTCCCGAGGTGATCGAAGAGCAGGTGACGCGACCATTGGAGCGTGCGCTGGCGGCCACCGAAGGCCTGGTGCGGATGGTCAGCGAGGCGGAGGAGGGCCGCACCGACGTCAACCTGATCTTCGACTATGGCACCGACCTCGACACCGCCTTGCAGAATGCCTCGCGCCTGCTGGAACGCGCCCGCGGCCAGCTGCCGCCGGAGGCCGGTACGCCTCGGCTGGACAAGTGGGACCCGGGCGCCTCGGCGGTGTTCGAGGCCGGCTTCTCCTCGACGTTGCGCACGCCGCGCGAGGTGCGTGACTGGATCGACAACCGGCTGGCGCCGCAGCTGCAGGCGATCAACGGTGTATCCGGGGTCGAGTCGATCGGCGGCCAGGAACGCGAACTGGAAGTCATCGTCGACCAACAGCGCCTGCGCTTCTACGGCCTGACCATGGCAGCGGTGGCCGAGCAGCTGGCGCAGGAGAATCTCAACGTCGCCGCCGGCAATGTCACCTCGGCCAGCCTCGACGTGATGGCGCGCACCGATGGTCGCTTCACTTCGCCTGAGCAGATCGCCCAGGTGCTGCTGAGCGTGCCCGGCAGCAACCGCCGGATCCGCCTCGACGAGGTCGCCGAGGTCCGCGACGGCTATCGGGAACAGCGCCTGTTCGTACGCTTGAACGGTGAGCCGGCGACCCAGCTATCCGTGTTCAAGCAGCCCGACGCCAACACGGTGGCAGTGGTCGATGCACTGCTGGAACGCATGCAGTCGCTGCAGCGCTCGGGCTTCATCCCCGAGGACATCCGTTACAGCACCACCCGCGACGGCGCCTACTTCATCCGCGGCTCGGTCAAGTCGGTCGCCTCCGCGGCCATTCTTGGCGGCGTGCTGGCGATGCTGGTTGTATTGGCCTTCCTCGGCAGCCTGCGCAAGGCGCTGGTGATCGGTCTGTCGATCCCATTGGCGATCCTCGCCACCTTTGCGCTGATGGGCGCCGCGGGCCTGAGCCTCAACGTGATGAGCCTGGGCGGGCTGGCGCTGGGCGTTGGCCTGCTGCTCGACAACGCCATCGTTATGCTGGAGAACATCGCCCGCCATCGCGAGCGGCTCAACGAGGATCCCGAGGAGGCCGCCCATGCCGGCGCCGACGAAGTGATGTCGGCGATCACCGCCGGCACCCTCACCAACCTCGCCGCAGTGCTCCCCTTCCTGCTGATCACCGGGCTCGCCACCCTGGTGTTCCGCGAACTGCTGGTGACCATCTCGTTCGCGGTGATGGCCTCGCTGGCGGTGGCCCTGACCCTGGTGCCAATGCTGGCGGCGCAGTTCGCCAAACTGAAGTTCCAGTCCGGCTTTGATCGGCTCTCGCCCTACCGCCTGTTCCAGCGCTTCCTGGACCGCCTTGCGAGCAGCTATGGCGCGCTGCTGCGACGGCTGCTGCGCTGGCGCTGGGTGGTGGTCGGCATCGCGGCGGCGCTGTTCGTCGGCAGCCTGCTGCTGGGCGGGCGGCTGGGCAACGAGTTCCTGCCGCAGCTCGACGACGGCGAGCTCAGCGTGCGCATCGGCCTGCCGGCCGGCACCCCGCCGGAAGACACCGATCGCGCCACCCGTATGGCCGAGGACGCGCTGCGCGAGCTGCCGCACGTGCAGGATGTGTTCGCCCTGTCCGGCGGCGCGCTGTGGGGCGGCGTCGCCACCGAGCGCCCCGGTCGCGCCTACCTCAACGTGCGTTTGAGCGACGCCAGCGAGCGCCCCGACTGGCCGGCCGGGCGCTGGGCCCGCGAGGCGCAGCGGCGGATGAATGCGCTGGACATCGCCGGCGCGCGCATCTGGGTGCGCACGCCGGGCATCCGCGGCCTGACCTTCGGCCTGTCGGGCAACGACATGGAGCTCAAAGTGATTGGCGAGTCGCTGCCCAAGCTGCAGCGGCTTGCGCGCGAGATCATTGCCGCGCTGGACGGTATCCCCGGCCTCAACGGCGTCGAGATGGACGACGAAGACCGCACGCCATCGCTGTCGATCGAAGTCGACCGCGAACGCGCCGCCGCGCTGGGCCTGGACGTGCAGAGCGTAGGCCGCGCCCTTCGCGATGCGGTCAGCGGCTATGTGCCGACTCGCTACAGCACCGGGCTGAATGAATACGACGTGCGCGTGCGCCTGCCGCGCGAGGACGTCAGCGACATCGATCGGCTGTCGCAGGTGATAGTAGCCAATACCCCGGCCGGGCCGATTCAGGCACGCCAGGTAGCCGAGTTCCACCTCGCCGAAAGTGCCGCCGAGATCGGCCGCGAGAACCAGCTGCGAATCCAGCGCATCGTCGGCAGCTTCGATACGTCAGTGAACGACGTCGGCTCGATCATGGCCGCGGTTGAACAGCGGGTGCGCGAGATCGACATGCCCAGCCAGTACGGCGTGGTGCTGGGCGGCCAGTTCGAGACCCTGGCCGAGACCGAGCGCGAGATGGCGATCGTGATCGCACTGGCGATCTTCCTGGTGTTCGTGGTGCTGGCAGTGCAGTACGAGAAGCTGTCCAACCCGCTGGTGATCATGACTGCCGCGCCGCTGGCCGCGGTTGGCGCGGTGCTGGCGTTGTGGTTGAGCGGCACCCCGGTCAGCGCACCAGTATTCCTGGGCGGGGTGCTGCTGATCGGCATCGTGGTCAACAACGCGATCTTGCTGGTCGAGTACATCGAGCGCCGGCGCCAGGCCGGAATCGACACCGTCGAAGCGGTGGTCGAAGCTGCCGGCGTGCGTCTCCGGCCGATCCTGATGACCTCGCTGACAACCGTGGTCGGCATGCTGCCGCTGGCGATCGGCAGCGACGCCGGCGCGCGGCTGATGCAGCCGCTGGCGGTGGCCGTGGTCGGCGGCCTGCTCTCGTCGATGTTGCTGACCCTCTTCCTGGTGCCCTGCCTGTACCTGAGCGTGCAGAACGGCAGTCAGTGGCTGCGCACGCGCCTGTTGCGGAGGCCGGCGGCGCAAGCGGCGGAGTTGGGCGGCGCCACGCCATCCCGCTGAGCGGCTAGGATTTCTTGGCAGGGTGCGCCAGCCGAGGCCTTTGCCGGCGCCAATCCACTATAGAGCCGGCAGCAATTAGCTATGAACTTTCTGCGCGCGCAGCGGTCACA
>CAYGMG010000148.1:0-9787 GCA_964350895.1 uncultured Lysobacter sp.
CGATGCTCATAGCTGGCGCACCCGGCGCTTGCGGCCCTTGATGGTGCCGGCCTGCAGGCGCTTGAGCGCCTGGCCAGCCTGGTCACGGCGCACCGCGACATAGGAACGGGTCGGGAACAGATCGATACGGCCGACGCTGTCGCCAGGCAGGCCGGCATCACCGGTCAGCGCGCCGAGGATGTCGCCGGGACGCAGCTTGTCGGTTTTTCCGGCGTCGATGCGCAGGCAGCGCATGCCCGCAGACAGGCCGGCGTCGCCGCGCGGCGCGGCGGGAACGCGGCCCCAGGCCATGGCGCCGCCGGCGAGCTTCTCCAGCGCCAGGGCGCGCGGCATCTCGCGCGGGCTGACCAGGCTAAAAGCGTGACCCTCGCGGCCGGCGCGTGCAGTGCGCCCGATACGATGCCGGTAGCTGTCGGCATCGGTGGGCAATTCGTAGTTGAGGACCAGATCGAGGCCTTCGATATCGATACCGCGGGCGGCGACGTCACTGGCCACCAGCACGCGGCAGCTGCGATTGCCGAACTGGACCATGACTTCTTCGCGGTCACGCTGCTCCATGTCACCGTGCAGGGCCAGCGCATCGACGCCGCGCCGGCGCAGCGTCTCGGCCACCTCGGCAACGTCCTGCCGGGTATTGCAGAACACCACGCAGGAGGTCGGCGCCGCAGCATGCAGCAGGGCGATCAGGGCATCGGGCTTGGCGCTGAGCGCGCTCTCGTAGAAACGCTCCTCGATGCGCGGCGCGCTGGCCTCGCCATCGATGCGCAGCTCCAGCGGATCGCGCAGCAGGCCGGCGCCGAGCTGGCTGATCTCCGCAGGCAGGGTCGCCGAGAGCAGGATGCCCTGACGTTTGGCCGGAAGCTTGCCGAGGATTTCCTCGATCGCGGCAAGGAAACCCATGTCGAGCATGCGGTCGGCCTCGTCGAGGACGACGACCTTGACCCCGCCCAGATGCAGGTGCTTCTTGCGGATCAGTTCCTGGATGCGCCCGGGCGTGCCGACCACGACATGCGGATCATGCTGGGCCAGCGAGGCGATCTGCGGGCCAAGGGCGGTGCCGCCGTAGAACAGGCTGAGCTTGAGGTTGGGCAGACCGACTGCCAGCTTGCGCATCTGCTTGCCGACCTGATCGGCCAGTTCGCGGGTTGGGCAAAGCACCAGGGCCTGCACCCGCTGCACCGAAAGGTCAACGCGTGACAATGCGGCAAGGGCAAAGGCCACGGTCTTGCCGCTGCCGGTCGGGGCAACCGCGAGCAGGTCGCGACCAGCAAGCAGCTCAGGCAGGGACTGGGCCTGGATCGGGGTCGGCGTTGTGATGCCGATGGCATCCAGGCCCGGACGCAGGGCGGCGTCGAGCGGCAGTGTCGAGAAGTCGTTCATCCCACATGATCGCGCGTTTGCCCGACCGCTGGCGACTCTGGTGACGGTGAAGCCAGCCTCAGCCGGCTATCCTGTGCGGCCAATCAACGATGGAGAGGCAGCATGGGCTTGCTTGACGACATGATCGGTGGCGCACTCGGCGGCGGAGGCAATTCGCCGCTGGGATCGGTGCTGGGAGGCCTGGGAGGCGGCGCCGGTAACGGCGCTGGCGGCGGTCTGGGTGACCTGCTCAAGCAGTTCGGCGGCGGCGATGCCATGCAGAGCGCCGGGCTGATGGCCGCGCTGATGAGCCTGGTGCAGCAGATGGGGGGCCTGGAAGGGGTGATCCAGCGCTTCAACCAGGCAGGGCTCGGCGGCGTGGTGCAGAGCTGGCTCGGCGATGGCCCGAATGCCGGGATCGGACCGCAGCAGGTGCAGGACATCTTCGGCACCAGTGCGGTGCAGAAGGCCGCGCAGCAGGCCGGCATGTCGACCCAGCAAACCACCAGCGCGATCGCCGCGATGCTGCCCGAGCTGATCAACCAGTTCAGCCCGCAGGGCAAGCTTGCCGGCAACCACAACGACCTGTTGCAACAGGGTCTGTCGATGATCCTGGGCGGCAAGCGCTGAGCAGCGCAGCAACTCTATGGGTGGATGCCGACGCCTGCCCGCGCGCGGTCAAGGACATCCTCTACCGGGCGGCTGACCGCACCGGCATCCAGCTGGTGCTGGTCGCCCATCAGCCACTGAGCGTGCCGCGTCGGCGCAACATCCTTGCGCTGTGCGTGGCGCCCGGTCTTGATGCGGCCGACCAGGAAATCACCCGCCGCTGCCAGCCCGGCGATCTGGTGGTCACCGCCGATATTCCGCTGGCCGCCGAGGTGGTCGAGAAGGGCGCCGTGGCGGTGAACCCGCGCGGCGTCCTGTACACCCGCGAGAACGTGCGTCAGCAGCTGTCGATGCGCGACTTCATGGCTGACCTGCGCGGCGCCGGAGTGGATACTGGTGGACCGTCCGGCTATGGGGACCGCGACCGCCAGGCCTTTGCCGGCCAGCTGGACCGCTGGCTGGCGCAGCGGCCACAGCCGGCCAAGGGCAGCTGATCCACTCTGCGCTCAGTCGCGCGGATCGGCGGCCTTCAGCGCAGCAACCTCGGCGTCCTTCTCCGTCCAGATGCCGTTGATCCACTGCTGGAAGCGTTCGCGATACTCCGGATCGCCCTCGTAGTCGCCGCCGAGCATGGCGTCGGGGATCGGCCGCTCGCGCACCCGCACTTCGATCCGCCGCACCCGCCCGGCGAGCAGATCGACCAGGGTCGGTCGGCCAAGCGGATAGACGATGGTCACATCGAGCATCGCGTGCAGGGCGTCGCCCATGGCGTCGAGCACAAAGGCCACGCCGCCCGACTTGGGCCGCAGCAGATGCCGATAGCCGCTGGCCTGGCGCGCGTGCTTGGCGTCGGTGAAGCGCGTGCCCTCGACGAAGTTCATCACCGAAACCGGCATCGCTCGGAACTTTTCGCAGGCGCGGCGGGTGGCGGCGATATCGGTACCGCGCAGCTCGGGACGGCGCTCGATCTGTTCTCGGCTGTAGCGCTTCATGAAGGGGAAGTCGAGCGCCCACCAGGCGATGCCCAGCATCGGCACCCAGATCAGCTGGCTCTTGAGAAAGAAGCGCTGAAACGGGATCCGCTTGTTGAAAACCTTCTGCAGCACCGGGATATCGACCCAGCTCTGGTGGTTGGCCAGGACCAGGTAGGAGCGCTCATAGGACAGCTGCTCGAGGCCGCGGATATCCCACCGAGTGCGGGCGAAAAGATCGAACACCCGGCTATTGCAGGCGATCCAGCTCTCGGCAATCAGGATCAGCAGGCGCGACAGCACCCGGCGCAGCGGCGCCAGAGGCAGCAGGACCTTGATCAGGGACACCACGAACAGCACCGAACAGTGCAGCAATGTGTTCAAGACGACCAGCAGGCCGGCAAGGCCGGCGCGCAACGGGGAGATCAGCGCATCCATCGAGAGCAAGCATCGCGAGCGGGATTCATGCTGCCATTGTCGGGGTTTTTGCCGCTTCCGTCGCCCTGCCACAGGCTCGGCGCTGCCGGACCTCTGGCCTGCATCGATGGGCGGCAGGCTACACGTCGCGCGGCCATCCGGCACAATCGGGCGCTGATCGAACGGGAGAACACTGTGCGCGCCATCGTCTGTCGCCAATGGGGCGGTCCGGAAACCCTGGTCCTTGATGAGCTGCCGGCGCCCACCCCGGGTCCGGGCCAGCTGCGGCTCAAGATGCGCGCTGCAGGACTCAACTTCCCGGACCTGCTGATCATCCAGAAGAAGTACCAGGTGCAGCCGGCCCTGCCCTTCGTGCCGGGCGCCGAAGTGGCGGGCGAGGTGCTCGAGGTCGGCGAGGGCGTGAAGGGTTTCACGCCGGGCATGGCGGTGGCCGCGCTGTGCGGCGTCGGCGGATTTGCCGAGGAAGTCGTGGTCGATGCCGCCCAGGCAGCGCCCCTGCCGCCGGGCACGCCGTGGCCGCTGGGCGCCAGCCTGATTCTTGCCTGGGGCACCAGCTGGCACGCACTGCGTGATCGCGCCGCCCTGCAGGCGGGCGAAACCGTGCTCGTGCTGGGCGCCGCGGGCGGGGTCGGGCTAGCCGCCGTGGCCATCGCCAAGGCCATCGGCGCACGGGTGATCGCCGCGGTGGGCAGCGAGGACAAGGCCGCGGTCTGCCGCGAACATGGCGCCGATGCGGTCATCCTCTACGAGAGCGAGGACCTGCGCGAGGCGGTCAAGCAGCACACCAACGGACGCGGCGCCGACGTCGTCTTCGACCCGGTCGGCGGGCGCTTCGCCGAGCCGGCCCTGCGCAGCATCGCCTGGCGCGGGCGCTATCTGGTGATCGGTTTCGCCAGCGGCGACATCCCTGCCCTGCCCTTCAACCTGCCCCTGCTCAAGGGCGCCTCGGTGGTCGGCGTGTTCTGGGGCGAATTCGCCCGCCGCGAGCCGGCGCGCAATCAGGAAGGCCTGGCCGAGCTGGTCGGCTGGATCGGCAGCGGCAAGATCCGCCCGCTGGTCTCCAAGGCCTATCCGCTGTCCGAGACCGCGCAGGCCCTGCAGGATCTCGGCGCACGCCGGGTCACCGGCAAGGTGGTCATCGTCCCGTGAGCACGGCGCTGCAACGGCGCGCAGATGGCTTCTTCGAGCGCGGCCATCAGGTTACCCGGCTGGAGGCCTTCGTCGACGCGGCGTTCGCCTTCGCGGTGACCCTGCTGGCCATCTCGATCGACGAAGTACCCGGCAACCAGGCCGAGCTGATCGCGGCGCTCAAGGGCGTGCCGGCTTTCGCACTCAGTTTCCTCGTGATCGCGATGTTCTGGTACGACCACAACCAGTGGAGCCGGCGCTTCGGCCTTGATGACGGGGCAACCATCGTCCTGAGCCTGCTCTTCGTGGCCCTGATCCTGGTCTACGTGTACCCGCTCAAGCTGCTGTTTTCCTCGATGTGGGACTGGCTCACCGGCGGCTGGCTACCCTCGGAGTTCCAGATCGGCGAAGTTGCCGATCTGCAACTGATGTTCTACCTCTACGGCGTCGCCTTTGCCTCGCTGGGGCTGGTGCTGTTCGGCCTGCGCGTGCACGCGCTGCGCCGGGCGGGACAGATCGGACTGGACCCGCTGGAGCGCCTGCTGCTGCGGCGCGAGATTCTCGGCAGCCTGTTCCTGCCCATGATCGCGCTGGTCTCCATGGCCCTTACCCTGGGCCTCGGGAACAACCAGCCGGGCTGGCGCTACGGCTTGCCCGGAATGATCTACTGGCTGCTGTTTGCCCAGTTCCTGATGCGCTTCTGGCGCCAGGGCGAAGAGCGCCAGCTGCGCGCCGCGCTCGGATTGCCAGCGCGATGAGCCGGCGAATCGACATCAACTGCGATCTCGGCGAGGGCTGCGCCAGCGATGCGGCGGTGATGCCGTACATCAGCTCGGCCAGCATCGCCTGCGGCCTGCATGCCGGCTCGCCCGAAGCCATGCAGCAAACCCTGCGCGCCTGTCTCGATCACGGCGTCGCGATCGGCGTGCATCCGGGTTTCGATGATCGCGAACACTTCGGTCGCCGTGAGCTGCAGCTGGACGAGGCATCGCTGCGCGCCCTGCTGCGCTATCAACTCGGCGCGCTGGCCGCGATGGTCGCGGCCGAGGGCGGGCAGCTCGCCCACGTCAAGCCGCATGGCGCGCTGTACAACCTCAGCGCCCGCGACCCGGCGACGGCACGGATCATTGCCGAGGAGGTTGCACGCCTTGACCCACGGCTCAAGCTTTACGGGCTGGCCGGCTCCTGCTCCATCGACGCGGCCGCCGCAGCCGGGCTTGCCTGCGTAGGCGAGGCCTTCGCCGAACGCCGCTACGACGCGCACGGCCGGCTCTGCCCGCGCGGCCAGCCCGGCGCGGTGATCGCCAGCGTCGACGAAGCGATGAACCAGGTCCGCCTGCTGCTGGAACGATCTGTGGTGATCGCCGAAGACGGCAGCGAGGTCGCCATCGACGCCGGCACGCTGTGCCTGCATGGCGATCGTCCCGACGTGCTCGACTTCGCCCGTGCCCTGCGCGACACCGTCGAGACAGCAGGCGTCACGGTCGGCGCGCCATGAACGGCGTCGACTACTGGCCGCTGATCGGCGTCGCCTGGGTGGTGGCCGGCTTCGCCCTGCGCCAGAACCCGGCCCTGGTGGTGGTCAGCGCCGGCCTGCTGACTGGCCTTGTCGCCGGTCGCCAGCTGGTCGAAGTGCTCAGCCTGATCGGCGAGGCCTTCATCAAGCAGCGCTACCTGGCCCTGGTTCTGCTGCTGCTGCCGGTGATCGCCCTGCTTGAGCGCCACGGCCTCAAACAACATGCCGAGAACTGGATCGCCCGGCTGCGCGGGGCGACCCCGGCGCGTCTGCTCACCACCTACCTCGGTGCGCGGCAGATTCTTGCCACGCTCGGCCTGACCAGTATCGGTGGCCACGCGCAGACGGTGCGCCCGCTGCTGGTGCCGATGGCCGAAGGCGCCGCCCACGCACGCCTCGGCAAACTGCCCGAGGCCGAGCAGCAGCGGCTCAAGGCGCTCTGCGCGGCGACCGACAACGTTGGCCTGTTCTTCGGCGAGGACGTGTTCATCGCCTTCGGCGCGGTGCTGCTGATGCAGGGCTTCTACGCTGAGAACGGCATCATCCTGGAGCCGCTCAGCATCGCTCTGTGGGGCATCCCGACCGCGCTTTGCGCCTTCGCCATCCACGCCACCCGCATCCACCGATTCGAAGCGCGGCTTGCCCGCGCCGCCCGGGCTCTGGCCGAAGGTCGCGCGCCATGATCGATCTGCAGCTCATCTACTGGCTAAGTGGTGCCTACTTCGGCTGGCTGGCAGTCGCCGCCCTGCGCGACCGCGGACACAGCCGGCCGCGCGGCAACGCGCTGTTCTGGGGCGTGCTGGCCCTGCTGTTCCTGGTCGGCGAGCGGCTGCCGGCCTGGCTGGTCGGGATCTGTGTGGTGATCCTCGCCCTGGTTGCCGGCTTCGGCGGCCTTGGCCAGGGCAGCCCGCCAAAGCGTGATCGCGACCCCGCCGCAGAAGCCCGACGCCTCGGCCACCGGCTGTTCCTGCCGGCGCTGATGGTGCCGCTGTTCACCGTGCTGGTCGCGGTCGTGCTCAGCGATGTCGAGATCGGCGCACAACGCCTGTTCGGCGCCCAGCAGACCACCCTGGTCGGCCTTGGCCTTGCCTGCGTTCTGGCGATCGGCGCTGCCTGCCTGCTGACCCGACAGTCACCTCTGGTGGCACTGGCCGAGTCGCGGCGGCTGTCAGACGCCATCGGCTGGGCGGCCCTCTTGCCTCTGCTGCTGGCCACGCTCGGCAGCGTGTTCGCCGCCACCGGCGTCGGTGATGCGGTGGCTGGCATCGCCACCGCCGTAGTGCCGGCAGACAGCCGCATCGCTCTGGTGCTGGCCTACGCCCTGGGCATGGCCCTGTTCACCATGATCATGGGCAATGCCTTTGCCGCTTTTCCGGTGATGACCGCTGGCATTGGCCTGCCCTTGCTGGTCCAGGGCCAGGGCGCCGATGCCGCCTCGCTCGCTGCGATCGGCATGCTGTCGGGCTACTGCGGCACCCTGATGACCCCGATGGCGGCCAATTTCAACCTGATTCCGGCGGCCCTGCTGGAGCTGAAAGATCCGTATGGCGTGATCCGCATGCAGATCGGCACCGCGATCCCACTGCTGCTCTGCAATATCGTGCTGATGTACCTGATCGTCTTTCGATGAGCCGCCGGCCACCGCACGTTCTGCTGACCGGCTTTGAGCCCTTCGACGGCGAAGCCAGCAATCCGTCGTGGGACGCCGTGCGCGCGCTGGAAGGGCGAACTGTAGCCGGTCATCTGATCGAGGTGTTGTGCCTGCCGGTGGTGTTTGGCGCAGCGCTGCGCCCGCTGCGCGCCGCCCTGCGTCGGCGGCCGGCCCTGGTGCTGGCCGTGGGCCAGGCCGGCGGGCGGGCGGCGATCTCGATCGAGCGCTTGGCAATCAACCTCGATGACGCGCGCATTGCGGACAACGCGGGTGCCCAGCCCATCGACCAGCCGGTGATCCGCGGCGCGCCTGCGGCGTACTTTTCGCGGCTGCCGATCAAGGCAATGCGCGCCGCGCTGAAAACCGAGGGTATTCCAGCCGAGATCTCGCACAGCGCCGGCACCTTCGTCTGCAACCATGTGTTCTTCGCCCTGATGCACGCCCTGCGCAAGCGGCCGACCGCACGCGCGGGCTTCGTGCATATCCCCTATTCGCCCGAACAGGCTGCCCGCCACCCCGGCGCACCCTGCCTGCCGGTGGCGCTGGTCAGCTTGGCGCTGGAACGGCTGGTGGAGTCGGGCCTTGGCGACGAGCAGGTCGGCGAATCAGCCGGCGCCCTGCACTGATCGCCAACTTCGTCCCTGCGCCATCGCAGCCTGGGGCCGCAGGACGCGGCAAGCGCAGACTCAGGCCTTGGGTCGCTCGACCTGGGTGAGCTTGCTGGCCAGCAGGGCTTTCAACCGCAGCGCCTGCTCCGCCGGCAGCTGCCGATGCAGGATCGGCAGATCGACGCCGGGCGCGGTGAGGATCCAGCTCGAACGCAGGTCGATCCAGCCGGAAAACTGCGTCCAGCTCATCCGCCGCTGCCCCAGCGCGCTCTGCACAGCCACGCCTTGGTCATCGAAGCGCAGGGTCTGTGCAAGCGGAAACCGGGTACGGCTGCGCAGCACCTGCCAGGCGACCACCGGCGCCGCGAGCAAGCGCAGCCACCAGCCCGGTCGATAGCCCCACTGCCGCTCTGCCCAGCTGTAGGGCCAGCGACGCCAGGCGATGCCCAGCGAGCCCAGCCGGGTCAGCCGCTGATTGACTTCCACGCGCAGCTCGCTGGCCTGACTCACGTGCGCGGCAGGGTAACGCCGGTCTGCCCCTGGTACTTTCCCCCGCGGTCCCGGTAGCTCGTTTCGCAGACCTCGTCGGACTCGAAGAACAGCATCTGCGCCACGCCTTCATTGGCATAGATCTTGGCCGGCAATGGCGTGGTATTGGAGAACTCCAGGGTCACATGGCCCTCCCACTCCGGCTCCAGCGGGGTCACGTTGACGATGATCCCGCAGCGCGCGTAGGTGCTCTTGCCGAGGCAGACCACCAGGGTGCTGCGCGGGATGCGGAAGAATTCGACGGTGCGCGCCAGAGCAAAACTATTCGGCGGGATGATGCACACATCCGACTCGACGTCGACGAAGCTCGACGGATCGAAGGCCTTGGGATCGACGATGGTCGAGTTGATATTGGTGAAGATCTTGAACTCCCGCGCGCAGCGTACGTCATAGCCGTAGCTGGACGTTCCATAGGAGACGATCCGGTGACCGTCGGCGGCGTGCTTGACCTGACCCGGCTCGAACGGCTCGATCATGCCCTCCTGCTCGGCCATGCGGCGGATCCAGCGGTCGCTCTTGATGCTCATCGAATGTCCTCCGGCGGGGGCCGCATTCTCGGCCAATTCGCCGCCGGGAGCCACCGGGATGCGTTGGCAGGCCACCGCGAGGCGCGCATTGGGCGCAAACCGGACGATCGCAGGGCACGCCTGCGAGCTGTTGTGGGAGCGGATCGTATCCGCGACCGCAGCGCGACAGGCTTGTCACTGACTGCGGTTAAATCGAAGCCCCGCGGTCGCGGATACGATCCGCTCCCACATCAAGCCAGGCTTCGTGGTCGAAGCGCAGCAGGCTCGCTAGCCGCACAGCCTGCAGTGCGAAGCGCAACGCACCATCGAAACGAACCAAAGCAAGCCTCGTAGGGTGCGCCTTGGGCGCACCGATGCGGGCATTCGGACGGTTCGACCGGCGCGTCCGAGACCTGAGGTCTCCCCACTTTTTTCACACTACGATCCGTGTC
>CAYGMG010000149.1:0-9757 GCA_964350895.1 uncultured Lysobacter sp.
AGCGCCGCAAATTTGCCCTTCGCGGAGCAGGTCAGCGAGCTGTTGTGGGAGCGGATCGTATCCGCGACCGCGACGCCTCGATCTGTCCGCAGTCAGTGGCCATCCTGTCGCGCCGCGGTCGCGGATTCGATCCGCTCCCACAGAAAGCCGGCGCAATGGATGGGCATCGACGAACGGCAAATGTGCGCCCGGAACGGCAATTGGCCGAGACCGACTCCGGAACAGTCCGATGGGATCGATCCCACCCGCAACTTGTTCCGCGCAGCGCGTCGGCGCAGCATGCAGGCAAGCTGAATTGATGGGGGGCGGGTCGGTGAAGAGATTTCTTCGGATGTTCGGAGCGGTGCTGCTGGGACTGGTCGTGGGCAGCGCGGTCAATATGGGCTTGATCATGCTTGGGGGCCAGCTGCTGCCGCCGCCGGCGGGCGCCGATGTCAGCAGCATGGAGTCGCTCAAGGCGTCCATGCCGCTTTTCGGGCCGCAGCACTTCCTGTTCCCGTTCCTTGCCCATGCTCTTGGCACCTTGGTCGGCGCGTTTGTGGCGGTCCTGCTCGCGCCGCAGCGCTCGGCAGTCGCGGCTTGGGCGATCGGTGGTTTGTTCCTGCTCGGTGGGACGGCAAACGTGCTGATGCTGCCGTCGCCTTGGTGGTTCACTCTGCTCGACCTGGTTCTTGCCTATCTGCCGATGGCCTGGATTGCCCAGGCGCTTGCCAGAGGTGGTCGGCAGGCCGGGTAGCCGCTGCCAGCGTCCCGTGCCTGCTTGGGCTTGAATCTCAGCATCAGGCGAGTCCTGCGCGACGGGACGGCTGCACGACCGCCGCGGCTGCTCGCATCAGCCTGCGCTGGTGAAGCGGAATGTTGTGGGTGCGCCAGTGTCCTGTCCCGGAGATACGCTGTTGAAGTCGCGACGCGGATGCGTCGTCGAGGCAAGGCGCGAGGGTGAGCGCGGGCGCCTCGACGAGTCCGGTGGACTCGTCGGCCCGCAGCGAACGCCCTGGCAGGGGCCGGCCGAGGCATAGCAGCGCTATGGTGACGACGAGGAACGCGGCATCGGCGGCGCAGACCGAGCGAATTCTGCGATGTATTTCCGGGACAGGACACTAGTGGACTGTAACGGACAAATCGATAGCAGCTCGCTGGGTCTGGCCGCGCTGGACTTGCGCCTCACTTGGCCAATAGCTACGGCTATTGGCCTCGCTCCGGCACGGCGTCCATCGCGACCATGCCGGCGCGATCCCTCTACCGATTCATCCGTTACAGTCCACTAGGCAACAGAGGCCGCTGCGCCTTGCGTCTTAGTCCTTGCACGCCGCGGGATAGCTGAATTCAAAGCGCAGGCCGACGACGCCTGGATAGGCACCTTCCCCGGTCCAGGCCCGGCTATGCTCCTGCCGGGAAAAGCGCAGCGAGCTGCCGGAGGCCTTGATCGACCATGTAGGCAGGCCGAGCGCGAGCGCGGATGCGGCCTCGCGGATGGCGCCCCGGGCGAAGGGACGGCCGGCCCCCGCAGGGTTCAGCGCCAGGGCTGGCATTGCTGCGCTTTCGCGCTCGTTTGCGCCCGAGACTGTGGGCGCGACGAGGCCTTGCTCGGTGCTCCAGTGAAGGCTGAGTCCGGGTGCCAGATAGTGAGCCTTGCCGACCAGCTGGCCGCAGCGCCGCTCGCCGGCTTCAAACAACCATGCGCCGCTGGCGCCCAGTGCGCGCAGCGTCCAGCCGCGGGCGTCCTGTCGCAGATGTACGGCACTGGTTTCGTCAACGCCGATGCCGACATCCGATGGGCCCTCGGCCAGGGCGCGCAGCAGCCGCCACTCGCGGGTGCGCTCGGAGAAGTGGGTGTCCATCAGGAATGGCCCTGCCAGGCCGAATCCGCCGCCCGGCCAGAGCGTGAAGCTGTCTTCTTCGAGTCCCCGGCAGTCGCCGCTGCGGCTGCAGCCGGGGGTCGGTGGAGCGGCCTGTTGTGGACCGCTGCGCAGCGCCTTCTCCGGGCTGCCATTGCTGAGCATGCCTGGCCCCGACTGCACCGCGGTGCCGGCGCTGGTTCCGCCGACAACGACGCTGCCATCGGCCACCGCCTCGCGCAGCGCGCCTAGCCAAGGGTAGGGCAGGTCCTGCTCATCGAAGAAGGCGCGGCGCAGCCGCCACTGGTCGCCGCCAGCGAAGAACACGCCGTGTATCCCCGGCGGCAGGCCGAGCGCGTGCGCGGAGCGGCACCATGCCTGCTGCTGTGCCACCAGGTCGGGAAACACGGCGCTCCGATCCGGCAGGTCGAGGGCCTGCCGTTGCGCCTCGGCCAGCCCAGCGCAGTCGGCCTTGGTGGCCAGGGTCGGTGCCAAGGCCGCATCGAGCGGCCACCAGATCGGGCTGGCGCCGGCATCGGTGAACAGGCTGGTGTAGTAATCGACGGCGTCGAACGGATCGAATCCTGATGCGGTGACGAAGGCGATCCGCGGCACTACGCCGCCAGCGCGTTCGCGAGCCGCGGCGACGAACTGTTCGATGACCCTCACCCCGCCGCCCTGCGCGCTGGCCTGCAGCGATACCCGTTCGCGCAGGCGCTCGCCGCGCGCGTCAAGCTGTGTCTGCTGCAAGGCAGTCAGCACGCCCAGGCGCTGGTTGTCGTCGAGCCTTGACCAGCGGCAGCGCTGCTGCTGGCAGTCGCGGTCCAGCGCATCCTCGATCCGCCGCGCATCCAGCTCGCCGTCCCCCAGCTCCTTGGCCAGCCGCTGCAGGGCCTCGGCGATTCCGGGAGTCTGCTCATCCGCCGCGCTGGCCGGCAGCGAAGCAGCGCGGGCGATGTTCTCGGCGCTCAGGGCGTAGCGGGTCCCGCTGCGTCCCGGAGGTATCGCATCTGGCCTGCACTGCCCGGGCGAATAGCTGCTGCACAGCGCCAGCGACCCGCCGGCAAGAACCAGCTCGGCGTTCTGACCGCGCGCGCAAACGGTATGTGTGGAGAGCGCGAGGGCGACTAGCATCAGGGCAGTTGAACGCATACTTGCACCGTGGCCGACAGGGCAGCACAGGGTGTCCGGATTGCGCCGACTTGGCCAGTGCTGCGCCTGCCGTAGGCTGCCGGGCACTTGACAAGCCAAGGCCGCCGTTTCAGCCTGTTATCAGGACTCCCGGAAGCAAGGCCCGCCCGATGCGCGCTGCCAATCCAGTCGAGTACCACTGCCGGAGCTTCTATCTCTCCGAGTGGTGGGACGAATAAGCGCTACCCGCGCTGCGCGGCAGGCTATTGCCGTCGCGCCTGCCTGCCGATCCCGGTACTGAACCCCCGAATCGAACGCGCCTGCGCCGCTCCGGCGCGCGGGCGCTGCTGGAGAATTCCATGCTTAACCTATTGCTGCCGCGTCGGCCGCTGGCTGCCGCTGTGCTCTGCTGTCTGCCGCTGGCCGTTGCGGCCCAGTCCACGCCCTCCGCCGAGGAGGCCAACGAGCTCGACCGGATCGTCGTCACCGGTTCCAATATCAAGGGCATCGACCTTGAAGATGCCCAGCCGGTGCGGGTCATCAGCGCCGAGGACATCAAGGCGCTGGGTGCGATCACCGTGTCCGACCTGCTGCAGCAGGTCAGCCAGGCCGGTGGCGGAACCGGCAACTTCTCGACAGCCAATTCCGGCGCCCGCCAAGGTGATTCGCCAGCCGGCTTTTCCGGCGTCTCCCTGCGCGGCCTGGGTACGGCCAGCACCCTGACCCTGATCAACGGACGGCGCATGTCGGTGGCCTCGTTCGCCAACGGCTCGGAGAACTTCGTCGACATCAATGCCATCCCGCTGGCTGCGATCGACCGGGTCGAAATACTGACCACCGGTGCCTCGGCGATCTACGGCGCAGATGCCGTCGCCGGCGTGGTCAATTTCATCCTGCGCCGCGACTTCGACGGCCTGCGGCTATCGGCGTCCTACGCGGACAGCGAAGCCAGCACCGACGAGGCGCGGATGAATGCCAATCTGGTCTGGGGCGCGACGGCCGGCGACAGCCGCTTCATGGTGATTCTCGATGCCTATCAGCGCAACGCGCTGTACGACCGTGACCGGGCGATCTCGGCGGTCGAGCCGCGGCCATCGCAGCAGGGCATCTATCCGAGTTTCAATGACCTGTTTGCCCAGGACATCGACTTTGTCGAACAGTCCTGCCCGGACAGCCAGCGCTACGACGGCCGCCCCGGCTTCCCGGCCTCGCGCTTTGGCGAGTATTGCGAACTCAACCGCAACGCCTTTACCGCCAGCGATCCGGAAACCCGCCGGCTTGGTGCCTATCTCACCTTCGGGCACAGCTTTGCCGATGGCCTTGAGTACTTCTCCGAGCTGGCCCTGCAGCGCAACGAATCCGAGGCCAACAGTGATCCGGCGCCGTGGAGCCAGGAAGAGATCGACTTCTTCCACCCGGGCATGCCCGCCGCCCTGCGCCAGCGCCTGCTGGCCGCCGGGGTCGATCCGGACTTCACCATCTTCGGCTGGGGCCGCTTTCCGGATGCCCGCACCATCGAGGTGGAGAGCAGCAACTGGCGCTGGGTCAACGGGCTGTCGGGCTACCTGGGCAACAACTGGTCGTGGGAAACCGCGCTCAACCTCTCGCGCAGCGACTCCGAACAGCGCGCGGTCGCCGGCATTTACAACGTGGAGCGGTTCCGCGCCGCCCTGCTCGGCGAGCTGTGCGCCAGTGGCGCGACCAACTGCGCGCCGGACAATGGCGGGCTCTACTACAGCCCCTTCGGCGGCCAGACCTCGAACAGCCAGCAGGTGCTCGATCTGCTTCGCGAGCGGGTGCCGCGCGACGGCGAATCCAGACTCTACGCCTGGGATCTGAAGTTCTCAGGCGAATGGGGCGCGACCGCCAGCGGCCCGGTGGCCTGGGCCTTCGGCGTCGAGGCGCGGCGCGAGGAGATCAGCGATGATCCGTCGCCGCTGGCCACGGCCGATCCAATCACCGGTGAGGTGCCGGTGTATGGCTTCGGCTCGACCGCGGTTTCCGCTGAGCGCGATCAGGTAGCCCTGTTCGCCGAGGCCTTGGTGCCCCTGCACGAAACGCTCGACCTGCGCCTGGCCGGCCGCTTCGATGACTACGATGATTTCGGTAGCGATTTCAATCCGGCGGTCGGCCTGCGCTGGCAGCCGAACGAAGCGGTCCTGCTCCGCGGCGGCTGGAACACATCGTTCCGCGCTCCCTCGCTGGCCCAGAGCGGTGCCGGCACGACGCTGAGTTCGGGGGCCTTGCCGTGCTCGACCGGCGGTGAGTTCCTGGATAGCTTTTGCGGCGGCTTCACCGGCGACGACTTCTACCTCTCCGAGGTCTACGGCAACCCGCAGCTCAAGGCCGAGACCGCCGAGGCCTGGTTCGTCGGCAGCGTCCTGCAGCTGGGCGAGAGCACCACGCTGAGCCTTGACTGGTTCGACTTCCGGCACAAGAACCTGGTCGACATCGACCCGCTGGAGCTGTTCCGCCAGGCCCTGATCGATCCGAGCCTGGTGGTGGCGGTTGGCGAGCTCGGACCGGGGCAGATCGGCATCGAGACCCGCAATGGCAGCATCGGCAGTCCGGTCGAGGAAGTGCATCTGTCCCTGATCAACGTCGGTGTGCAGAAGACCGACGGCCTCGACATCAGCCTGGAGCAGCGCTTCGACGACACCGCATGGGGCGACTTCCTGTTCTATGTCGACGCCACCTGGACCAATAGCTTCCAGCGCTCGGAAAGCTGCGGCGGCAGCGATCCGCGGCGCGGCGCCGGTGCCTGCGTCGGTGGCCAGCGGCTGGTCGATCTGAACGGTGAGTTCCGCTATCCGGAGTGGCTGGCCAATGTCGGCGTCGGCTGGCGGATCAGCCATCTCAGCACGCGGCTGTGGGCCGACTACACCGACGGCTACTACGACGACGACCAGCGCGACGGCGTGCCGGCCGGGCGCCGGGTGCCGTCATGGACCACGCTCAACGCCAACCTGACCTGGGACTTCAATGAGGATGCCTATGCCAGCCTTGGCGTGCGCAACCTCGGCGACCGTGACCCGCCGCGCGCGCTGGGCTCGGCGTCGAACTTCGACAAGTTCAACCACGACAGCCTGGGACGCTGGTGGCAGCTGAGCTATACGCAGCGCTTCTGATGCAATGAAGCAAGGCCATGACCGCCTGAGTGCGGTCATGGCGGCGCTGCCCCAATTCCAACGCGCCGTCACCCCCGCGGAGGCGGAGGTCCAGCCGTTTCGCCATTAGCCTCACCCGCTGCATGGAATGAGCCGGGCTCCCGCCGTCGTGGTTCGACGCCCGAGCTATCGCCGAATTCGCCGCCGGCAAGCCGGACAGCTCCCGCAATCCCGAACCCAACCCCGTATCGTTAGCCTTTTGCCCCTGACGGAACCTCGCGTGACCGATACCCCGCGTCCCTGGCGCACGCCCAATACCCTGCTGATCCTGTTCGCTGCCTGTGCGCTGGCGACTCTGGTCGTGCCCTTTGTCGACGCCGGCTACTTTGTCGAAGGCGAGGCGATTTCACTCACCAGCTATCGCAGTAGCGAGTCCGCATCGGCGGTGAAACTGTTTGCCGAGGAAGGCGAGCGCGGGTTGATCAATGCGCTGTTCGAGGGTTTCACCTCCGGCTCGCGCTCCGGCGCTGCGGTCGGTGTGATCGCTTTCGTGCTGCTGGTCGGCGGCGCTTTCGGCGTGATCCGCGCCACCGGTGCGGTCGATCGCGGACTGCTGCATCTTGCGCGGATCACCGGCGACCGGCCGCCCCTGCTGCTGGCCGCGCTGTTCGCTGCCTTCGCCTCCGGCGGCGCGGTGTTCGGCATGGGCGAGGAGACCATCGCCTTCATCGCCCTGTTGCTGCCATTGATCGAGCGCTACGGCTATCCGCGCGAGGTCGCGGTGATGATCACGTATATGGCCAGCCAGATCGGCTTCGCCACCTCCTGGATGAACCCGTTCAGCGTAGCCGTGGCGCAGGGCATCGCCGGGCTGCCACTGCTTTCTGCTGCAGGCTTCCGGATCGGCATGTTCTGCGCCTTTGTCGCAGTCGGGATCGGCTTCACCCTGTGGTATGCGCGACGCTACCGGACGGCCGCCACGGCCGACGCCGCTGCGCTGGAGACGGCGCCCCTGCAGTGGGTAGATCGACTGGTCCTGGTCGGCGTGCTGGCGACGGTGGTGTGGATCGTCTGGGGCGTGGTCGCGCGCGGCTACTACATTGCCGAGATCGCCAGCCAGTTCGTCGCCCTGGGCCTGTTCTGTGGACTGGTCGCGGTGCTCGGCCGGCGCATAGACAGCGAGGCTGCAGTGCAGGCCTTCATCGAAGGCGCCAAGCAGCTGGTGCCGGTGGCCCTGGTGATCGCCCTGGCAAAGGGTCTGCTCTACCTGCTCGGCGGCAGCGATCCGCACGCGCCCTCGGCACTCAACAGCCTGCTGCATGCGATGGGCAGCGCGCTGCAGGGCTGGCCCGAGCTGGCCGCCGCGCAGGGCATGTTGCTGGCCCAGTCGGTGTTCAACTTCTTCGTCACCTCGGGCAGCGCGCAGGCGGCGATCACCATGCCACTGATGGCTGGGCTCGGCGACCTGCTCGGCGTCAGCCGGCAGGTCGCGGTGCTTGCCTTCCAGCTCGGCGATGGGCTGACCAACCTGCTGGTGCCGACCTCGGCTTCGCTGATGGGCGCGCTGGGCATGGCAGGCGTTGCCTGGACCCGCTGGCTCGGCCTGATCTGGCGCTTCGTGCTGGTACTGATGCTGCTGGCGGCAGCGACTGTCGCCCTCGCTGTTCTGACAGGATTGCAATGACTGAACATATGGATCAACCAATGCTCACTCTGATTCGCGGCGCTTCGGTCTACGCGCCGGAGGCGCAGGGTGAGCGGGACCTGTTGCTCGGCGGCGGACGGATCCTGGCGCTGGCGCCGAGCCTCTCGCCCACTGGCCTTGGTCAGTCCCTGCGCGAGATCGATGGTCGCGGCCTGTTCGCCGTGCCTGGCCTCATCGACAGTCTGGTGCATACCGCTGGCGGCGGCGGCGAAGGCGGCTTTGCCAGCCGCATGCGGCCGCTGGAGGCCGGACAGGCGCTGGCGGCGGGTGTCACCACCTTGATCGGCGCGCTTGGTACCGACGACAGTACTCGCAGCCATGCCGATCTGCTGGCCTGCGGCCGCGCACTGAACACGAATGGTTTGAGCGCCTATGCGCTGACCGGGTCCTACCACGTTCCGCTGCGCACGCTGACCGGCTCGCTGCGCGACGACCTGGTGCTGATCAACGACATCCTCGGCGTTGGCGAGATCGCCATCGCTGATCACCGCGGGGCCCAGCCGAGCGCGCGCGAGCTGGCGCGAATCGCCTGCGAGGCTCATGTTGGCGGCATGCTGGCAGGCAAGGCCGGCACCGTGCTGGTTCACGTCGGCGACGGTCGCCAACGGCTGGGTCTGCTGCGCGACGCGGTCACTGAACATGAGGTATCGCCGAGCCGCTACCTGCCCACGCACTGCAACCGCTCGCGGGGCCTGCTCGATGAAGCACGTGACTGGATTGGCCGGGGTGGCTGGATCGATCTGACGGCCAGCACCACCCAGGCCCTGCTCGCCGCCGGCGAGGTGCCGGCGGCCGAGGCCCTGCGCGAGCTGCTGGCCGATCCCGCCTGTCATGGGCGGGTCACCCTCAGCTCCGATGGCCAGGCCAGCCTGCCGCACTTCGATGCCGAAGGCCGCCTGCTCGGCATCGACACCGCGCGGATCGACAGCCTGCTGCCCACCCTGCGCGCTGCCTGCGAATTGGGCCTGTCCTTGCCGCTGGCGCTGAGCGCCCTGACCAGTACACCGGCGCGGGTCTGGGGCCTTGCCGACAAGGGCGTCCTGCAGGTCGGCGCCGCAGCGGATCTTCTGCTGCTGGATCCGGACAGCCTGCAGCCGCGGATCACCGTTGCCGGCGGCCGGCCGTGGCGGATCGGAGAGGGTGCCCCAAGCGAACTGCACTGAGCCGAGCACGCAGCGCTTGCCGCCGCCGCCGGCGGCGACCATGATCGCCGCCCATGCACGTCATCCTCTATCAGCCCGAGATTCCGCCCAACACCGGGAATGTCATCCGCCTGTGCGCCAACAGCGGCGCCCGCCTGCACCTGATCCGTCCGCTCGGCTTCGCGCTTGAGGACAGCAAGTTGCGCCGCGCCGGGCTGGACTATCACGAGTACGCCGAGCTGGCAGTCCACGACGATCTCGACGCCTGTCTTGCGGCCATCGGCCAGCCGCGCCTGCTAGCCCTCTCCACCCGTAGTTCCACCCGCTACGACCGCATCGCCTACCGCGAGGACGACGCCCTGCTGTTCGGCCCGGAGACCCGCGGCCTGCCGCAGTCGGTGCTTGACGCGCTGCCGCCGGAGCAGCGCGTGCGCCTGCCCATGCGACCCGGGAACCGCAGCCTGAACCTGTCCAATTCGGTGGCAGTCGTGGTCTACGAGGCCTGGCGTCAGATGGGGTTTGCCGGCGGGGAGTAGGACGTCGCGAAGGCGCATGCCGGGCGCACAGTGTGCGTTCGCCCTGGCCGGCGAAGTGGGCTCTTTTTGTTGAAGCAGGAACAAGATCAACAGCGTTTCGAACCGGCCTGCGGCCGGCTCGAGTCACCTTTCTTTGAATGGCCAAAGAAAGGTAACCCAAAGAAAGGCCACCCCGGTCTGTCGCCCTCCGGGCATCCTGCCCTACGGGTGCGCGTTCGGGCTCCGAGGGTTCGCCGACAGCGCATCCTGCGCTGGGCGAACGCGAGCACATCCGTGTGCTCGCCCCTGCGGGCCTTGT
>CAYGMG010000150.1:0-9713 GCA_964350895.1 uncultured Lysobacter sp.
TGCTCCAGCGCGACGACCCGGGCCAGCAGTTCGCGCAGGGCCACCTCGCGCTGGCGCGGCGGCGGCAGCCGGGCCAGCGCGGCGTAGCGGGCGACGAAGCGGCTCAGCGCCTCCGCGCGATCCGCGATCACCCCGAGCCCGGCGCCGACATCCTCGCGCCAGTCCTCGGCCAGCGGCTCGCGGCTGACCACGCTGGCCAGGGTGCCGGCCATCGACTTGATCGGCGCCAGCGAATTGTTGAGTTCGTGCCCGAGCACGCGGATCAGCCGCTGCCAGGCCTGGCGTTCCTCTTCACGCAGCGCACGCGAGAGGTCGGTGATCGCCAGCAGCTGGTTGGGCCGACCGTCCTGGCGGAAAATGAAACGGCGCACCTCATAACGTCCGGTTCCGCCGGGAAACGCGCGCAGGCCAACGTTGCCGGCGGGTGCTGCCAGGGCATCGCCCAGCTCCAGCTCATCGGCCGGGCGGCCCAGGGCCTCGCGCGCCGGACGCCGCAGCAGGCGCTCGCCGGCCGGATTGAGCAGGCGTAGGCGCTGGTCGCCATCGAAGCTGAAGATGGCGATATCGATGGCGCCGATCACCTTGCCGAGCAGGGCGGTGGTCTCCTCGACCTGCAGGCGCTGCTCGCGCAGGGTCTGCGACAGCGCATTGACCTCCCAGACCACGTCGCCGATCGGATCCCCGCGGCGGGCGCGCGAGCCGCGCAGGCTGTAGTCGCCCTCGCGCAGGGCTTCGAGCAGGTTGGACAGGGTGTACAGCGGGAAGATCATCCGCCAGCGCAGCCGCGCGGCGAGGAACACGGTGGCGAACGCCACCGCGGCAAGCAGGACCAGATCCAGCTGCGTCCAGCCGGAGCGCGAGACCAGCAGCAGGCACAGCGCCGCGCCCGGCAGCAGCAGCCAGAACTGGTCGAGCAGCAGGCGCCGCTCGAAGCCCAGCCCGGTTCCCGGCTTGCGCTGGCGTGGATCGGCCGGTTTCATCGGAGCAGGTGGGCAGCCATGCGCGGCATTGCGCCACGTTCGACCGCGCAATGCCAGTGCGGCAGCGGACCGGCGAGCGCCAGCGCAGGGTTCAGTCGAACACCAGGCGCCGCAGCTTGGCCATTTCCGCCTCGTCCAGATCACCGTGCTCGACGCCGCCGGCGATGCGCAGCAGCATCAGCTCCGGGCGCGATGCACCGGGGGCCAGCTGGTACAACGCGCCGATCAGCTCGCGCAGGCGCATCGGGTAGGACCAGTGCATCTTCAGCCGATGTGCGAACGGCCGCGCGAAGCGGGTCAGCGCGGCTTCCAGTTCCTCGTCGCTGGCCTGGCGCTGGTAGCGGCCCTGCCAGGCGGCGACCTGCATGACCACGCTCAGCTCGCCGAGCCGGTGCATCAGGGCGGCTGTCTGCAACGGCGCGGGATCGAGTCGCGCCTTGCGCGCCAGCCCGTCAAGCGCTTCGGCGACGCGCTCGCAGCGGTCCAGTTCGAGAATGATCCGCTGCGCCAACCGCGGGTCCTCAAGCTCACCGCCCTGGCGCAGGGCCAGCGCGGTGGCGACGTTGAGCGCACTGCGCCAGCCCAGTCGCTGCAGCGCTTCGAGCAGGCTGCGACAGAGCTGGCCGTGCTGATTGAAGGCGCTGGAGTTGGCCATCGCCAGCAGCCGCCCGGTGAGCACTGGCTGGCGCGCCCAGCTCTCCGCCAGTTGGCCAAGGTCGGGCGCCTCATCGGCCGCAGGCGGCGAGGTCAGCGCCCCCAGCCGGGCGACCAGGGGCGCCTCCAGCGCGCTGTCGTCGAGGGCGCCGAGGAAGTCGAGAAGCGGCGGCGTGTCGGCGTTCTCCGCCTCGGCCTCCGGGGCCAGCGGCGGCAGGTACTGGATCAGCCGGCGAACAAGCTGTTCGACTTCAAACGGCTTGCCGACGAAGCCGTCCACGCCCTGGGCGCGCGCGGTGACCACGCTGGCGCGGTCGGTCCGTCCGCTGACCATCAGCACCGGCACCCGCGGCTGCGCCGCGCGGATCACCGGCAGCAAGGAGATGCCCGGCCGGCCGGGCAGGTTCCAGTCGCACAGCACCAGGCGATGGCGCTGCGGCGAAAAGCGCGACTCGGCGTCGGCGACATCGGCGCAGCGGTCGACACGGGTTCCCGGGCAGGCGGTCTCGACGACCAGGGCCAGCAATCCGGCCATCTGGTCATCGTCCTCCACCAGCAGTACCCCGTTCGCGCTCATGCAGCCATCCGAATGGATCAGTCCGTCACTGTAATAGGTATTCCTGCCCGCCCGCAGCCGGGCAGACCAAGATGCGACCGCTGCCGCGCTTTCGAGCAGCCGAACCCCGCCCCCGACGATCAGCCCTGACAGCGCGGGCAGAGATAGAGCCGACGGGTGCCGCGTTCTATGCGCAGGATCATCTCGCCGCAGTGCAGGCAGGGTTCGCCGGCGCGGTCGAAGACGCGGAAGCGGAAGGCCGACTCGCCACTGTCGATGTAGTCGGCCTTCATCCCGCGTGAGCGACGGATGCCACGGCTGAGGTAGCTGCGTCGGGGTACGGCGAGCAGGGCATCGGCGAGCGCTGCGCATTCCTGATCATCGAGTTCCCGCGGCCGCCGGTCCGGATGCAGACCGGCTTCGAACAGCACTTCCGAGCGCAGATAGTTGCCCATGCCGGCGAGAAAGGCCTGGTCGAGCAGCAGGGCGGCCAGCTGGCGGCCCGAAAAACGCTTGCTGCGCAGCCGTTCGGAGACTGATTCGGCATCCAGGCTGGCGTCGAGCACATCCGGGCCGATGCGCAGCAGGAAAGGATGCTGGGCGATCTCTTCGTCGCGCCACAGGGTGACGTCCGAGGCCGAGTACAGGCGGATCGCCTTGCGCGCCGTAACCAGCTCGACGCGCAGTGAGCGCGTGGTCTTTGGCGGCGCACCTGGCCTGCCAACCTTCCAAACACCATACAGCTGGTTGTGGCTGTACAGAGTCCAGCCGCTGTCGAAGCGGGTCAGCAGCGCCTTGCCGCGCGGCTCGATGGCGAGGATGCGACAGCCCTGCAGGCGCGGCTCATGACGCTTGAGTTCGGGGAAGGCGAAGTACACCCGCTCAAGCGGCTGGTTCAGTACGGCGTGGGCCAGCGCATCGGCGGCGCGGCGGATCTCAGGGCCTTCGGGCATGCGTCGACTGCGGTGAGGATCAGGCCCGACAGCTTAAGTCCGGCGGCGTCTGCGCCATGTCGGCGCAGCGCTGGCCGGACACTTCATGATGGGGGCGGATGATCGCTCCGGACATGGCGCCGAGCGCAAGGCGCGACGATCAGCGTCAAGACCAAGCGAGGGCCGCGCCAGCCGTGAAACGCTTCCCGGCAAAGTGTCCGGAGCGCAGAGACTTGCCAGCGCGCGGCGCCACGCGGCAGGCGGGACGATTCACGGTGACCTGGTGAAATGTCCGGGCCAGCCTCAGGCGAAGGTATTGACCAGGGTTCCGAGGCTGCCCGAAGTTGCCAGCTGCGGCTGCGGCAGGGCCTGGATCAGGGCCGCAGCGGATGCCGCCTGGATGTTCAGCGCGCTCTTCAGCACGGCAGTCGACACCTGCTGCTGCAGGGCGGTCTGCTGCAATCCCTGGGCGGTGCTGACGATGGCGGCGCTGATCGAGTCCACGCGACTCTCCTGACTTAGGCTTCGGCCTGGTATCGGCCGCCCGGCAGGAATCTTGAGCGGGGCCGGCGCAAAGCGTGAGGTCGATCACGCTTTGCGCCGTCCTGGCTCAGTCGCCAAGGGTCAGCAGGGAGGCATTGCCGCCGGCGGCTGTGGTGTTGATGGTCATCGTGCGTTCGCCGGCGAAGCGCAGCAGATAGTGCGGTCCGCCCGCCTTGGGACCGGTACCGGACAGGCGCTCGCCTCCGAACGGCTGCACCCCGACCACGGCGCCGGTCTGATTGCGATTGACGTAGCAGTTGCCGACCCGGGCCCGGCTGGCGATCCGCTCGACGGTCTCGTCGACCCGCGAATGGATGCCGAGGGTCAGGCCGTAGCCGGTGGCATTGATCGCGTCGATCACCTTGTCGAGGTCGGCGGCGGCGTAGCGGATCACGTGCAGGACCGGGCCAAAGATTTCGCGGGTCAGGCGCGAGAGCGAGTCCAGCTCGTAGGCGCGCGGGGCAAAGAAGGTGCCGTGGGCGCAGTCCTCGCCAAGCGTTACTGCCTTGATCAGGGTCGCCTCACTGTCCATGCGCTCGGCGTGCTTGGCCAGCACGCTGTGGGCGTCCTCGTCGATCACCGGGCCGACATCGGTGGAGAGCAGGCCGGGATCGCCGACCTTGAGCTCATCCATCGCCCCAGAGAGCATGGTGATCACCCGGTCGGCGATATCGCGCTGCACGAACAGCACGCGCGCCGCCGAGCAGCGCTGTCCGGCCGAGCCGAAGGCGGCGGTCATGGCGTCCTTGACCAGCTGCTCGGGCAGGGCCGAGGAGTCGGCGATCAGCGCGTTCTGGCCGCCGGTCTCGGCGATCAGCACGCCGATCGCCGCATCGCGCGCGG
Organism: uncultured Lysobacter sp.; assembly: GCA_964350895.1. Lineage (GTDB taxonomy): Bacteria > Pseudomonadota > Gammaproteobacteria > Xanthomonadales > Xanthomonadaceae > Pseudomarimonas. The sequence goes on from CAYGMG010000150.1 coordinate 4,509, forward strand.
CCATGCTGCGGTTGATCGCGCGGGCGGTCTCGGTGGAGCCGGTGAAGGCCACGCCGTCGACGCGCGGATCGCGGGTCAGCGCCGCGCCGACCGTCGCGCCGTCGCCGGGGAGGTACTGCAGCACGCGCTCCGGCACCCCGGCCTCGTGCAGCAGCTTGACCGCGGCATAGCCGACCAGGGCGGTTTGCTCGGCTGGCTTGGCGATCGCCGCATTGCCGGTGACCAGGGCAGCGGCGACCTGGCCGATGAAGATCGCCAGCGGGAAGTTCCACGGGCTGATGCAGACGAACACGCCGCGCCCGTGCAGGTGCAGCTCGTTGGTCTCGCCGGTCGGCCCGGGCAGCTTTTCCGGATGGCCGAACAGACGGCGTGCCTGCTGCGCGTAGTAGCGCAGGAAGTCGACCGCCTCGCGAACCTCGGCGACGCCGTCGGACAGGGTCTTGCCGGCCTCGCGGGTGCACAGGGCCATGAACTCCGGCATCCGCGCTTCCATCAGGTCGGCGGCATGCTCGAGGATGGCGGCGCGCGAGGCGACCGGCAGGCGATCCCACTCCGGCTGCGCGGAGATGGCGTTGTCCAGGGCGCGCTCGACGCAGGCAGCGTCGGCCTCCTGGTACTCGCCGACTACGAGCCGCCGATCCGCCGGCGAAGTGACCTTGATGGTCTTGCCCGAGTTCTTCGCGCCGGGCACCAGCGGCGCCGCGGTCCACGGGCGGATCGCGGCGTTCATGGCCTCGCCGAGGCGGCGCAGGTCGGTGTCGTTGGCAAGGTTGATGCCCATGGAGTTTTTCCTTCCGTCGCCGTACAGCGCGATCGGCTGCGGGATCTTGGGATGGGGGATGGCGTCGAATCCGGCCACCGTGCGCCGCGGATCGGCGACCAGGGATTCCGGGCTGAGTGACTCGTCGGTGATCTTGTTCACGAAGCTGGTGTTGGCGCCGTTCTCGAGCAATCGGCGCACCAGGTAGGGCAGCAGGTCCTCATGGCTGCCGACCGGCGCGTAGACCCGGCACGGCACGCCGAGCTTGTCCTTGGGCACGACTTCGGCGTAGAGGTCCTCGCCCATGCCGTGCAGGCGCTGGAACTCGAATGGCTTGCCGGCGGCCATGTGGGTGATGGCGGCGATGGTGTGCGCGTTGTGGGTGGCGAACATTGGATAGAAGGCGTCGCTCGCCGCCAGCATGCGCTTGGCGCAGGCCAGATAGCTGACGTCGGTGTTCGGCTTGCGCGTGTAAACCGGATAGCCGGGGTGGCAATCGACCTGGGCGCGCTTGATCTCGCTGTCCCAGTAGGCGCCCTTGACCAGACGCACCGGCATCCGCCGGCCGGTCTCGCGGGCCACGCTGGCCAGGTAGTCGAGCACCGCGGGAGCGCGCTTGAGGTAGGACTGCACGGCAAGGCCATAGCCTTCCCAGCCGTCGAGGGAGCGATCGGTATAGGCGCCGACGACCACGTCGAGGCTGAGCTCCAGGCGCTCCGACTCCTCGGCGTCGATGGTGAAGCCAATGCCGAGCTGGCGCGCAGACTGGGCAAGCTCCAGCACCCGCGGAATCAGCTCGGCATGCACCCGCGCCCGCTTCGAGACCTCGTAGCGTGGATGCAAAGCGCTGAGTTTCACCGAAATACTGGGCGCGGCAAACACGCTCTGGCCGACGAAGCTGCCGTTCGGCCCGCTGGCGCCAATTGCCGCGATGGCCTTGCGGTAGGCCTCGAAGTAGCGCGCCGCGTCGCGGGCGGTGAAGGCGGCCTCGCCGAGCATGTCGAAGCTGTAGCGGTAGCTGGCATTGCTGCCCTTCCGCGAGCGCTTGAGCGCCTCGCCGATGGTCCGTCCCATGACGAACTGGTGGCCCATGATGCGCATCGCCTGGCGCACCGCAAGACGAATCACCGGCTCGCCGGCGCGGCCGACCAGCCGGCGCAGCGAGCCGGAAAAATCGCGACGGGTGTCCTCGGACAGGTTGACCATGCGCCCGGTCAACATCAGTCCCCAGGTCGAGGCGTTGACGAACAGCGAGTCGCTCTGGCCGAGGTGCTTGCGCCAGTCCGCCTCGCCGAGCTTGTCGCGGATCAGCCGGTCCGCGGTGTCCTCGTCGGGGATCCGCAGCAGAGCCTCGGCCACGCACATCAGCAGAACGCCCTCCTCGGAGGACAGGTCGTACTGGCGCATGAAGGCCTCGATCGCGCCCTGGTCCTCGGTCTTGGTCCGGGTCCGTTCGACCAGGCCGACCGCGATCCGCTGCATCGCTGCCAGCTCGGCGCTGTCCTCACCGAGTTCTTCGAGCAGGGTCTTTACCTGCTCGCGCTCATCGCGTGCCCAGGCGGCGGTGATGGCGGCGCGCCGCGGGTCGGGCGGGGGCAGTTCGGGAAGCAGGATGGCGCTCACGGAGATCCTGATGGCTCACGCACCGGGGCGGTGCGAATCACGCAAGTGTAGGGGGCGCTCAGGGCGCAGGGAACCCCGCTCACGGCGGCCCTGCATGGGCCCTGCGGCGGCGTCCCGATGGGCCGCTCAATCGGCCTTTTCCTCGGCCCCCTCGGCGGCCTCTTCGGCGTCGCGCTTGGCGGCCAACATCAGGTCGCGATGGATGCGGTGTGCGGCCAGCCGGTTGCGGAACTGGCGCGCCTCCCAGGCCAGGATGCGCCAGCTGATGTCGCAGAGCAGGGCCACGACCAGACCGACCAGAACGCCGCCGATCATCAGTGCGTTGGCATAGAACGCGGCGCGCGGCAGCTCCTCACCGATGCTCAGCAGGTGCATCAGGCTGCTGCCGACCCAGGCGGTGAAGCCGTAGATCGGAACGATGGTCAGCGGGTTGGTGATGAACTGCAGGGCGACGGTCAGGGTGAGGTTGGCGCGGAACAGGATGGCCACGCCCAGCGCCACGACCAGCTGGATTCCGTACAGCGGAAGCAGGGAGATCACCCCACCGACATACAGCGCGGGAAGCACGTTCTCGCGGCGAAAGGACCACAGGTAGGGGCGCGATGAGGCCTGCCGCGCAAACCACTTGATCACCGGGTAGCGGCGGACGTTGGCCCGTCGCGGCAGCGGCCGCAGGAGCTTTCTCAGTCGTCGCCGACGCGCCAGCAACTCGCGAAAGTGGCGGTCGTACTCCTCGCTCATCGACCCGTCATGGCCCGGAAATGGCCTCAGAGTGTAAGGCCCGGCAGATCAGCCTGGCGCGAAGCCCTGGATGGCTGTTCAGGCGGCGGTGCGACCACTGCGCCGCTTGAGGTGAACCAGCAGCAGGGAAATCGCCGCCGGGGTCACCCCGGGAACGCGCATGGCCTGGCCGACCGACTCCGGACGTACCCGGGCCAACTTCTGCTGCACCTCGGCCGACAGCCCGGACACCGCGGCATAGTCGAAGCCGTCCGGAATCGGCGTGCCCTCGCTGCGCTGCTGGCGTTCGATCTCGTCCTGCTGGCGCTGCAGATAACCGGCATAGCGGGTGCTGATCTCGATCTGCTCGACAGCTTCGGCGTCATCCAGACCCCGCCCGATGCCGGGCAGGGCGACCAGCGCGGCGTAGTCGAGCGGCGGCCGCTTGAGCAGATCGAGTGCCGAGCATTCGCGCGACAGGGCGACGCCGTGCGCTGCTTCCAGCTCGCGGCCCAGGGCGTTGCCGGGGCCGAGCCAGATCCGCCCGAGCCGCTCGCGCTCGGACTCCACCGCGGCCTGCTTGGCCGCGAAGCGCGCCATGCGCATGTCGTCGACCAGGCCAAGCTCGCGGCCGATCGGGGTCAGCCGAGCGTCGGCATTGTCCTCGCGCAGCTGCAGCCGGTACTCGGCGCGCGAGGTGAACATGCGGTAGGGCTCGCTGGTGCCGTGGGTGACCAGGTCGTCGATCAGCACGCCGATGTAGGCCTGGTCGCGGCGCGGGCTCCAGCCTTCAATGCCGCGGGCACGGCGCGCGGCGTTGAGGCCGGCAATGAGGCCCTGCGCGGCGGCCTCCTCATAACCGGTAGTTCCGTTTATCTGCCCGGCGAAGTACAGCCCGGCGACCGCCTTGGTCTCCAGCGTGGCGCGCAGGCCGCGAGGATCGAAGAAGTCGTACTCGATCGCGTAGCCGGGGCGGGTGATGTGCGCGTTCTCGAAGCCGCGGATGCTGCGCACCAGGGCCAGCTGCACGTCATAGGGCAGCGAGGTCGAGATCCCGTTCGGATAGATCTCGCTGACTTCCAGGCCCTCGGGCTCGACGAAGACCTGATGACTGGCCTTGTCGGCAAAACGCACTACCTTGTCCTCGATCGACGGACAGTAGCGCGGACCGATCCCCTCGATCTGCCCGGTGTATAGCGGCGAGCGATCGAGCGCGTCGCGGATGATCTGGTGGCTGCGCTCCGAGGTGTGGGTGATCCAGCAGCTGACCTGGCGCGGATGATCGGCGACCGAGCCGAGGAAGGAGAACACCGGCGGCGGAGAATCGCCAGGCTGTTCTTCCATCACCGAGTAGTCGAGCGAGCGGCCATCGATGCGCGGCGGCGTACCGGTCTTCAGCCGGTCGACGACGAAGCGCCCCTCGCGCAACTTGTGCGCCAGCGCGGTGGCCGGCGGATCGCCAGCGCGACCGGCGGCGTAGGTGCTCTGGCCAACGTGCACCTTGCCGGCCAGGAAGGTGCCCGCGGTCAGCACCACGTTCGGCGCCGAGAAGCGCAGCCCGAGCTGGGTCAGCACGCCGCAGACCGCGTCCTGCTCGATCAGCAGGTCGTCGACCGCAGCCTGGAACACGCTCAGCCCCGGCTGCTGTTCGACGGCCAAACGGATCGCCGCGCGGTACAGGGAGCGATCCGCCTGGCAGCGGGTGGCGCGCACGGCCGGCCCCTTGCTGGCATTCAGTCGTCGCCACTGGATTCCGGCACGGTCGGCGGCGCGCGCCATGATCCCGCCCAGGGCGTCGATCTCGCGGACCAGATGCCCCTTGCCGATGCCGCCGATCGCCGGGTTGCAGCTCATCGCGCCGACGGTCTCGATGTTGTGGGTCAGCAGCAGGGTGCGCGCACCGGCGCGGGCGCTGGCGAGCGCGGCTTCGGTGCCGGCATGTCCGCCGCCGACCACGATCACGTCATAGCAGTTGTCATTCATATCGCTTCGTTCCACCTTGCGTTGCCGTCACCGTCGCCGACCAGACTCGCGCGTCCAGCGCTCGCCAGGTCGGCCGGCCCTCGGCTCCTGCCTCGGGCGTTCGAGCGTCCGCACTCGCT